>JAIXZE010000043.1 GCA_027489875.1 Verrucomicrobiales bacterium
ATGAACCGGCGGGTCAGGTCCCCGTAGGCATCAATGCGCCGATCCCGCAGGAACGGCCAGTGGGTGCGGGTGGTGTCCACCTTCTCGAGATCGATCTCGACGAGCAGGTTCTCCGGCTTCGCCACCGACGCCTTGGCGAGGATCTGGCCCGACGTACCCGCCACGAAGGATTGACCCCAGAACTCGATGCCATCGCCGCCCTCGGGCGTCTCCACACCGATCCGGTTCACCGAGGCCACGTAGCATCCATTGGCCACCGCATGCGAACGCTGGATCAGTTCCCACGCCCCGTGCTGGTTCGTGCCGTACTCGGCCTTCTCCGACGGATGCCACCCGATCGCCGTCGGGTAGAAGAGAATCTCCGCGCCTTGCAACGCTGTCAGGCGGGCGCCCTCAGGATACCACTGGTCCCAGCAGACGAGGACTCCGAGCCGGCCGTAACGCGTGTCCCACGCCCGGAACCCGGTGTCGCCCGGCGTGAAATAGAACTTCTCGTAATACAGCGGATCATCCGGGATGTGCATCTTCCGGTAGATGCCGAGGAAGGTGCCGTCGGCATCAATCACGACCGCTGTATTGTGGTAGAGCCCCTCGGCGCGCTTCTCGAACAGCGAGGCGATCACCACCGCCTTGTGCTTCCGCGCCACCTTCTGGAAGGCCTCCACGGAAGGCCCGGGAATCTTCTCGGCGAGCTTGAAGTACTCGTGCTTCTCCGCCTGACAGAAGTACTGCGAACGGAAGAGCTCCTGCGTGCAGATGATCTGGGCCCCGTCCTTGCCCGCCCGATCGGCAGCCGCAAGACAGGTGGCGAGGTTTTCACGCGGGTCCGGCGTGCAGGCGTGCTGCAACAGACCCAGGGTGACCTGACGGGATTTCGAGGTGGAACGGCGACTCATCGGAGCTTCTTTTTGATCTGGTCGAAAAGGGAGGAACCGCGCACCGGCGCGGGCGTCTTGGAACGGGTCGTGGAACGGGTGGTCGACCCCGTCTGCGTGCCACGGGTGGAACCCTTCGTCCCCGAAGGCATCTTCATCGTGCCACCTCGGGCTACTTTCCTGGAGGCGGGTTCCTCGGCGAACAGTTCGCGGATGAACTTGCCCAGCGTCTCGTTCGTGGGCCCATAGCCCCGGTGATAGATGAAATACTCCAGCTCATAGAGGAGTTCCTCCGCCGTCTGGAAACGATCCGCCGGCATGCGGGCCATGGCCTTTTGCAGGAGTTGGTTCAACCGCGGATCGATCTCGGGATTCATTTCCCGGAAGTCCGGCAGGCGGCACTCCACCACCCGCTGGCGGGATTCCTCGGCCGCGGAGCACTTGAAGATGTTTTGGCCCGTGAGCAGCACGGACAGCACGATACCGGCCGAGAAGACGTCCGACCGTTTGTCCGTGATCTGGAAATCCGCCTGCTCCGGACTCATGTACTCCGGCTTGCCGGCGACCTCCTCACCCTCCTTGTCCTTCAGGAACCCACGCGCCTTGGCGATGCCAAAGTCCGTCAGCTTCACGTCGCCCTCGAAGGCGATCATGATGTTCTTGGGACTGACGTCCCGGTGGACGATCCCAAGAAGGTTGCCGTCCCGATCGGTCTTCGCATGGGCGTAAGCCAGACCGCGCGCCACACGCGAAACAATGAACACCGCCAACTCGATGGGCAGCTTCCGTCCCCGTTGGTGCAACTGCTCGCAGAACTGCTCCAGGTTCACCCCGCGGATGAGCTCCATGCAGATGTAACAGGCTCCGCCGGTCTCCCCGAGATGGTAGGTCTGGACGATGTTGGTGTGGATCAGGTCCGCCACCAGCTTGGCCTCCCCGATGAAGTTCTCGATGAACTCCGGCTGCCGTGCGTACTTCTCCCGGATGACCTTGATCGCAACCCGCTTCTGGAACCCCCGCGAACCATGCTGGAGTCCCTCGTAGACAATGCCCATTCCGCCCTCATAGATCTTGCGGACGATTTCGTAGCGCAGTTCACCGGAAATGGAGGTCATCTCAGACACGCCGCGATGGTGCGGGGATGAAGCCTCAAGTCAAGGCACGTGGCCTTCCGGGACAATTTGAAGGCCGCGTGCCCTCACGCGGCGCATCCCCAACCCCGCCGGGTGAGGGCACCCGGCCTTCATTCTGGCATCTGGCAACTCCTCCCCAAATCCCCGCTGGATTCCATCCACGGCTGGGGCATCGTTCCTCAAGCCCCCGAGTCTCATGAGCATTGTCCGCAAGTCCTTCCCCAACGGCGCCTCCCTGGCCGCCGTACTGGCCCTCTGCTGCCTGCCCGCCTTGGTCTACGGCGCGAAGGTCGATTTCAACCGCGAGGTCCGCCCGATCCTTTCAGACAACTGCTTCGCCTGCCACGGCCCCGACGTGCAGAAGATCAAGGGCGGCCTGCGCCTCGACCTCCGCGACGCCGCCATCGCACCGGCGAAGTCCGGCAAGCCCGCCATCGTTGCCGGCAAGCCTCGCGAGAGCGAACTCGTCCGCCGCCTCGAAACCACGGACGCCGACGACCTCATGCCGCCGCCGGAGTCGCACAAGAACCTCACGGCCGCCCAGCGGGCCACCCTCATCCAATGGATCACCGAGGGAGCCGAGTATCAGGGCCACTGGGCTTACCAACCGCCCGTTCGCCCCCCAGCGCCTTCCGGTCCGTCGGCCATCGATGACCTCGTGCGCCGCCGCTTCGGTACCCTCGGCATCAAGCCCACCCCCGAAGCCGATCGCCGCACCCTCGCCCGCCGGCTCCACTTCGATCTTGTCGGACTCCCGCCTTCCCCCGCCGACGTTGCCGCCTTCGAGGCGGACACCTCCCCGGACGCCTACGAACGCCTCGTCGATCGCCTCCTGTCCTCGCCCCATTACGGCGAACGAATGGCGATCCAATGGCTGGATGTCACCCGGTTCGCCGACACCATCGGCTACCACTCAGATAATCCCCGGAACATCTGGCCCTACCGCGACTACGTCATTCAGGCGTTCAACCGGAACAAGCCCTTCGACACCTTCACCCGCGAACAGATCGCCGGCGACCTGCTGCCGGGCGGCGGTCTCGAATCCCTCGTGGGTTCCGCCTTCAACCGCCTGCTCCTGACCACCGAGGAAGGCGGTGCCCAGACGAAGGATTACGAATCCCGCTACCTCACCGATCGCGTCCGCGCCATCGGCACCGTGTGGATGGGACAGACCATCGGGTGCGCCCAGTGCCACGACCACAAGTTCGATCCCATCAGCACCCGCGACTTCTACGCCATGGGCGCCTTCTTCGCCGATGTGAAGGAGACCATCATCGGTCGTCGCGAAGACGGCATCTTCGTGCCGGACGAAAAACAGGCGACCGAACTCCACCGCCGCCGCGAGGTGCTGCGTTCGCTCGAGGCCGACTTCAACGGGCCGCACCCCGAACTCAACGACGCCTACGCCTCCTGGGAAAAGGGCTGGCTCGAGGCCATGGCCGCCGAGGATCGCTGGACCCGCCTCATCCCCGCACGGGCCGACTCCGCCGAGGGTGCCACCCTCAAGATCCGCGACGACCGATCCATCCTCGCCTCGGGCAAGAACCCCGACCTCGACACCTACACGATCTCGCTCACCAATGCGCCCTCGCGCATCGCCGCCCTCCGCGTCGAGGCCTTGCCGGATGATTCGTTGCCCGCGAAGGGACCCGGCCGCGCCGGAAACGGCAACTTCGTGCTGAACGAGGTCTCGGCGCGGATCGAACGTTCCGGCGCACCCGTCCGAACCCTTTCCTTCGTCACGGCCCGCGCGACGCACGAGCAGACCAGCCACGCCGAGAACAATCCCTACAAGGCCTGGACCGCTGCCGCCACCATCGACCTCGATGCCAAGGGCCCCGTCCCCGGCTGGGCGATCCTCCCCGAGACCGGCAAGATCCACCAACTGCTGCTCGAACTCACCGCACCCGCGGAAATTGCTCCCGGCGAAACCCTCGTCGTCGAACTCCGCCAGCGGCACGGCCACGGTAGCCATACCCTCGGCCGCTTCCGCCTGTCCGCGTCGGACCGAGCCGATGCCGTCCGCAGTCCCGGGGCCCTGCCTCCGCCGCCCGCGCTCGCCGATCTGCTTCGGGTTCCCGCGAAGGATCGCAACGCCGAACAATCCGCCAAGCTGAGGACCGAGTTCCGGAAATCCACGCCCGCCCTCGCCGACTTGCGCAGCATGCTCGACGACAGCCGAAAGGCTCTCGCCGACTTCGAATCCACCCTCCCCCGGTGCATCGTCACGGAACGTGGCGAACCCCGGACCGTCCGGGTACTCCCACGCGGCAACTGGCTCGTGGAGACCGGCGACATCATGGAACCGGCATTGCCCGTCGCGCTGTCGGCCAACTACGCCAAACCAACGCGCAAGCTCAGCCGCCTCGACCTCGCCGAATGGATCGTCGCCCCCGAGAACCCGCTCACCACCCGGACGGTCATGAACCGCCTCTGGAAGCAGTTCTTCGGGATCGGCCTTTCCAAGGTGCTCGACGATCTCGGCGCGCAGGGCGAACCCCCGGTCAACCAACCGCTCCTCGACTGGCTCGCCTGTGAGTTCCGCGACTCCGGCTGGGACATGCGGCACATGGTCCGCACCATCGTCCTCAGCCAGACCTACCGTCAGGCCTCCACCACGTCCCGGGATGAAATCGCCCGCGACCCCGAGAACCGCGATCTCGCGCGCCAAAGCCGTTGGCGCCTCGACGCGGAACTCGTCCGCGACAACGCCCTCGCCCTTTCCGGATTGCTTTCGCCCGTCGTTGGTGGCCCCAGCGCCCGGCCCTACCAACCCGACGGCTATTGGGAGAACCTGAACTTCCCGCAACGCGGCTACGACGCGTCGGCCGGGGCCGCCCAGTATCGCCGCGGTCTCTACACCTGGTGGCAGCGCTCCTACACCCATCCGAGCATGCTGGCCTTCGACGCGCCCACTCGCGAGGAATGCGCCGCCGAACGTTCACGTTCCAACATTCCGCAGCAGGCGCTCGTGCTCCTGAACGACCCGTCCTATGTGGAAGCCGCCCGCAGCTTCGCCACCCGGATCCTCCACGAAGCCCCCAAGGACACGCGCGGTCGCATCGCCTGGGCCTGGCAACAAGCCCTCGCCCGCCCCGCCACACCCGAGGAACTCCAGACGCTCACCCAGCTTTTCGAGAAGCAACTCGCGGAGTTCACCGCCGATCCCGACGCCGCACGCGCCTTCATCGCCGTTGGAATGAACCCACCGCCCAAAAACCTTTCGGCTGCTGAACTCGCCGCGTGGACCGACATCGCCCGGGCCATCCTCAACCTCCACGAAACCATCACCCGCTCCTGATCATGAACCCCTCCCAAGAATTCCGTCAGTTCCGCTCCCAGCAGCAGACGCGCCGGACGTTCCTCGGTCGCACCTCGCAGGGCGTGGGTGCGCTGGCCCTGGCCTCCATCCTGCAACCGGACCTCCTGCGCGCAGCAACGGAGGGGCAGAAGAAGGACCGCTGGCCGGGCGTGGTGCGCCCACACCACTTCCCGCCCAAGGCCAAGCGCGTGATCTGGCTGACGATGGCGGGCGGCCCCTCCCACCTCGAGACCTGGGACCCCAAGCCCAAGCTGGTCTCCATGCACGGCCAGCCGATGCCGGAATCCTTCACCAAGGGAAAGCAGATCGCGCAGCTGCAAGGCCAGAAACTCGTGTGCTACGGCCCGCAGCTGAAGTTCAAGGCCTTCGGGAAGAACAACACCGAGATCTGCGAACTCTTCCCACAGATCGGATCCGTCATCGATGAGATCTGCCTCATCCGCTCCATGACCACCGAGGCCATCAATCACGACCCGGCCCACATGTTCATGAACACCGGCTCGCAGATCGCCGGCCGCCCGTCCATGGGCTCATGGCTCACCTATGGCCTCGGCTCGGAGGCGGAAGACCTTCCCGGCTTCGTCGTCCTCACTTCGCTCGGCCGCGGCGGCCAGAACCAGCCCATCGCCGCCCGCCAGTGGGCCGCTGGCCTCCTGCCCTCCCGCTTCCAGGGCGTCCACCTGCGCGGCAAGGGCGATCCCGTCCTCTACCTCGGCAACCCACCCGGCGTGACCCGCGACCGCCAGCAACGCGTCGTCCAGGCCATCAACCAACTCAACGCCCGCCACGACGCCGTCGTCGATGATCCCGAGATCGCCACGCGCATCGCCCAGTACGAGATGGCGTTCCTCATGCAGGCCAGCGTCCCCGAGTTGATGGACGTTTCCCGCGAATCCGCCGCCACCCTCGAACTCTACGGATGCAAGCCCGGCGACGGTTCCTTCGCCGCCAATTGTCTCCTCGCCCGCCGCCTCGCCGAACGCGGCACCCGCTTCATCCAACTGTACCACAAGGACTGGGACCACCACGGCGGCGTCAAGCAAGGCGTCGAGTTCAAGGCCCAGGAGATCGACCGCGCCTGCATGGCCCTCATCACCGACCTCCGCCAGCGCGGCATGCTCGATGAAACCCTCATCGTCTGGGCCGGCGAATTCGGCCGCACCCCCATGAGCCAGGGCGGCGACGGACGCGACCACCACAACGCCGGCTTCTCCATCTGGATGGCCGGCGGCGGCATCAAGCCCGGCATCGTCTACGGTGCCACCGACGAACTCGGGTACTCCGCCGTCGAGAACCCCATCGATGTCCACGACCTCCACGCCACCATGCTCCGCGCCCTCGGCATCGAACACACCCGCCTCTCCGTGAAGTTCCAGGGCCTCGACGCCCGCCTCACCGGCATCGCCGGCAAGATCATCCCGGAAATCCTCGCGTGAACCCGCTCCACCGCCTGCGCGGGAACACCGCCGTCCGGGGCAGCAACGTCCTCGTCGCTCCACTCCAATCCCGTCCCATCCGGGGCAGCGACGTCCTCGTCGCCCCACTCCAATCCCATCCCGTCCGGAGCAGCGACGTCCCCGTCGCCCCACTCCAATCCCATCCCGTCCGGGGCAGCGACGTCCCCGTCACCCCACTCCAATCCCATCCCGTCCGGGGTGGCGACGTCCTCGTCGCCCCACTTCAATCCCATCCCGTCCGGGGCAGCGACGTCCTCGTCGCCCCACTTCAATCCCATCCCGTCCGGGGCAGCGACGTCCTCGTCGCCCCACTCCAATCCCGTCCCGTCCGGGGCGGCGACGTCCTCGTCGCCCTCTTCGCCCTGTCCCTCTTCTCCGCTCCACTCTCCGCCGCCGACCACGCCCAACTGGGCCAGGCCTGGACCCGCAATCAGACCTCCGCCGAGACCGGCCTTCCGGACTCCTTCAACCCCACCAACCGCCACCACGTCCGCTGGTCCGTCCGGCTCGGCACCGAATCCCATTCCTCCCCGGTCATCGCCCGCGGCCGTGTGCTGATCGGCACCAACAACGGCGAACCCCGTGACGCCCGCCACCAAGGCGACCGCGGCGTCCTCATGTGCTTCCACGAAGCCACCGGCGAACTCGCCTGGCAACTCATCGCCCCGAAGCGCACCGAGGATCCGTACCTCGACTGGCCCAAGTCCGGCCTCTCCTCGCCCGCCACCGTCGAGGGCAACCGCGTCTATGTCGTCACCAGCCGGGGCGAAGTCGTCTGCCTCGACCTCGACGGCATGGCCAACGGCAACGACGGCCCTTTCCAGGACGAAGCCCGCCTTCATTCTCCCGCCGACCAACCACCCATCCCGACGGGCCCGCTCGACGCCGACGTGCTCTGGCACACCGACCTCACCCGCGACGCCGGCATCTGGTCCCACGACGCGGCCCACTCCTCCATCCTGATCCACGGCGACCACCTCTACCTGAATTCCGGCACCGGGGTGGACAACACCCACAAGAAGATCCGTACGCCCGACGCACCCAGCCTGCTGGTCCTCGACAAGAAGACCGGCAAGATCCTCGCCCGCGACGACGAGAACATCGCCCCACGCATCTTCCACTGCACCTGGTCGTCCCCCTCCATGGCGAAGGTCGACGGACGGGATCGCCTGTTCTTCGCCGGCGGCGATGGCGTGCTCTACGGATTCGCACCTCTACCGCAGGACTTCAAAGCCCGCGACCCGCTCCATCGCTTCAAGGCCGAGTGGAAGTTCGACTTCGACCCCGAGGCCCCGAAGGACGAAATCCATCGCTACAACAGCAACAAGGCCGTCAGTCCCTCCAACATCTACGGCATGCCGGTGTGGCACGAGGGGCGCCTGTACGTGGCCGGCGGGGGCGACTGGTTCTGGGGCAAGAACGCCGCGTGGCTGAAGTGCATCGATCCCACGGGCAAGGGCGACGTCACCGCCACCCACCTGCGTTGGTCCACCCCGCTCGGACGCCACACCATGGCCACCCCGGCCGTCCAGGATGGCCTCGTCTATGCCGCCGATTCCATGCGGACACTCCACTGCCTCGATGCCCGCACCGGAGCCACCGTCTGGGCCCAGGAACTCCGCGGCGAAGCCTGGGGCTCGGCCCTGATCGCCGACAACAAGGTCTTCATCGGCACCCGCCGCGGCGACTTCTGGGTCTTCGCCCACGGCCGCGAGAAGAAGATCCTCCACCAGGTCGACCTCGACTCCCCCATCAGCGCCACCCCTGTCGCCGCCAACAAGACCCTGTTCGTGGCTACCATGCGCACCCTGCACGCCATCGCGCGGTAAGCGTCGGGACAACTTCTCGCTTCCCACGCCCCGCGCCCCTTCCGCAGGCTTCGCCCATGCCGTTGTCTCCGTCCATCCTCGCCGAACTCGCAGGCATCGTGGGCCCGCAGGATCTGCTCACCTCGCCCGAGGACCTGCTCGTCTACTCCTTTGATGGCACCGCCGCCCTCAACCAACTCCCTGGCTGCGTGGCATTCGTCACCTCCACCGCGGAGGTCTCCGCCGTCCTCCGTCTCGCCAATCGCGAACGCATCCCCGTCGTGACCCGAGGATCGGGCACGGGTCTCTCGGGCGGATCCCTCCCGGTCCCCGGCTGCATCGTGCTCTGCACCGTGCGCATGAACCGGATCCTTGAGATGGACGAGGCCAACCTCACCCTCCTCGTCGAACCCGGCATCACCACCCTCCAGGTCGCCGAAGCCGCCACCGCCGCCGGCCTCTTCTACCCGCCCGATCCCGGCTCGATGAAGATCAGCACCATCGGGGGCAATGTCGCCGAGAACTCCGGTGGCCTGCGCGGCCTCAAATACGGGATCACCCGCAACTACGTCATGGGCCTCACCGTCGTCCTCCCCGATGGCGAAGTCATGGTCACCGGCAACAAGTGCGTGAAGGACGTCGCCGGCTACTCCCTCAAGGACCTCTTCATCGGATCCGAGGGCACCCTCGGCGTGATGACCGCCGTCCTCCTCCGACTCATCCCGAAACCCGCCGCCAAGAAGACCATCGTCGCCACCTACGCCGCGATGGACGCCGCCGCCCAGACCGTCAGCGACATCATCGCCGCCAAGATCATTCCCTGCACCCTCGAGTTCCTCGACCGCACCACCATCCGTTGCGTCGAGGACTTCGCCAAGGTGGGTCTGCCCACCGATTGCGAAGCCCTGCTGCTCATGGAGAGCGACGGCCACCCCGCGCAGGTCGAGGACGAAGCCGCGAAGATGGTCGAGATCGCCCGCAAGAACGGCTGCCGCGAGGTGCGTATCGCCAAGGATGACAACGAGGCCAACCAACTCGCCGCCGCCCGCCGCAGCGCCTTCTCCGCACTCGCCCGCCTCGCACCCACAACCATCCTCGAGGACGCCACCGTGCCCCGGTCCGAACTCGCCCGCATGGTCCGCTTCGTCGACGGCATCGCCCGCAAGTACAAGCTCCGTATCGGCACCTTCGGTCACATGGGCGATGGCAACCTCCACCCGACCTTCCTCACCGACGAACGCAACCACGAGGAGATGCACCGCGTGGAACTCGCCTTCCACGAGATCTTCGACGAAGCCATCCGCCTCGGCGGCACCATCACCGGCGAACACGGTGTCGGTGTGGCGAAGAAGGGATTCCTCCCGAAATTCGCCGGCAACGCCCAGATGCGCGTCATGCGCGAACTCCGCAACGTCCTCGACCCCCACGGCATCCTGAACCCCGGCAAGATGTTCGATAAGGCCGGGTGAAGGGGACGTTCGAAGTTTTCAGTTTCAAGTTTCAGGTCCCTGCGCCGCGCGCCAAGTCCCGATTCAACATTGTCACCGCAGGGTTCTGACACCTGAAGTCAGCGGTTGTGCCATTGGGGACGCATTCCCCCCGAGATGCATCCCGCGCCCACCGCCACCGCAACGCGGCGCACGGCGACAGCCCGGGGTGGAGCGGAGCGGAACCCTGGGTCACCCCACCCCATGGCATCTCGCCCCAACGGGGCGAACGGTGACCATACGCCCCCTCTTCCGTGTGCCCTTTCAGGGCACGGAGGACGTTGTGTGGCGTGGTCCCCGGGGTTCCACCCCGGGCTTTCGCCGGTTGCCCCTTTGGGGCAAGCAACCCGGAACTGGCGTCTGGGAACTGGAACCTCCCACTTGAAGGCCGCGTGCCCCCACGCGGCGAAGGTGAGTCACCCTCCGACCGTAGTCGACGACGTCAGGAGGCGATGACGAACCTCCTGACGAACCTCCCAACTCCCTGGAACCCAAGACCTCCCGTCCCAAGCTTCGAACTTGAATCCTGAAACTGGAAACTCCTCCCCGCGCTCAGCGGAGACGGAGGGCGATCTGCTTGTCGATCTCGGAAGCGAGATCCACATCGCCACGCCCAGCAGACTTGCGGGCCTGGACTTGGACGCGGGTCACGCGGGGTTCGACCTCATCAACCTGAATCCAGAGCGTCCGCTTGTTCACCTTCCCGGTGAGCGTGCGGGCGGCGGTGTCGCCAGTGGCCGAGGAGGACTCCGAGTTCAACGCGCCGTTGAACTCCAACGTCGCCTTGGCGGCCTGATAAACCTGATCCACCGGCCGTTCATAACGGCTTTCGATGGTGTCCTTCGAGAACGGCATGCCGGCGCGATAACGGCCTTCCTTGGTCTTGTAGCAGCCGGCACCTGCCAGAACGGTGACGACCAGCGCGGTAGCAACCACGAGCTTCTTCATGGGGCCGAACTCCACCCGGAACCACCGCCAGCGTCAAGCCGCGGCACAGGAACAAAAACTATCGGCGGGCGCCGGGATGACACACGGAATCACACCGCCGGCGCCCGCCGCAGGTCATCCTCCACCTAGAGGCGACGTGAAGACCCTACCCCTGCTCCCGCCAGTCGACCAGTCAGGAGAAGTGACTTTTTTGGAGTACCCCGTGACGCCATTCCGCCACGGTTCCCACCGTCATTCATTCACCGTCACCGAACGCCGATCCTGCTTCCCCAGCAATTGCCGGATCCGCCCAACATCCGCAGCCCCATCCACTCCCAGAAGCAGCCGCTGCCGGCTTTCCTCATCGGGAAGGGCCAAGGGACCCACCGGCTTGCCCGCCAGAATCCGCTCCACGATGCCCGGACGGGCTGCCGGATCGCCCAGAAAGTCATATTCCAACCGCCCCTGCCCCTGTTGTCGGCGGAGACTCCGCGCCGCCACGAACCGCACCGGACCATAGTCATCCGCCAACCCTGTTCCCACGATCCCCGCCACCCATCCACCGCCACCGGTCGCCATCGCCGGCTCCCAGCCCAGATGCCACGCCGCAATGATCCGCTGCGCCGCATGCCCCCGAAGCATCCAGTCCGCAACCGCCGAAACCGAGGCAGACTCCGGCGGCAACTCCTTCCGGGGAACCCCATACCACTTGTCCAACCAGCCCTGCGTCCACGCCAACGTCTGGTCGAGATGGCAGAGGTTGCAGGCGTTCAACGCATTCCCCGAAGTCACCGGTGCCACCCGCGGAACGCTGATCTGGTGGTTCCGGATCGCCTTGAACAGCGCGTAGGCCGTGTGCGGCATGTGACAGTTCCGGCAATCGCTCCCACTGGAGGCCGGCGCATGGTGCGTGTGCGCCGAGATGTCCGTCGTGTACCGCGGCTCCCGGTGACATTCCACGCAAGCCGTGGAACCCGGTCGGTCCCGACGCAACTGATCGTCCGGATCACTCGAATGCATCGAATGACAGGTCAGACACGACATGCCGCCCTTCTCGTAACAGCCCGTCTCGCGCATCGCGGTGAACTCACGTCCCCCGGCCAGCATCTGCCCGTCCGGCCACCAGCGGTTCCGGAAGAATCCCGGATTCCGCCGCAGGTCCGCCCACGCCGCGGCCGGGGCCCCCGGACGCGGATGCCGCGGATAGTACCGGGTCCTCTCCAGCACCTCCCCGGGCCGGAACAGATTCCCGTTCTTCGCAAACTCGAACCCAAACTCGTCCCGATGCAGGAACACGCCATGGCACTGGCCACACACCTCGCTCGATCGTTGGGAATCCAGGCGCTTCGGATTCACGATCGGATCCTTCTCCGGTTTCACCCCGGGCAACAACGACCGGCGCAGGTCCACATGCGGCTTGCCGGGTCCGTGACAGGACTCACAGGAAATGCCCAACTCCGCCACCTGCGTGTTCAAGCCACCCGTGGCTTCATCCAGACCGGGATTCCCACCCGTGCTGTGACACAAGATGCAGTGATGGTTCCACTGGGTGACGAAGCGCTCCGGATCGTCCGGCCCATGCAGGAAGGCCGCCTCGCGCGGAGCCCATTGCCGACTCTCCTTCAGAAAGACCACCGGCAAGGTCTGCAACACCCCCGGATGCTTCGGACTCGGCACCCAGTAGGTCTGGTAGTGATGCGAACCCGTCGCCATCACGACCGGCAGACGGACGCGCGGAAGGTTCGCCGGAGGAGCCTGCTTCTTGCCCTGCACCCAGTACATCAACTGGTCCGGATCCGGTCCTTCCGACCAGTACCGGTCGCCTTCCTGCGTCAGTCGGTACCGATACCCACCCGACATCACCTCTGCCCCATCAAACCGGCCGAGCACCGCTTCCGGGGTCATGCGCTGGGTCATCGTCCGATGGTACGTGGCGTGCCACGACCCGTGCTCGTCGCGATGACACTCGCGGCAGGCGTCGGAACCCACGTACCCCGGCATGGCGGGTGCCGACGCAGCCACCCGGAATCCTGATTGCGCAAGGAACGCCGGAAGCGAGATCGCTGAAGGGTCATTCGTGGTTGCCGCCCGACACGTGAGCGCTGCCCAAAAACCAGCCAGCGCCACCAAAGCCAGGATCAAGCCGCGCAGGCGCAACAACACACGAGGGGAAGAAGGGTTGCCGCGCACATGGGTGAAGGACCCATCCGCGAAGCACGCGTCCGAGGTTTCCGAACCGCTGCCTGTTGGCATGCCGGTGAGGAAATCCCCTTCCCCCTGTGAAAGCAAGGGTCCCCAAGAAACGGCACGCCCATGCCACTGCATCGCCATCCTCTCATCCAAGGACGGGGTGGTGACATGGCGATGAGGACATCACCTCCCCGCTCAAAGACGGGGTGGCGACGTCCCCGTCGCCCCTCCAAAGCCCCTCCCCACGGCGATGAGGACATCGCCTCCCCGCTCAAAGACGGGGTGGTGACGTCCTCGTCGCCCCTCCAAAGCCCTTCCCCATGGCGATGAAGACATCACCTCCCCGCTCAAAGACGGGGTGGCGACGTCCCCGTCGCCCCTCCAATGCCCCTCCCCATGGCGATGAGGACATCGCCTCCCCGCTCAAAGACGGGGTGGTGACGTCCCCGTCGCCCCTCCAAAGCCCTTCCCCAGGGCGATGAGGACATCGCCTCCCCG
>JAIXZE010000253.1 GCA_027489875.1 Verrucomicrobiales bacterium
ACGTGCGTGTCGGATGAGACGGGTTTCCTGAGTGGGCTGGTGATGGCTTCGGACTGGCTTGAGCGTGGATGGGTGGATCATTGCCTGGTGGTGGCCGCGGAGGAGTCGGACTGGACGACGGCGGAGGCGGTGCGGCTGTTTTCGCGGTCCGCGGTGACGTCGGAGGGTGGGGCGGCGGTGCTGCTGGGAACGGAGGGAGGGAGCGTGGAACTGGAATGGGTGGGGACACCGCGGCCCTATCTGCGAGGGCGCTCGCGGGAGTCGATCGCGGAGGCGATGGTTTCGGAAATTCGGGGAATGGGCGTTGAAAAGGTGTTTGGGGTCGGGGTGGGTTTGGCTGGGGTGGAGGAGTTGTCGGGCCGCGTTGGGAGCGGGTTGGGTGCGGCGGGTGGCTGGGGATGTGTGGCGGCGATCGAGGGGGTGGTGAACGGGTCTGGGCGGACGGGCGTGTGCGTGGCGGGATCGAACCTGCAGGGGTTGGCGGGGGTGTTTTTGGGGGGAGATTCAAGTTCCAGGTTTCAAGTTTGATCCCGATTCGGGGCGGCGATGTCTTCATCGCCATGGGGAGGGGCTTTGAGGGGGCGACGGGGACGTCGCCACCCCGTCTTTGAGGAGGGTGGTGAGTCTTCATCGCCTTGGGGAGGGGCTTTGAGGGGGCGACGAGGACGTCGCCGCACCGTTCCTGGCGGGGTTTTGGATTCCTGCTTTCCGGGGTGGGGTGGGAGTTGGTTGGGTACGGGGCATGCAGGTTTCACTGGTGACGGGCGGCAACGGTGGGTTGGGGTTGGCGGTGGCTCGGGCGCTGTTGGGGGCGGATGCGCAGAACCGTGTGTGGCTGGGCGTCCGTTCCAACCGTGAGTTGGCGGAGCGATTGTGTGCGGAATCGGAGGGGCGATGCCGGTGCGTGGATCTTGAGGTGACGGAGCGGGAGTCGTGGGCCAAGGCAGTGGCGTTGGTCGAATCGGTGGATGGGCGGGTGGACGTGCTGGTGAACAACGCCGGGGCGGCCGAGGACGGGTTGCTGGCCACGATGCCGGTGGCTTCCTGGGACCGGGTGTTGGCGGTGAACCTGGACGGGGTGTTCCATGGGTGCCAGGCGGTGTTGCCCGGGATGATCGCGCGGCGATTCGGACGGATTGTGAACATGGCATCCTTGAGTGCGCTGCTGGCACCGCCGGGACAGGCGAATTATGCGGCAGCGAAGGCGGGGGTGGTGGGGTTGACGCATGCGTTGGCGAAGGAGGTGGCGCGACTGGGAATCACCGTGAACGCGGTTTGTCCCGGGTATGTGGAGACGGAGGCGCTGGCGCACCTCAGTCCGGAACGGCGTCAGGCGGCCCTGTTGACAGTGCCGATGCGGCGGTTCGGTCGGCCGGAGGAGGTGGCGGCGGTGGTCCGGTTCCTGGCGGGGGTGGAGGCGGGGTACGTGACGGGGGCGGAGTTGAAGGTGGATGGTGGTATCCTTTGAAGGCCGGAAGGAACCCGGGTATATCGAGCGGGCACTCATGAACGAAACCGACCTTCGGAACGAGATCCGGGCGATGCTGGTGGAAACGCTGATGCTGCCCGTGACGGCGGAGGAGATTGGAGATGATCGCCCGTTGTTCGGGCCGGAGGGGTTGGGACTGGATTCGGTGGATGCGTTGCAGTTGGTGGTGGCGTTGGACAAGAAGTATGGCGTGAAGATCACCGACCAGCAGGTGGCGCAGCAGGTGTTGCGGAGCGTATCGACGATGGCCGCCGCCGTGGCGGCGAGGCCACCGACGTGACGAAAGGAGAATGGATGAATCCCTGGTTGTGGGTGGTGGCGGGTCTGGTCGTGGTGGTTGTGGTCGGTGGATTCCTCGCGTGGATGAAGACGCGGATCCGCTATGTGGTCGGCCGGACGAGCCTTCGCATCATGTGCTTTGGGATGACCCTTCGGCAGATTCCCTTTTCCGAGATCGAGCGGATTTCAAAGCCGCGACGGGAGGGTGCCTTGTTGGATACGGTGTCGTGGGTGAACACATGGGAACCGGGCCATCGGGAGATGGTGGTGCACGTGCGAAGCGGGTGGCGACGAAGGATCCTGATCACGCCGCGGCATCGCTACGCATTCCGGTCGGAGTTGCGTGCGGCGATGGAGAAGGCGGGACGTGCGGCGGAAGAGGAAGAGGATTGGGGTTGAAGGCAGGGCCTGTGCGGCACAGGTTTGGCGCATGACTGGAATGACGATTCGGAAGGTGGGCGCGATCGGGATGGTGGCCTGTCTGGGGGCATTGATGGCTGAGGCAGCGGACTGGCCGGGGTACCGTGGTCCGTTGGGAACAGGGCATTCGCCTGAGAAGATCCGGAGTTCATGGCCGGCGGAAGGACCCAAGGTCCTGTGGCGGGTGCCGAGTCGCGGTGGGTTCAGTTCGTTTGCGGTGGCGGGTGGACGTGCGGCGTGCCTTGAGCTGCGTGACATCAACGGGGTGGACCAGGAGGCGGTGGTGGTCCGGGATGCCGGGACCGGCAAGGAACTCTGGGTTCACGCGTTGGGCACGATGAAGATCAATGACGGCGGCGACGCCGGCACGGATGACAACAAGGGCGGCGACGGACCCCGGTCGAGTCCGGCGATTGCCGGGGGCCGCGTCTACGCGATGTCGGCGAAGCTGGTCCTGGTGTGCCTCGACGGGGCGAGCGGGAAGGAAGTCTGGCGTCATGACCTTTTGAAGGAATTCGGTGGGAAGAACATTTCGTGGCAGAGCGCGCAGTCGCCCGTGGTGGACGGGGACGTGGTTTTGGTGGCGGGAGGTGGATCCGGGCAATCGTTGCTCGCCTTTGATGCGGCAACGGGTGCGGTGCGGTGGAAGGGGTTTGATGAGACGATGACCCACTCGACGCCGTTGGTGACCGAGATCCACGGGCAGCGGCAGGCGGTCTTTTTCCTGAAGTCCGGGTTGCTGTCGGTGGATGTGAAGACGGGCGCTGAACTCTGGCGGTACGCGTTTCCGTTCGCGGTGTCGACGGCGATCACACCCGTGGTTTCGGGGGACGTTGTCTATTGCTCGGCAGGTTACGGTGTGGGGGCCGGTGCGGCGCGGATCACCCGGGAGGGTGGTTCCTGGAAGGCGTCGGAGATCTACCGGAAAGCTGGCAACAAGCCGTTGGCAAACCACTGGTCCACGCCGGTGCTCTTCGACGGACACCTGTTCGGCATGTTCCAGTTCAAGGAGTACGGCACCGGACCGGTGAAGTGTGTTGACGTGAAGACCGGTGAGGTGAAGTGGGAGAAGAACGGGTTTGGGCCGGGACACGTCATCGGGGTGGACCGTCACGTCCTGGCGTTGTCGGACACGGGTGAGCTGGTGCTGATCGAAGCGGCGACCGGCATCTACAAGGAGGTGGCGCGTGCGGATGTGCTGCCGGGGAAGTGCTGGACGACCCCGGTGGTTGCCGGTGGACGTGTCTTTGCGCGGAGTGCCAGTGAAGCGGTCTGTCTGGACGTCACCGTTCAGGGCGCGGGCCGATAAGGAACGCCGTGGTGTTCCTGCTGAAGGCATCGATCTGGGCGGCGCTTGGATTCGGGGTGCTTTCAGCGTGGATCCGTCCGGAGCGGTTGTGCTGGATGCTGGGCGGCGTGTGCCTCTGGGTGCACGCCGCCCTGGCATTTCAAGTCGCGCACGGCTGGAGCCATGCGGCCGCTGAGGAAGCAACGGCGGCGCAAGTGGCGGCCGTTACTGGATGGCGTTCCGGCGGTGGCCTGTGGGTGAACTACGTGTTCCTGATCGCATGGGCATGGGTGGCATGGCGGTGGAATCAGCTCGGTCGCAGAGGGCGTCTCGTGTGGTGGGCCGTGGTGTTGTTCCTCGGGTTCAACGGGGCGGTTGTTTTTGCGCCAGCAGGATCCCGATGGCTCGGGATCCTGTGGACGCTTGGTGCCGTTGCGGGGGTGATCCGCCTCATCCGCGCTTCGTCCGGTCCGACAGCAGGGGACGCCACTCCCAACCGCAGCGCGTGACGATCGAGATCAGCGGATCGCGGAATTCGGTGGTGCGCATCTCGAACCGGGCCGAAGTGTCGGAGTGTGGAACGCCATGGGCGTCGTAGACGATGCCGGGCGAGCGTCGAAGCGGGCGGAGGAAGAACACCAGCCAGGGATTGGTGCGCCAACCGGTGGCGGGCTGCCCCGTGGGTTCTTCAGGGGACCATTCCGCCGTCTGTTCGAGTCCCACGACGCGATGGGAGTCCGGATCGAGGGAGAGTCGGATGCGCCGGAGTCGTGGGATGCGGTTGGCAACCGCGAGGTGTCGCCAATGGGGGACGTCGAGGCGCCACTCGGCGATGAATTCCTGGGGTGAATCTGCGGCGCGGATCCGGATGGGGAGCGAGAGTTCGTTGAGGCGCTCGAGGAAGGTCGCCAGTTGCTGGGGAGGAGCGGGCGAGGTGCCTGCGCGCGGCGGTTCGCTTCCGGCCCAGCTGAGTCCGCGGGTGCAGAGGAACAGGAGGCAAACCGCGAAAAGCGGCCCAAGAAGGATCACGTCCGCATGCTGGTCCCAAAGTCCCGTTTGCCGGGCCTCGGGAGGATTCAGGACCGAATCTGGGGGCAGGGTGATGCCTGATTCCTGGACAGCGGCGCGGAGGGAAGTGTCTGAGTCGGCCATCCAGATGCCGACGAGTTTCCGGTGTCGGAGTGCGAAGAGGCGACCGCCCACGGGGCGGTCCCGCAGAAGGCCGAGGTGACCGTCAGCCGTCTTGTCCCACGGAATGCCGTGGTAGCGGAGGTACCCATGGAAGCCGCGGGCGGCATCGGCCTCGGTGGCGTAGAGGGCAAGGATGGTGGAGGCCGTGTTGGCACCGGAGTCGGCCCAGGCACCGAGGGCCTTGGCGAAGTCAGGACCAAATTCCTGCTGAACGTTCCGGAGTTGCGCGGGGGAGGCGTCGGTACCGAACAGGGAGGTGACGGCAGCCGATCTGGCTTCTGGATGGGCGGTGTTCGCGAGGATCTGGAAAGCCACGGTGCGCGGAGCATCGATGGCGCGGTTGCGCAGGAGTTCCCGGACCCAGGCCTGCATCGGGAGGGCAGCGCAGAGGAGAAATACTGCCGCGAGCCAAGCCACCGGACGTTTGCTTCGGGAACTTCGAAGTCGCCAGGTGAGCCAGGAACAGCACAGGAGGCCAAGGGTGAGGGTGGTGATCAGTGTAATCTCGGAGGTGTGTTCAGTCAGGCGCAGCATGTTGGCTCATGGTTGGTTTTGGGTTGAGTCCCGAAGCCGTGAGGGACGGTGATTCGGAACGGGTTAAAGTGAAAAAGGGGCCGCGGGGAGCGCCAGCGGAGGGCGCGCCAATGATGGATCGGTGCTGGGGCAGGCCGATCTGGGCGTGCGGCGTTGCGCTGGGGAGAGCGGCCGCGGCTGAGCTCTGAACTTCGACCATGGGAATCAGGGAGGGCCGGTCGTTGTCAGTATTTTCCTGACGTCCGAAGATTTGTCACGCCCTGTTCCCGGGAACGGGTCTCGACGTGGGACTTTGATCTGGGAAGCCTGCGGAATGGACTCCGATATCGAGGGAGAAAGAGGCGGCCGGTGAGTGGGCTTGGTGACACTGAAGCCCGGGAATCCGGGGTGGGGAACGGGAGGAAGGTTTTCGGCGTGTTCCGGGAGTTCCTGCGACTGGGATTGGTGTCGTTTGGGGGACCGGTGGCTCACATCGGCTATTTCCGGCGGGCGATTGTGGAGCGGTTGGGATGGATGACGGAGGAGGAGTTTTCGGGGTGGGTGGCGCTGTGTCAGTTCCTGCCGGGGCCAGCGAGCAGCCAGTTGGGGTTCTGCCTTGGGATGCAGCGGGGTGGCGTGGGTGGTGCGTTGGCGGCGTTCATCGGGTTCACGCTTCCCTCGGCGGTGGTCATGGCGTGGTTGGGCATGGCGATGACGCGATGGGATCCGGCATCGGTGGCCGGGGTGGTGCACGGGTTGAAGTGGGTGGCGGTGGCGGTGGTGCTGCATGGGGTGCTGGGGATGGGGCAACGCCTGTGCCGTGACTGGATCCGGGCTGGGGTGGCGATCTGGGTGGGTGTGGCCAGCCTTCTGTGGCGGGAGGCATGGGTTCAGCCCGTGCTGATGGGGATGGCCGCGCTGGCCGGGAGATGGGGCGGCGCGTCGGGAATGCCGGCTGCGCCGACGGTGGCGTTCGTGGGATATGGCCGTTCGGTGGGTGTCGCCTGCCTCTGCGTCTACGGATTGCTGGTCGTGGGCGTTGGGGGATTGGTTGGCCGCGGCGGGGAGATGATCGACGGATTCAGCCGGGCGGGAGGGTTGGTATTCGGCGGAGGGCACGTGGTGCTGCCCTTGCTGGAGCGCGCGGTGGTTGGTCCCGGATGGGTGACCTCCCACGATTTCCTGGCGGGGTACGGCGCAGCGCAGGCGATGCCTGGGCCCATGTTCACGCTGGCGGCATTCCTGGGAGCGCGATTGCCGGAGCCGATGGGCGGAGCGTTGGGAGCGGTTGCGTGCTGTCTGGCGGTGTTCCTGCCCGGCTTGCTGTTGGTGGCGGGCGTGATGCCCTTCTGGCAGTGGTGGGCTTCAGGAGGGAAGGCCGGAGGGATGATGGCTGGGGTGAATGCCGGCGTGGTGGGATTGCTTGGAGCGGCCCTGTGGGACCCGGTGTGGGTCGGTGCCGTGAGGGGATGGCAGGACGCCGCCATCGCCCTCGTCGGGTTTGCCGCGCTGCAAAGCGGGCGGGTCCCGGTCCTGGCGGTGGTGGCGGGATGCGTTGCGGTCGGGGTGCTTCAGCGCTGACCTTCGGCGATGTCGACGAAGTTGCTGAGGAGGCGAAGTCCGTTGGCCTGGCTCTTTTCCGGATGGAACTGGGTGGCGTACACGTTTTCGCGCCAGACGGACGAGGCAAAGGAGACTCCGTAGCGGGTCCGGGTGGCGACAATCGAGTCGTCGGCCGGTTGCGGATAGAAGCTGTGGACGAAATAGAAGTGAGCGCCTTGGGCGATGCCCTTGTAGAGGGGGCAATCCGGGCGGGTGATCTCGACCTGGTTCCAGCCGATCTGGGGGATCTTGAGTTTGGGTTCCTCCGGAGTCGGGGAGAACCGGACCACCGGGCCGCGGAAGACGCCGAGGCCGAGGGCGCAGGAGTTGAACTCCTCGCTCCGTTCGAAGAGGGCTTGGTACCCGACGCAGATCCCGAGGAATGGGCGGCCGTTCTGGATCCAGGCGTGGATCGCGCCGTTGAGTTCCTGCCGTTGGAGGGCGTTGAGGCAGTCGTCGAAGGCCCCGACGCCGGGAAGGACAATCCCGGAAGCGTGTTCGAGTCCGTCCGCGGACTGGAATCGGCGGACGTTGGCACCGACGGCAATCAATGCTTTTTCGACGCTGCGGATGTTTCCGGCGCCGTAATCGAGGAGCGCGAGCACGTGGGAGGATGATGGATCCGCGGGCGGTGGGCGAGTGTGAAGACGGTTTCGGGGAGTTGCCAGTTTCCAGAAAGCAGCTCGTATTCTCGGGGTGGCCTCGGGGCGGCGATGTCCTCATCGCCATTGGGAATGGCTCTGGAACGGCGACGAGGACGTCGCTACCCCGTTGCATGTGAACCAGGATCACCCCAGCACCCCACGGATCCGTCGCAACCCATGAGGCTTTTGCAAACTCGCGTCGCATATGCGACACGAATTTGCAAATGACGGCCCGTTCCATCGTCGTTTCGGCGGTTTTTGCATCCGGCCGTCGCATATGCGACGTCCGGATG
>JAIXZE010000382.1 GCA_027489875.1 Verrucomicrobiales bacterium
AATGTTCCCAGGGGTCGGTTGGTTTCGGTGACCTCTTGGGCTTGGGCTGTGCCGAGAAGGATGCTGCCTATGATTGCCAGGGGGAGTTTCACTCACCCCTGTTATTCAGTGCATGAATGGAACTCAACTCTATTTTGGCCTGACCAGCGCCAAGGGGCGCATCTTGACACTGCCCCCCCATAGGAAGTGGTTCGGGGCGGCGATGTCCTCATCGCCATTGGGACTGGCTTCGGAACGGCGACGAGGACGTCGCCACCCCGTTCCTTGCCGGGGCGGTTTCAAGATGCGCCCACGGAGAGGGACCGGCGACGAGGACGTCGCTACCCCGTTCTTCGGGGGCAGTCGAGATGCGCCGAGTCGGCGGCGTCGCCGTAGGGAACGGGAAAAGACGGAAAAAGGGGCGGCCGGAGAAACCGGCCGCCCCTGCGCTTGGGAGTTTGTGGCTCCTCTTACTGGCCGATCACGCGGAAGAATCCAGCGTCACCGTCCACAGGCACCTCGACGCTGCGGTTGGAGGTGGTGCTGACGTCGACCCAGGTGCCGCTGGTGGCGGTGGAACGCTTCTGGACCTTGAACGGCGCGTTGCCGCCGGCCCAGGTGATGGTCACGCCGCCGGCGGACCGGGCGGAGGTCACGGTGATCGGCGTGGAGGGGAACGCGGATGGAGTCGGATCCTCGGCCGGCGCGGGGTGGGAGATCACGGTGTAGAAGTTGAGCTCGCGCGGTGACGTGACACCGAGATCGGGCTTGTTCTCCAGGTTGATCTCACCCTTGGCGGCCACGAGGATCTGCTTGGTCGTCATGGCGATGCTCATCTGGAAGGTGCGGATGCCACCGACCGGAGCCTGGTTGATGAAGGGCAGGAAGCTCGGCGTGAGCGCACGGATGGTGGTGCCTTCCAGGGCGAGCACGCGGGCGGCCACCTGCTGCTGCTCGTAGCCATCGGGCCGGGCGACCCAGCTGACCACCACGCGGCCGAGGGCGTCGGCAGCGACGTTGGCGCGGTCGAAGTCGCCGCGGAATCCACCTTCGGACGCCTCGGCGGCGGCCACGTAGGTGCGGGTGCGGGCGTCGAAGGCGGCGACCCGGACAAAGGGTCCGGTGTTCACCTTGCCGGCGACGAACACGTAGGGCTGGTTGATATGGCCGGCGATGCGGGTGCCGTCGCCACGGCCGCGGTCGAAGCCTTCGCCGGACGTGGCCTGATCGACGGAACCGAGGGCGTTACCGGCGTTGTCGTAGAAGTACAGGATGCCTGCGACGCGTGCGGCAAACCCACCCTTGAAGGCGGCGACATTGGACCAGAAGTCACCGTCGGCGACCTTGAAGGTTTCCTTCACGATGGTGCCGTCGGGTCGGATGACGGTGGCGACGGCGCAGTTGCCGTCGGCGCGGAACAGTCGGGAACGGTCTTCGACGACGATGGCGAAGTTGCCGTTGTCGAGACCGACGATGTCACCGCCGAAGCGGGTGTTCTGGTCCGAGGCCACGACGCCGGAGGTCCGACGGCCGTGGGCGGCGTCGAGGGCATCGGCGAGCGGGGTCTGGACGAGGGTGGTGGTGTTGAGGGAGAACGGTTGGACGGTGGCGTAGCGGCTTTCGGCACCGCCCGCGGTCTGGCGGCTGTAGCCAGTGTTCCAGCGGTTGCCGGAATTGAGGGCCTCGAAGAAGTGCGGGGAGGCTTCGCCGCCGGCGACGAAGTTCACGGCACCGGGGCGGGTGTCGCCGCCGACGCGGCCGGGGTTGCCGTTCTGGCGAGAGGCGTTGATCTGGCCGAGGTAGGGCGCGCCGTTGTCGGTGAAGAACGCTTCGCCGAGCTTGGCTGCGCCGCCGGCGGCGGGTTGGAGGGCGACGACATAGCGCTGCTGGTCGGTCGTGCCGTCGGCGAAGGCGTTGCCTTCGATCAGGAACGTACTGGTGCCGAGGACGGAGGCGTTGGGCTCCCAGTTGCCAAGGGCGTCGAGGCCCTGGTTGATGACGGGCCGGTCGGGCACGATCCGGGTCAGGCCGGCGGCCTCGATGCTGCCGGGCTTGACGGGCACGACGAACTGGCGGACGGCGACGGTGCGGACGTCGGGGACGTCGGCGTTCCGGCTCTGCCAGGTGATGGCGACGGTGTCGTTGCGGAAGGCGATGCGTGGGTGGCGGGACTCGAGGAGGGAGTCGCTCGGCATCTCGCGTTCGCTGACGTAGAAGGTGCTTCCGAGCGGGGTGCCCTTGTTGTCGAACACGCGGGCGACGACGCCGCGGGCAAATCCGCCCGTGGCGACAACGTCATCAAAAGCGACCGCGACGCGGCCGAGGGCGTCGATGGCGACATCGCCGCGACCGCCGCCGCCGATGGTGAGATCGTCGGCCACGGAGCGGCTCCAGCGGACGGTGCCATTGGTGTTGATCACGGTGACCAGGACGGTGGGAACGCCTTCGGTATTGTTGCCGATGCCGAGGACGGCGTAGGCGTCATTGCCGTTGCCGGCAAAGCCAACGCCATCGCCGCGACCGCCGGTGGCGGCCACGGGGTTTCCGACGAGGGTGCCGAGGTCGATGTTGGTGGCGACGGTGGGAAGTCCGGCGTTGTCGAAGAGACGGAGCTTCGCGCGTCCGTCGGCACCGGCGAATCGGATGCCGAACCCGTTCTTCGTGGCTCCGAATCCGTGCCACATGTTCGCCTGCGTCTTTTCGGCGCTGACGAGTTGGGTGGCTTTCACTTCGTCACCGTTGGGTTTGACGATGCGTGCGACGACGTGTTGCGCGGCCGCGGCACCGCCGAAGACGTCGACGAGGTCGGCGTTCTGCCGGCTTTCGCCGACCACGACAATGTTTCCGGTGGAGAGGTAACCCCAGTCACCGATGCGGACATTGCCGGCGCGTTCGGCATCGGCGTCGGTCAGGCCCGAGACGATGCCGAGGGGAGCACCGGTGTTGTCGAGGAGCTGGACGGTGGGGTAGTCGCCGGCGTTATCACCGGCAGCGTTGTTTTCGATCGCGGCGAAGGCGGCGACTTCCTTGGCGAGTTCGAAGGAGGTGGCTCCCATGCCGATGCCATCCCCGAACGGGTTGGCCTTGATCTTGGGCCCCCAGCTGGTGCGGGCGGGGGTGGGGCTCTTGTCGGCGCGGAAGTAGGAGAGGAAGCGGGAATTGACGGTGAGCCCGGCGAAGGCGGGATCGATCGAGGAAATGTCCGTCAGCGGCGTCAGCGGCTGGCTGGTGCCGTCGAGGAGGGTCCAGGTGGCCTGCAGGTCGTTCAGGTCGGCACCATCGTCTTCCCAACCGACGATGACATTGCCGTTGCGGGCGATGCCAATGCCGAGGCTTTCGGTGGCTCCGTTGTTGATGCTGTTCCCGTCCTGCGTGTTCAGGAACACGGTATCGGAGACGGGTTGGACGCCGCCGGCCTCGGGGGCGGCCGGAACGGTGGCTTGGGCGAAGGCACTGCAAGAACCCAGGCAGAGGCCGGCGACGGGGAGCCAACGGCGGAGCTTGGATTGGGATTTGGACTGCTTCATGCGGATATACCTTTCTGGTATCCCCGGATGGGCATGGACCATCCCGGCGGTGGCAACAAGCCGACGAGGCCAGGCAAAATCCGTATACTTCCGGGGAGTTTTGGCAACTTGCCACGACTCTCGCTGCTGTCGCCATCCCACGGTTGGAGTATTTGGAGGGAGTGGGGATGACTCAAGGCTTGTCCTCCGCGCCTGGGTTTCCCAGCCTCCGGCCGTTCCAATTCGGTAGATCCTCCGGGGTGGAACATCCTTTGTGACGATGAACCTGGTTCCGAAACCTGCCTATCCGTGGCCCGGAGTGATCCGGCGCTACGCCGATTTCCTTCCTGTCACGGCGACGACGCCGGTGGTGACCTTGCTCGAAGGCAACACGCCGCTGGTACCCGCACCTGGATTTGTCCGGGCCATTGGCGGGAAGTTCGAGTTGTACCTGAAATACGAGGCGTTGAATCCGACGTGTTCGTTCAAGGATCGCGGGATGACGATGGCGATCACGAAGGCGCTGGAGCGTGGGGCAAAGGCGGTGGTCTGCGCGTCGACGGGGAACACCTCGGCCTCGGCGGCGGCGTATGCGGCGCGGGCCGGGTTGAAGTGCGTCGTCCTGCTCCCGGAGGGGAAGATCGCCTTGGGCAAGCTGGCCCAGGCACTGATGTACGGCGCGACGACCGTGTCCATCCGCGGCAATTTTGATGATGCGCTGCGGATCGTCCGTGAGTTGGGCGAGACGGGGTTGATCGAGGTGGTGAATTCGATCAATCCGGTGCGGATCGAGGGCCAGAAGACCGCGGCGTTCGAGATCTGTGACGCGTTGGGGGATGCGCCGGACTTCCATTTCCTGCCGGTGGGCAATGCCGGCAACATCACGGCCTATTGGCGTGGGTTCAGTGAGTATCTGAATGCCGGGAAGGCGGACACCCGCCCCCGGATGATGGGTTGGCAAGCGGCCGGTGCCGCGCCGATCGTGCTGGGGCATCCGGTGGAACATCCCGAGACGGTGGCCACGGCGATCCGCATCGGAAACCCGGCTTCGTGGCAGGGTGCGTTGACCGCGGCGTCGGAATCCGGAGGTGCGATCCGGTCGGTGACGGACGAGGAAATCCTGCATGCGTACAAGCTGCTGGCGCGGACCGAGGGATTGATGGTGGAGCCGGCCTGTGCGGCTCCGTTGGCGGGGTTGATCCAGGCCGTGCGGGCTGGGGAAATTCCCGATGGAAGCCTCGTGACGGCGACGATGACCGGTCACGGTTTGAAGGATCCGGACACGGCGATCCGCGTGGCGGGCTTTGAACCGATCGTCACGGACGCGACCCGCGAAGCGGTGGCTTCGGCGATCGGGCTGAGCTGACGTTGTCGCGGGGCGACGAGGACGTCGACGCCCCGGCCCTGGGACGGAGAGGCGACGTCCTCGTCGCCTTTCCACAAAGCCTTTCACAGGGCGATGAGGACATCGCCGCCCCAAAATCACCCCCACCGATTCAGAGTTCGGTGGTGGCCGCCTTGCGGAGGCCCATGCGCAGGGGGACTGCGCCGGCGAGAACGCTGAAGAGCACGAAGACGGCCCATGCCAGGGCGGCGCGTCCGGGGTGCGATTCGTTGTCGCGCCATCCCCAAGGTGAACCGACGCCAAGGACGACCACGGACGTGAGGATGTAGAGGAAGCTGAGGACGAGGCAGAAGGTGCCGCCGAAGCCCGAGACGATCTTGGACGGGTTCGTTTCGCGGAAGTTGGGATAGAGGACGCCCAGGCCGACTGCGATGGCGTTCAGCGTGAAGGTCATCACCGTGGTCGCGCCGGCGAAGAACACGACCCGCGGCCATTCGAGGCGGAGGAGATTTCCGGAGAGGATCGTGAGGGAGACGGTCAGGACAAGGGCCGCGAGGGTGGCCAGCCAGAACTTGATGCGGACAGCGCGGGCGAGTCCGAGGGGGGCAAGACCGACGAGCCAGACGCGGCGGCCTTCGAGCGAGAACTGGGGGAAGACAAAGCGGGTGGTGATGGTGGCGACGTTGAGGGCGCAGGCACCAAGGTTCAGGAACGAGACGAGGCTGATCCAGAACTGGGAGTCCAACTGACGGGTGAAATGGCGCAGGTTGATGATGTAGACCGTCAGCAGACCAAAGAGCAGGACCGACTGACCCCATTGGGTGGTGTCGCGCCAGAACACGCGGATGTCCTTGGCGACAATCGCGCGTGCGTCGGGTGGGAGGCGCAGCATCTGGAGAAGACGATCCAGATGGTCGGTCGGGGTCCAGCGGGCTAGCGGTTGTGGCGGCTGGGAACCTTCGGACGGTGCGGATTCGGCGAGGAACGAATCGCGGAGGAGAAGGGCCATCGAGCGTCGTCGGTCTTCGAGTCGGCGGAACCAGGCCCATTCGGCAAACACGCTGCTGCGGCTCTGGACCGAGGAGGCGGCGGAATAGAACGGCCGGCCCAGGAAGAGGGCGGCGAGGCGCGACAGCAGGAGGGCGTTGCTGAGCAGGACGAGCGCAAAGAAGCCGGCGACCGGGAGGGCTCCTTCGGCCCAGTTCTGGACCGCAGCGCTGAGCCAATAACTGGGGAGCACGGGTGACTGGGCGAAGCGGGTGTTGACGAGGAGGCGGTCGATGACGGCCTGCATGCGGGCTTCGAGCTGTTCATCCGCGACGGGTTCCGGGCGGAAGCGCCAGGCCACGAGGAGGATGAATCCCACGACGGCACAGAGCGCTGTCAGTTGGAACGCCTTCCGGTCCAGATGCCGCGCCAGCGTGACCGCACCGGCGGCACCCGCGACGCCCGGGATCACCAGGAAGATTCCGACGAAGACGAAGGTGACGGGGTAGAAGTGCCACGCGACGTTGTTCGATATCCCGTAGGCGGCGAGAAGGGGAGCGATCAGGAACAGGAACGCCCACGAGGCGAGCAGGCTGCTTTCGATGAGTTTCCAGCGGACGACGGATTCCACCGGTACGGGGGCGGTCAGCAGGAAGGCGGTCTCGCGATTCCGGAAGAGGTTGGTGTAGGCGATGACGAGGTTGGAGAGCAGCAGCAGGATGAAAAGGAAGGCGAAGAGCAGGAAGAGCAGCCGCTCGACGAGCAGGGATCCCAGACCGGGGAATCGACCGATGAACCGGAGCCCGAGATCGAACAGCAGGAAGGAGAGTACGAGATATCCCGAGAGGAAGGCGGCGATGACCCCGACGAGGAGGCGGGATTCGTGGCGGAGGGCGAGGAGGCGTCGCCACGAACTCAGGGCGTTGACCCGGATCAACAGGGCGAGGGGCGAGGGGAACCGGCTCATGCAACGGGGGCGGTTTGCTGGCGTTCGCCTTCGGTGATCGAAAGGAAGGCCCGTTCGAGGGCCCCGTCGGTTCCCGCCTTCGCATGGAGTTCGGCCGGTGTGCCCACGGCCACGAGCCGGCCGCGATGGATGATGCCGACGCGATCGGCCATCTCCTCGGCAACGCTGGTCTGGTGGGTGGACAGGAAGACCGTCATGCCGCGTTGGGCGCGTTCGCGCAGGGTGTCCTTCACGACACGGGCGTGATGGGGGTCGAGGCCGACCATTGGCTCATCGATGACGAACACCTCGGGATCGTGCAGGAGGGCGGAGGTGATGGCGACGCGTTGGCGGGTGCCGTGGGAAAGGGATTCGATCGGTTTGTGGAGCCATTCCTCGAGCTGGAAACGCGGGATGAGGTCCGCCGCGGCCCGGCGGATGTGGTCGTCGTCCATCAGGAAGAGTTGGCCGGTGAAGCGGAGGAATTCCCAGGGGGTGAGCTTGTCGTAGAGGAAGGGGAAGTCAGGGACGTAGGCGAGGCGTCGGCGCGCTTCGAGGGGTTGTTGCTGGACGTCGAATCCAGCGACCCGGGCGAGTCCTTGGTTCGGGCGGATGAGGCCCACGAGGATCTTGATGGTCGTGGTCTTGCCGGCCGCATTGGGTCCGAGGACACAGAAGAATTGTCCCTTGGGCACGGTCAGGGAAATGCCGTCCACGGCCCGGACGTCCCCGAAGTGTTTGACCACGTCGACCAGTTCGATCATGCGCGAGGGAACAGTGTCTTGCGCTGGGCGCAGGCGCCAGCGTGGGGTGGGGAAAGATGGGGGAGATTCAAGGTTCAAGATTCAAGTTTGAAGTCCGAGGAGACACGCCGCGTGGGGGCACGCGGCCTACAAATCCTGACGATGGTAGGCTGGGTGCCCTCACCCGGCGCAGACGGTGGAGATTCAAGTTTGAAGTCCGAGGGGCGACCCACAGCCTCCCGGCTGCTCCGCCTCTTTATCGGCAGCCAACCGGCCTCCGTGGCACGCGGGACGTGACAGACGGAGCGGGGGCACGTTTACTCCGCGGCCAGCGATGATACTTCCGCAATTGCTGTGGCGTTTTGCGAAGCACCGGGATGACCCGGTGTTCTATGCCATGCAGGCGACGGACGCGATCCGATGGTTGCAGTCGAGCGGGGTAAAGCTCGGTCCCGGGGTGAAGGCGTTGGATCTGGGATGCGGCCATGGGGTTTTTGGCGGGGAATTGCGCAAGCTCGGGTGCGAGGTGGTGTTCGCGGACGAGACGAATTACCTGCTGCCACAGCATCGGGACGCGCCATTCCTGTCGGTGAACCTGGACCGGGACGCGCTGGACGGGTTGGGGCGGTACGACCTGGTCATCTGTTCCAACGTGATGGAGCACCTCGCGGAGCCCCGGCAGTTCCTGAAGCGGGCGGATGGGATGCTGACGCCGGGCGGACGACTTTACCTGAGCTGGACGAATTGGCTGTCGCCCTGGGGTGGTCACGAATTCTCGCCGTTGCATTACCTGGGGCCGCGGTTGGGACCGGCGATCTTCGACCGGTTGGCGAAGAAGCGATTCCATCATCCGGGAAAGAACCTGTTCATCACCCACATCGGTCGGACGCTGGGCTGGATCCGGGAGGATGCGCGGCTGGAGGTGGAGGCGATGGCTCCGCGGTACTACACGGAGTTCGGCCTGCTGATGCGGTTGCCGGGGTTGAGGGAGTTCCTGGCGTGGAACTGTGCGCTGCTGTTGCGGCGTCGTTGAGGGGCATCTCGACACTGCCTCGGATGGGAATGGTTTTGGGGCGGCGATGTCTTCATCGCCATGGGAAAAGCTTCGGAACGGCGACGAGGACGTCGCCACCCCGTTCCGTCCGGGGCCTTCTCAAGATGGGCGGCGTCGTTGATCGGATTTGGTTCCCGGCTTGGTTTGCGGGCGGGCTTGGCGCAGGCTGTGGGGAATGACCGACGCCCGCAACGCCGGTGGTGAACGCCGCCTCAACATTGGATGCGGCCTGGATATCCGTCCGGGCTGGGTCAACCTCGACATGGTGGACTACGGCGGCAACACGCTGACGGACCTGACGAAATATCCGTGGCCGTTTCCGGAGTCGCACTTCGACGAGGTGCTGGCGAGCCACATCCTGGAGCACCTGCCGAACTTCAACGCGGTGATCACCGAGATCTGGCGCGTTTCGAAGCCGGGTGCTCTGGTGGTGGTGCGGGTACCCTTCTTCCTCAGCACGAAGTATTTTTCCGAACCGGATCACCGGACGCCGTTCGGTATCCGATCCTTCGACAACTACGAGGACGTGACGGGGCGGACGTTGCGGTTCTACGAGAAGTGGAAGCTGGGCCACCGGACGAACTACAACTCACCCGCGCGGTTCCGTGTGGAGGAGAAGCGGTTTCACGTGTCGAACTTCCCGGTGCTGCGGTGGCTGGGGGCGATCGTCAACCTGGAGCCGGTGATGTACGAGCGGTTCTTCGCGACGTGGTTCACGCCGGAAGAGGTGTGGTTCCGGTTGCGCGTGGTGAAGCCCGACGCGGCCGCGCCGGGTCAGAGCGCGAGATAACGACCCCACGGCAGGAGGATCATCAAGGCCGAGGCGATCCAGCCGGCGCGATTTAGCGCTGGGAGCCGTCGTTCGGGCCACAGCGCGGCCAGGACGCCAAAGGGAAATCCGAGGAGGAATCCCAGGGCATGGACGAGGATGTCGCCCTGCGGGCTGGTCCCGATCTGGAGGAACAGCACGGCGGCCGCCATGAAGGTCGGGGCGACCCAACGGGTGGCGCGCCATCCGTGACGCCAGAGTCCGACAAGATTTGCAGCAAGCATTCCAACACCCGCCATGACGACGCCGGAAGCACCGAGTCCGGTGTATTCGTGGCCGCGGATGAGGAAGGCGACCTCGTTGGCCGCGGCTCCCGCGGCGAGGGTTCCCGCGGTGGCAATCCCGGCTCCGTAACGTCCCATGGCAAGGCCGAGGACCGGGCCGCCGAGCACGGCGTTCATGGCGAGGTGACCGGCATCGGCATGGAGCCAGGTGGCGGTGAAGGTGCGCCACCATTCGCCCTGGCGGACGGCATGGGTCTCGAAGAGGGCGCGGCGCATGCCGGGTCCGCCGCCTGCGTGGAGGAGGGCGATGAGGAACACCCAGACCAGCGCGGCCCAGTGAAGGTTGACGGTCGAACCGGGGACGTGGACCCGCCATTCCCATCCCTGATTCTCACGCAGGAACTGGCGCAGGACATTGCGGGCCCGCTCGAGGTCTGACTCGGCGACGATGAGTTGCCATCGTCGGCTTCCGGGGTGTTGTTGCAAGGAGACCTCGATGGCCTGGCTGGCGAGGACGAGACTCCAGTCCATGGCCTGCCGCTCGGAGCGTGCGGGAATGGTGGCGGTCGCTTCGGCGGAAGACTCCGTCATGGACGGGTAAGTTCGGATGCCGGCCGGAGGAGGCAAGTTTCTCTTTGGTTTGAGGGAGCGCCGGGTGGGGGCACCCGGCCTTCAGTGGAGGCCACGTGACCTCACGTGGCGGTTTGAGAGGGCGCCGGGTGAGGCGCACCCGGCCTTCAGTGGAGTTGCCAGAGCCCAGTTGCCAGATGTCCGAATCGGCCGGGTGACCTGACCCGCCCGGCAGAGGGGTGGACTCAGGTCCTTTGGAACAGTTGCCGGATGATGTCCTCGATGGGGACCTCCTGGATGTCGATGTCGAGGATGGGCAGTTCGTCGAGGAGGGCCTTGCAGGCGGGGATGACGCGGTCGCGCTTCACCTTCAGTCGGAGGGTGCCGGGGCTGGACTCCACGACTTCTCCGTAGCGCGAGGCGTCAGCCGGGGCAGCGGCGGGAAGGAAGGAAACCGTGACGAGCTTGAAGTCGGCGAACCGGTCCAGGACATCGGCGAGGCGACCGTCGAAGAACAGGCTGCCGTGATCGATGATGATCACGCGTTCGCACAGTTCCTGGATGTCCGCCATGTAGTGGCTGGTCAGGACGATGGTCGTGCGGCGGGTGCGGTTGTGTTCGCGGAGGAAGTCGCGGACGACGCGTTGGGAGACGACGTCGAGGCCGATGGTGGGTTCGTCGAGGAACAGGACCTTGGGTTGGTGGAGCAGGGCGGCGATGAGTTCGCACTTCATCCGTTCGCCGAGCGAGAGTTCGCGGACGGCGGTGGAGAGCTTGTCGCCGACCGACAGCATGGCGGAGAGCTCATCGACGGTCTTCCGGAACTGTTCCTGGGTGAGGCCGTAGATCCGGGCGTTGAGTTCGAGGGAGTCGTACGCGGGGAGGTCCCACCACAGCTGGTTCTTCTGCCCGAGCAGCAGCGCGAACTGGCGACGGTATTCGTCGCGACGTTCCCAGGGGACGCATCCGAGGACACGGGCGGATCCGGCCGTGGGATGGAGGAGCCCGGAAAGCATCTTGAGGGTGGTGGTCTTCCCGGCACCGTTCGGGCCGAGGAACCCGACGAATTCGCCCTCCTCGATGGTGAATCCGACGTCCTTGACCGCGTGGACCGCCTCGTACTTGCGGCTGAAGAGCCCTCGGAAGGCGCCGCTCAGGCCGGGCTCCTTCTTGTAGGTCCGAAACGATTTCGACAACCCCTGGACCTCGATGGCAGGCATGTTCAGGACTTTCGGCCGAGGCTGACGATGGCGGGCTTGAGGACCCAGGCATTGGCTTCGAGCGCGGCCTGGGCGGCGGAGCGCTCGGCTCCGGTCAGTTCGCAGACGATCCGGATGGCCCGGTCGCGCAACTTCACGTTGGAAGGGTTCAGGTCGACCATGAGGTTTCCGACGACCTTCCCGAGGCGGACCATCGAGAGGGTGGTGACGATGTTCAGCACCAGCTTCGTGGCGGTACCGGCCTTGAGTCGGGTGGAGCCGGTGAGGATCTCGGGGCCGGTGTCGATCGCGAGAAGCAGGTCGGGCGGCCCGCCCTTGAGTTTCGCGAGGTACGGGTTGAAGCAGAGCAGGGCGGTGAACGCGCCACGGGCCTTGGCGGCGTGCAGGGCTCCCCAGACGAATGGCGTGCGTCCGCTGGCAGCGATGCCGATGAGGACGTCCTGCTTGTTGAGGCCGCGGTTTTCGATGGCCGCGGCCCCGGCGTTGGCGTCGTCTTCGGCCCCTTCCACCGCGGAGTGGAGCGCGCGAAAACCGCCGGCCATGATTCCCTGCACCCATTCCGGAGGCGTGCGGAAGGTGGGCGGGCATTCGCTGGCATCGAGAACGCCGAGGCGTCCGCTGGTGCCGGCACCGGCGTAGAAGAGACGTCCGCCCGAGCCGAGGGCTCGGGAGACTTCCCGGATCAGCCGCGCCAGCGCGGGGCGATGCGAACGGAGGATTGCGGGGAGGCGTTCGTCCTCGGCCAGCATGAGGTCGATGGCCGCGTTCACCGGCATCCGGTCGAGACGGACACTCGCCGGATTCCGACGTTCCGTCGGGGACATTTCCCGCGAGGCCGGGATGGGAAAATCAGTTTTTGGTGCGGGGATTGCGGGCTTCGAAGGAACGGCAGTCGGGCTGGCTGGAGCGTTTGAGAGCGCCCGTTGGGCCATGACCACGGCTCCCCACGCGGATTCCCGGGCGAGTGGATGGACGCGGGATCCGGGGCGCGACTTCCGGATGCGCCGGGCGATGCGCCGGGCAAACTCCTGCTGTTTGAGAACGACGCTTCCGGCGAAGACGAAATCGGTGGGTTTCTTGCCAAGCTTGCGGGCGCAAGCGAGCGCGTCCTCCGCCAGGGCGGCTTCGGTGTCGGCGAGTGTGCCGCGGGCCACGCGGTCCCCGGCTTCCGCAGCGGCAAAAACCTGCGGGGCCAAGGCAGCAACCTCGGATTTGGACGCGCCCTGCATCCAGGCGATGAGGTCGTTGGGAGCGTTGAGGAGGGTGGCCGCGAGCGCTCGCTGTCCGAAATCACACCACTGGCCGGTGTGGTCGAGGTGATGTGCCGCGGCTCGCAATGCCTTATGGACGATGTCGTAGGCGCTGCCGCGATCCCCGAGTTGGTGCCCCCAGCCACCGACCTTGGCCGTGCGGCCACTCGGTTCGCGCCCATAGCAGCACGAACCGGTGCCGCTGAGCAGGATGACCTTGGCGTGGGTGGGCGCGTCGTCGGCGAGGTTGGCTGCGGACAGGGCGGATTCCAGGTCGTGGTCGACTTCGCTGGGGCAACCCGGCCATACCGTGGCCAGGATACCGCGCACGCGCGCGATGTCCTGGGGGTCACGCACTCCCGCCATGCCAACACCCACTGCGGCCACATCGGCGATCTGCGCGGCGATATCGGAGAACTGCTTCCGCAACTCGGCATCCGAGACCAGGCGGAGGTTGCAGGGCCCCGACTCAATCCGCTGGAGGAGGGTGAAATCCTCGGCGGCGGCGATCGCTACGGTGCGCGTTCCTCCGCATTCCAGACCCAGGAGCACCCGAAGGCCGGGTGCGTTGTTGGGGGCCGGGGTCAAAGGACGACGACCTTGATGTTCGAGATGGCAGGGTCTGCCGCGAGTTCGTCGAGGCACGCCTTCGACGGGGTGCTGTCGAGTTCGAGCGCCGTGAGGGCCTTTCCACCGATGGTCTCGCGGCCCAGGCTCATGCTGGCGATGTTCACCTGATGGCGGGCCAGGACCGTTCCGAGCTTTCCAACGATTCCGGGTCGGTCCTCGTTGTTGAGCAGGAGGAGCGTCCCGGTGATGGGGATCTCTACCGGAGTGGAGTAAAGGCGGACGATGCGTGGATTGTTCGGGGAACCGAAGAAGGTGCCGCCGGCGGAGAGGACCTTCTCGGAGCCGTTGAAGAGCTGGACGTGGAGCCACTCGTTGAAGGTGACGGCTTCATCCGAACGTTTCTCTTCCACCGCAAGGCCCAGCGCTGCTGCAGCGCTGCGGACATTGATGTTGTTGATGTCCGCCACGGCACTGTGACGCAGGTATCCACGGAGGACGGCCCGGGTGATGGGATCGGTCTGGGGCAGTTCGCGGGCACGCCCGCCAAAGGTGATGTGGACGCGGTCGACCGGCGACGTGATCAACTGGCCGAGGAGCGAGCCGAGCTTCTCGCCGAGGGTGAGGTAGGGTTTGACCAGTTCAAAGGTCTTGGCGTCGACGCCCGGGAGGTTGACGGCATTTCGGACCTCGCCGGTCAACAGGAAGGCGCTGATGATCTCGGCGACTTCCAGGCCGCACTTTTCCTGGGCTTCCTCGGTGGAGGCTCCGAGATGCGGGGTCAGGACGACGTTGGGCAGGGTTCGGAACGGATGGTCTGCCGCGAGGGGTTCGACCACGAAGACGTCCAGGGCAGCGCTGCCCACGCGGTTGCTCTGCAGGGCTGCGACGAGGTCGGCTTCATTGATGATCTCACCACGGGCGCAATTGACGATCCGGACGCCAGGCTTCATCCGGGCGAAGGCATCGGAGTTCAGCATGCCGCGCGTTTCGGCCGTCACCGGCATGTGGACGGTGATGAAATCGGCTTCGCGGTAGACGCCATCCGGGTCGGAGACGGCTTCGATGCCGAGGGCACGGGCGCGGGCATCCGTGAGGAAGGGGTCATAGGCGACGACCCTCATTCCGAAGGCCAAGGCCCGCTTGGCGACTTCGGTGCCGATCCGGCCGGCACCGAGGACGCCCAGCGTCTTCCCAAAGAGTTCGGTGCCTTGATAGAGCTTCCGGTCCCATTTCCCGCACGTCATGGATCCGTGGGCGGCGGGGATCTTCCGCGCCAGCGCCCCGAGCATGAAAAAGGTCAGTTCAGCGGTGGTGATGGTGTTGCCGCCGGGGGTGTTCATGACCACCACACCGCGTTGGGTGGCGGCTTCCACGTCCACGTTGTCGATACCCACACCGGCGCGACCCACAACCTTCAAGAGGGGGGCTGCTTCCATGAGCGCCCGGGTCACCTTGGTTTCAGAGCGGACCACCATGGCTTCCACATCCGCCATGAGGGGGATGAGTTCGCTTTCGGGAAGCCGCTTGGGCAGGACCGTGACCCTGAATTCGGGGCGAGCCTTGAAGAACTCGATGCCGCGTGGAGAGATGGGATCGCAGACGAGGACGTGCATAGTTACGGGCCGCGACGGTAGGAACGACCCGCGGCAGGGTCAACCCCGCCCTCGAAAAGGAATTGGGACCGCAGCCCATCGGGCTGGCGATGCCAGGCTCACTCGCCCGCCGGCGCGTCGAACACAGGGAGAGGGGGGGGCGGGGGAATGACCCGGCCGTTGATGACGCGTTCCTGACCCGGTTGGACCACCGGGGCGGACGAAGGAGTCTGCGTTCCGCCGCCATCGGTCCGACTGCGACGGGAGGGAAGCGTGGGGTAAATGCCACCCGATGCCGGTGCCGCCACCCCTCCACCGTCCACGCCACCGGCACCACCCAAGGTGGGGACAGCCATGTTGCCGGCGGGATTTGCGGAATCGGTGACCCCGCCCCGGCCAATGACGGTTGGACCTCCGCCTCCCCGATTGACGTTCACGACGCCTGTGGTGACGGGAGCCGGGATGGCTCCCGGAACACCGGGTTGGGGAGCTGAACCCGGCGCGCCGGAGGGCTTCGCGCCGTTTTCCTTGAAGTTCAGGGTATATTCCTGGCCGGCATTCCGGATCTTGGCTGTCTCGTTCTTTTCGTCGATGCCCAGGATCTCGATGTCATCCTGCACGTCGCCCTCCTCCATGTCGTGATACGACGGAGCCTTGCTGCCGGGCGCGCTGATCTGGAGGTAGACCTTCTTGCGTCCCTGCCAGAGGGAGAATCCCGTGAGTGTGACATTGGACGGAGTCGGGGGCGGGGGCGGCGGGGTGTCCACAACGGGCTGCGGGGGCGGCGGGGGATCCTTGATCCCGAAAGCATTCCGTGCGGCGATCAGTCGGAAGGGGTTCCCGTTGGTGGGGGTAGGTGTGGCGGGGGTGCCCACATCAACGGATGGAGGAGCGACTGCGGTGGCGGTGGTGTTGCTGTTGCCGGCGTTCTGATCGGACGGTGAGGATTCCTTGGAGTCCTGAGCCTGAATGCCGGCACTCGTGGCTCCGAGGAGCACGAGGCCAGTGATGGTGCCATGGAGACGGCGCAGCATGGGACGAGAATGACGCACGCGTTGTGAAACACCATCCGGAATTGGAGGTTGCAAGCGAAGTGCGGGTGTGAGGAAATCAATCAAGAGATAGCCGAATTGAAAACCTGCGTTGATTTCCAAAAATGCAGTTGACGGCACGGGGATCACTTCGGCAGGCTCTGATCACACACGGAAGTTTATTAGCCAATCCATGAGAACTAACGCTCTTCTCCTCGCGGCCGCAGTTGTGGCCGGTGGTTCTCTGCTCGCGCAGACGACCTCGAAGAACATCGTGGGCTACGTCAACAAGACGGTGCCCAAGGATAAGTTCGTCCTGATCGCCAATCCCCTGAACAACGGTGGAAACACGGTTGCTGAGGTGATCAAGGTCAGCGGTGACATCACCCTGTACCACTTCGGTGCATCCGGCTTCACCTCCTCCCTCACCCTCGGCGGCGACTGGATCGAAGGTGGAGACGTAGTTATCGCCCCCGGCGGCGGCTTCTTCGCTTCCGCTTCGGGTGCTGACGTGAAGATCACGTTTGTCGGTGAAGTTGCTGTGGGCAAGACGGTGAGCATCCCTGCCGGGTTGTCCATCCGTTCCTCCGCGCTTCCCCAGGCTGGCAATCTCACCGCCCTCGAGTACCCGGTTGGTGACGAGACGATCTTCCAGTTCAACAACGGCTACATTGGTACGGACGCGCTCGGTGAATGGTTGGGCGATGCTCCGACGGTTGGTGTCGCTGAATCCTTCTTCGTGTTGAACAACGGAGCCGCCAAGACCTGGACGCGCTCGTTCACGATCAACTGATCTGGTTTTCGACTCCTCACTTGATACTACCTATGAACAAAATCCAACTGTTGGTCGGCGCTGCTGGGCTGGTTGCCTCGGCTTCGCTTTTCGCTCAGGGCACGTTCAGCGCCAACAACCTGTCGGGCAGCCGCCCCCGGGTTTTCGGTGTTGATGGTACCACCACCCTCACGGGCGCGAACTACCTCTACGACATCGTCGTCAAGAACCCCGCCACGGGCAACTACGAAGGCATCCTGCGCACGCTCTCCAACGGAACCATCGTTCCGTTCACGGGCCTGAACTTCCTCGGTGGCGCCAATGCCGGTTTGTTCTCCGCCGGTGTTGCGACGGTCCCGTTTGTTGCTGGTGGCGCATCCGCTGACGTTCGCGTCCGCGCTTGGGACATCACCACGGGTGCAACCTATGATGCGGCTTTGACCCGCGGCAGCGTCGATTTCACGATCGCCAGCCTCGGTGGTGCCGGAACGCCTCCTAGCGCTCCCGTCTCCATGGCGAACTTCGCCAGCTTCAGCTTGGCGGTCATTCCCGAGCCCTCGACCTACGCGCTCGCCGCGCTCGGTCTCGGTGGCTTGCTCCTGTTCCGCCGCAAGTAATTTGGATTGGCTTCACAGGGCCGTCTTCTTCGGAAGACGGCCCTTTTTGCATTTAGGGGGGCAGCGGATCCGGATGGTGCCAGGATTCAGGGAAGTGTCGGCCAGCGACGAGCGTCAACCGCACTTTCCGGAGAGTTCAGGGGTGGGAGTGGGTGAGATTTCGGAGTCTTCACTCCCAAAGTGGTGGTTGGATCCTCAGGTCGCTATGATGCCGAGGAGCCGGAACCTGGATCGCGTGGTCCTGGCATCCGCGGGATGGGCAACGGTTGAGGTCATTGCAGCCTTTCTTGCTGTCCATCTGTGACCGGATTGAATTGCCGATTCGATGTTCAACATTCCGGTTCGGGTGCTGGCGGTGGCGATCTGGCCGGACACGAAGGCAGATTTTGCTGGTCCAAGTCCTTGACCGATTCCGGAATGGTCGCTAGAAAACGTTCTCCAATACGGCGCGTTCGTCTATCGGCTAGGACACGGCCCTCTCAAGGCTGAAAGATGGGTTCGATTCCCATACGCGCTACCAATTTTCCGCCGCTGGTCACCCCAGCGGCGTTTCCATTATGAGACCGATCCTGTGCGGCGCGACCGCGTTACTTCGCGGGCTTGGGGTTCTTTCATTCGGATGGGTGATTGCCTCCCATGAACTCATGGCTCAGGACAGTGCCCAGATTGCCGTTGAGACGGTCCGCCGTTTGAAAGGGGCTGATCTTTCTGGCAACGCGAATCTGAAGGCTGCGGTGGAGCGGGTGGTGGACCAGGTGCGCGGGAAACCCGAGATGGTGGAGTTGATCCGGGACTTCGACCTGAAGGACAGGGTTCCAGATCTGGTGGTGTATCTGAAGCAGCATCCCGCGGAGGATGCCGCGGTCGATGCAGCCCGGTACATCGCCAAGGTGGACCCAAAGGCGTTGAAGAGGATTCTGGCGGAGGAAGCGGTGGCTGCGGCGTTGATAACGTCGATTGGTCGCGTGGGTGGCGAGGAAGTGGAGGCTGCGCTCGTGGACGTGGCGAGATCCACGAATCGCCCATTGCCGGAGCGGGAGGCGGCCATTGGAGCATTGATCGGCAGCGAAGCGGGGGCGGCGCAGGTGCTGCGTTTGCTGGAAGCCAAGGGGTTGAGCGGCGAGCCGGCGGCGCGGGTGATTCGGGATCTCCAAAAGGTTCGGTGGCCAGAGATCCGTTCCGCCGCTGGACGTTTGGCGGGTGCTGAAGTCGGGCGGGGGGCGGATGTTGGGAAATTCGACAAGGCCCGGATCTTTCAGATGGCTGGGGATGTGCGGCGCGGGGCTGAAATTTTTCGGCGGCCTGGGTTGGCCTGTCTGACCTGTCATCAGGTCGGAAGGGAAGGTGCCGACTTCGGCCCACGCCTGGGTGAGATCGGTGGCAAGTTGGGGAAGGAGGCCCTCTATGACGCCATCATGGATCCCAGTGCCGGCATCAGCTTTGGATATGAAGCCTGGCTGGTTGGACTGAGGGATGGAGAAGAGGTGCTTGGGTTGATCTCCTCGGAGACAGACACGGAACTGGTTCTGAAAGTGGCGGGCGGTCAGGTATTGCGGTACCCGAAGAGTGAGGTGCTTCGGCGTGACAAGCAGGTGCCGTCGGTCATGCCCGCGGGGTTGCACGAGGGGCTTTCGGCGCAGGACTTTGCGGACCTGTTGACCTATCTTGCGGCATTGAAGCCGGTGGCACCGTGAGAGGCGTCCCGTTGCCATGATTGCCCGGGTGACGCTGGAGATCGCGGTCCGCAAGGAGTTCGACTACCTGATTCCGGCAGACTGTGTGGACCGGGTGGAGGTCGGTACTCGGGTGAAGGTTCCTTTTGGTCCGCGGTTGGTTCTCGGGGTGGTGACGGCGATGGTGGAGCATTCACCGCATACCAACCTTCGTCCCATTTCGAGTGTGGTCGGCGTGAGCGGGATGCTGACGCCCCGCGTCCTGGAATTGGCGAGATGGATGGCTGGGTACTACTGCTGCCCGGTTGAAACCGCGCTGAAAAGCGTCCTCCCGGAGGCCGTGCGGAAAGAGGACGCGAAGTGGAAGGAGCGGTTGTATGCGCAGGTTCTTCCCGTGGTTGGGGAGATGCCCAAACTGACCCAACGCCAGATGGAAGTGTGGCATGTCCTGGAGGAATGGCGGGAGCTTCCCCTGCAAGAACTGCTGAAGCTGGCCGAAACCACCGTGGAGACGGTGCGGCGATTGGAGGACAAGGGGTTGTTGCGGATCGCACCGCGCGTGGACGAGCGCGATCCCTACGCGCGGGAGGAGATCCTGCCCACCCAGGCGATGGTGATGAACGCCGAGCAGCAACGGGCCTACGAGGCGATCCGGGGGGCGATGGATTCCATGGCGCGGCTTCCTGAACCCGTGGAAGTGCGGACGGGTGAAGGTGGGGCGGGTGTCCCGCCGTTGCTGTTGCACGGAGTCACGGGATCCGGAAAGACCGAGGTGTACCTGCAGGCCATTGCCTCGGCCCTGGAGCGTGGCTGGGGTTCGATCGTTCTGGTCCCGGAGATTTCCCTGACGCCGCAGACGGTGGAGCGGTTCAAGGCCAGGTTCACGACGGGCCCGAACGCGACCCTGGTTGCGGTGCTTCATTCGCATCTTTCATCGGGGGAACGGCATGATGAATGGCACAAGATCCGGCAGGGACGGGCGCGGATCGTCATCGGTGCACGTTCGGCGGTGTTCGCGCCGGTGGAGCGTCTCGGATTGATCGTGGTGGATGAGGAGCACGAGCACTCCTACAAGCAGGAGGAAGCCCCGCGTTACCACGCGCGGGATCTGGCGGTTGTGCGTGGGGCGCGGGAGCGTGCCGTGGTTGTGCTGGGTTCTGCGACCCCTTCGGTGGAGAGCTACTACAACGCCAAGAAGGGGAAGTATTCGTTGTTGGAGATGCCCTCGCGTGCCACGGACCAGAAGCTGCCGGTGGTGCGCGTGGTGGATCTGCGGGTGGAGTCGAGGAAGGGGGAAAAGGGAACGCCGGGGGTCTTCTCGGAGCCCTTGAAGGAAGGGATCCGACAGCGCCTGGAGAAGGGGGAACAGACGATCCTGTTCCTCAACCGCCGGGGCTACTCGAGTTCGCTGCAATGCCCGAAGTGCGGGTACGTGGCGGGGTGTCCGAACTGCAGTGTGTCCCTGACGTTTCATCGGGCGAAACACCTTCTCCTGTGCCACATCTGCGGCCACTCCGAAGCGGCGCCGGTGCGCTGTCCGAAGCCCGAGTGTGGGGACGGTGGAATCCGGTACGCGGGGTTGGGGACGGAGCGCGTGGAGGAGACGCTGGTCAGGCTGTTTCCGAAGGCGCGGATCGCGCGGATGGACCGGGACACGTTGCAGAAGAAGGAGGACTACCGTCGGATCCTGACGGAGTTCCGGACGGGGCGGATCGACATCCTGGTGGGGACGCAGATGATCGCGAAGGGGTTGCACTTCCCGAATGTGACGTTGGTGGGGGTGTTGTACGCGGATCTGAGCCTGCACGTGCCGGATTTCCGGGCAGGCGAGCGGACCTTCCAGCTGTTGACGCAGGTCAGCGGTCGGGCGGGGCGGGGCGACGTGGAAGGGGAGGTTTTCGTACAGAGCTTCACGCCGTTCCATCCGGCGATCCAATTTGCGCGGCGGCATGACTATGCAGGGTTTTACGAGGCGGAGGTCGAGTTTCGGGAGCAGCTGAAATACCCACCCTTTTCACGGATCGCGTTGCTGACGCTCAAGGGGCGCAATGAGGACAAGGTCAAGTTTTCGGCGGACCATATCCGGAAGGAACTGGACGCGAAGGTGGGAAGCTGGCCCGGGATGGTGATCGCCGGGCCGGCTCCCGCGCCCTTGGTGCGGGCGGAGAGCTTCTTCCGGTACCAGATCATGATCCGCTATCGGGCGATGTCCCGCCTGAGCCAGGTACTGTCGGCGATGGAGGCGACCCTGCACCTGCCGGAGGATGTCCACCTGGTGATGGATGTGGACCCGGTGAATCTGATGTAGCTCCAAGTTGGACTGGGAACGCTGTGGATGGGGGCGTAGGCTGATCGGCGTGGCAAGCCCGGTGACAGCAACAGTCGGAGGGACGGCGCGGCCCGGAGGTGGGCTGTTCCGGCTGCTGAAGCTGTGGACGGATCCGGTGATCCGCGTTTTTGTTGGAGGAGTCGACACGGCGCGGCGGATCGGGGCGTTCACGCTGATTTCGCTGGGGGTGCTGGCCACGAAGTTCGGGAAGTCTCCGCGGGTGATCCGCCCGTTGGTGCAACAGCAGATCCTGCGGGCTGGAGTGAACGTCCTGCCGATCGTCTGCTTTCTGGGAGTCGCGTTGGGTGTGGTGATCGTGGGGCAGACGGTGTTGTTGTTGATGCAGGTGGGGCAGGAGAAGCTGATGGGGCCGTTACTGGTGACGGTGGTGGTGCGTGAGTTGGCTCCCTTGACGGCGGCCCTGGTGGTGCTGGCCCGGGTTGGAACGGCGGCGGTGACCGAGTTGGGGACCTTGCGGGCCGTTGGGGAAGTCGAGGCGCTGGAGGCGTTGGGGATCGATCCGATCCATTATCTCGTGGTGCCGCGGTTGATCGGCTTCACGGTGTCGATCGTTTGCCTGACGGTGTACATGATCCTGTTTGCGTTGGTTGCGGGGTACGTGGTGGCGTTCCTGCAGGGATTGTCGATGGGTCCGGCGGCATTCTTCCGTGTGATCGCGGACGGGCTGAGCTGGGTTGATTTCCCCTTGCTTGCGTTGAAGACCCTTGGGTTCGGGATCCTGACCTCGCAGATCATCTGCTATCACGGTCTGGCGGAGCCATTGCGCCTTGAGGATCTTGGGCGGGCGACGACGCGGACGGTGGCGCACACGTTGGTGGCGAGCCTCCTCGTGGATGCCGTGTTCCTTCCTGTGTACCTGCTCATCTGAACCTGCCATGGCTGCTCCTGTCATCCAGATGACCGATGTGACCGTGGTGCACTCGCGGGCCCCGGGCGTGCCGTTGGTGACCGGGGTCAACTGGCGGGTGGAAGAGGGAGAATGCTGGGTGGTCACGGGGTTGCAGGGATCGGGGAAGACAGCGCTCATCGAGACCGCGGCGGGATTGCATCCGTACCCTGCGGGCGAGGTGCAGGTCTTCGGCCAGCGTGTGCATGGGACGGAGGGGGAGGGTTTGGAGGACGTTCGGCGGCGGGTGGGGGTGGTTTTCGACGGGCACGGCCGGTTGTTTGGTTCGCAGACGGTCCTCGAGAATGTGGCGCTTCCCTTGTGCTATCACCGCAATCGATCGTGGGAAGAGGTGGGGGAAGAGGTGATGGGCCTCTTGCAGTTGATGGGGCTGGAAACACTGGCCGGACAATTGGCCGGGCGATTGGGGCGTGCCTGGGCGCATCGGGTAGCACTGGCGCGGGCCTTGGTCCAACGTCCGGGATTGCTGTTGGTCGACAATCCGCTGACCGGGATGGACCCGTACCACGCCCGATGGTGGCGTGGCTTTCTGGGACGGTTGCTGGTGGGACTTCCGGAACTGGGGGGAGTACCGATGTCACTGGTACTGGCAACGAATGAGCCGCGGGCGTTGCTGGGGCTGGGACGGAAATTTGCCGTGACGCACGCCGGTCGGTGGCGGTGTATGGGAGACCGACAGGAATTCGAGCGGTGCGAAGACCCGGAGTTGCGGGGGTTGTTGTACGACGAGGATTGAGAGGACGACATGGGTTTACAGGATCTCACACCGCAGCTGCGGACCCGGTTGAGCCGGGTTGAATGGTACGTCGGGTTGTTTCTTGGCGTCACCGCGCTGCTGATGGTGATCGGCTTCGGGGCGTTCCTGAAGCGGACGGCGGAGGCGCGTGGGTGGTTCGTGGTGGAGGTTCCCTACTTCACGTACCTGCCGGATGCATCGGGTCTGAAGCCCGGATCTCCGGTCAACCTGATGGGATTCAAGGTGGGGGAAGTGACGGAGGTGACGGCGATCTCGCTCGCGGAGCGGTTGTCCTGGGATCACCACGTCACGAACCAATTCAACGTGTTCGTCCGGTTTGTCATCCGAGCGGATGGGAAGTCGCAGTTTCCCGGGTATGTGAACAGTGACGCCCGGGTGAAGTTGAGTGGGCTTCCGGTGGAACTCCTGGGAGGGGCGGTGCTGGAAGTGACGCAGGGAACCACGAACGGGGTGCTGACCTTTGACAAGGCACCGAACGGTCACCCGGGTGTCCTGAACAGCAAGTTTGCGATCCTGGACCCGAGTCCGGACCGGACCAACAAGTACCTCAAGTACGAGCCGGTGAAGACGTCGGGTGGATACTATCTGCGACTGGACGAGAGCGAGACGATGACGGCGCAGGTTCAGCGGGTGATGTCCCGGTTGGACCACATTGCGGGGACGGTGGATGGGGCGTTGCCGCCGATGCTGGAGGAGTTGCAGGGGACGCTGGAGACGGTGCGTCGGGCGCTTCCAGGACTCACGAATCAGGTGTCTGAAGTGCTGAACACGGCGCGGCTGACGCTGCCTGGGTTGACGAACAATCTGGATGCGGTTCTGGCGAACACGCGGGAGCTGACGGCTCAGTTGCGGGATGCCTGGCCGATGTTGACGAACAACCTCGACCTGACGCTGGGGACAACGCGGGAGTTGGCGTCCAACATCAACCTGACGATCCCGACGTTGGCCTCGAACGTGAACCTGACGTTGACCAACGTGAACGTCCTGCTGATGCGGGACACGAACGTGACCGCGAACGCGAGCCAGTTGGTGTCGAACGTGAATCAGGTCATCACGCGTCACTGGTTGTTCCGCTCCGCCTTCAAGGAGAAGGAGGAGAAGAAGCCGAAGGACGAGGTGGATCCGGCAAGGAAGCCGAAGCGGCAGCCGCCGAGGATGCCGCGGAGTTGGTAGTTTCGGTCGGCCATTCCTTCAGGGGAATGCCGCCGCATTCGGAGCAGAGTGAGGCGGCGGCGGTCGATTGGGAGTGACAGCGCGGGCAGAAGCGGGCGTGGGCGGAATCGGTTTTCCCGGGTGGAGCTTCCCAGCGGTCCGGGTCGGAACCGTTCGCGATGGCAGCCTCGCGGAGTGCCCCCAGAAGCCGATCGTGCCAGCGGCCGAGCCTGCGGTTCCCGACGTCCGTGCTGACCGGCAAAGGAAGGCGGGGATGACGGAGTTCCCTCCAGAGCTGGGCGCAGAAGGTATCGGCCCGATCTCGGGGGAGGAGCGCCATCGCCACGGCGGCCGGATGGAATTCCTCGAGGCGCGGGCGCATGAGGACTTCCGCGGAACGGATGGCGGTGACGGGGGAGAGGGCCGCGAGGAGAACGAGCCTGAACCGATCATCCCGGGCTTCCGGGAACCATTGGGCGTGGAGTTGGTGAAGCCGCCGGGCGATCCAGAAGCTGCCGAGGAAGAGGGCGGGGATTCCGATCCACAGGGGCGGTGTCCATCCCCATTGCCACACGGCGAGGGGAAGGAGGAGGAACATCAGCGTCCAAAGGGCGCTTCCGACGAAGCGCAGGGGCTTCAGCGCGGCTTGGCTGGACTCCCAGCGCGCACGGATGGTCGGGACATCGAACAGTCCCTTGGTGGTGGTTTCGAGCCACGCCTCGCGCTGGGGTGCGGGGAGCGCTGCTGCAGTGCGGAGGAGAGATCCAAGCCGTGCTGCTTCGGCGGCGGTATCGGCGAGCCAGAAGACCTTGTGGTCCCGGAGAAGACGCTCGCCGTCGACCGTGATGCGTGCGCACTCCTCCCAGGTCAGGTGTTGGATGGGTTGAGGTGCAGGACCGTCGGGATGCAGGTTGGCGGTTGTCGCGGTGACGAGGCCATCGGAGTCCAGCGAGAACGGGAGTCCGCGGGCGACAACGAATTCGCCGAACGGAGGCAGCGGCCATCCGACGTGGATGTCCCCGCGGGGGTTATTGAGGAACGGCGACTTGCGCCAGACCCGAAGATCCGGAGCCCGGTTGAAGACCACCCCTCCGCGGCGGACCCATCGGATGCACTCGGAGAGGTAGATCAGGCCGAGGATCCCGAGCAATTGCTGACGTTCGGTCACTCGGCGTCACTCCCGGGATCCGCGGGTGAAGAGCTTCTTGATCGAAGCCCCGATGGCGATGATGGCGATGAAGATGAACTTGAAGAACTTCTTGAACACGAGTCCGAGCTTGGCAAAGAGGCCGAGCTTGGCCGCACCGAGGGCGGCGCCGCCGGCGACCAGGGCGGTGAGGCCGTACTTGGCGATCTTGTCGCCGGGACGGTATTCGCCGTAGGACTCGCCGGAGTCGAACTTGAAGGTGGCGAGGGCGGCGCGGAACTTGGGCAGTGTAGCCGCGAGGTCTTCCATGTCCTCGACGAGGACGACCTTCATGATGCCCTTGCGGCCGAGGATGCGGACGTTGTGGTTGACGTACTGTTCGCCGGCCGTCTCGAAGGTGATGGCCCATTCGAGGTTGTGGGTGGCCTCGTCATATTTCGGTGCGACCTGCCAGCCGACGACCTTGGTCGGGGGGCCGTCGCGCCGGTCGTTGTCCGCGTCGACTCCCTCGCGGTAGGCCTTGAGGAGCTTGTCGGCGTTGAGGTCGTTCTTGTCGTCATCCTTGACGTATCCGACGTCCTCGAACTGGAACACGACCCACCATTTGTCGCTGACGTGTTCGATCATCCCCATGATCTCGTCGGCGTCGACGCGGTTGCCGGACATTTCGAGGCGACTGACGGCGGCCTTGGCATCGAGGAACCGGTATTCGGCACCGTAAGGAATGGTGGCGCGATCGCCGAGTTTGGCTTCGCCTGGGCCCTTCTTCCAGGGGAGTGCGCTGATGGCGGCCTCGTACTTGGCCTTGAGTTCCGCCTCCGAAGGCTTCTTGCCCTCCGCGTCCGCATTCTGGGCCAGGATGCGGGTGGCAAGGGCGGCGAGAAACAGGAGCCGGAGGAAGAGGCCGGCGGTCGGGTGACGACGCGTCATGCGTTGGATGCTGTCGCGGGGGATCGCGACGTGGAAGCGCAGAATTGGGGTGGTCAGTGGACCCAACGGAGCAGCAGGTTGATCAGGAAGAGGCCGATCATGGCGATCGAACAGGCCAGTTTCCCGATGGCTCCCGCGACGAGCCCGAGGACGGCTCCGATGCCAGCCTTCCCGGCCTCCCGCCATTCGCGGCCGCCGAGCATTTCGAAGCCCATCGCCCCGATCAATGGACCGAGGATCAAGCCGAAGGGCATCCAAAGCAGGCCGAAGAGGGCACCGAGTGCGGCCCCGACAGCACCGCGCCAGGTGGCTCCCATGCGTTTCGCGCCCATGGAGGTGGCGATGAAGTCGATGGCCAGCGAGGCGGCGGTCATGAGGGCCAGGAGGGCGATGATCCACCAACTGGCGCCGGCGTCTCCGCGGACGAGCTTGTGGACGATGGCTGCGCCGAGGATCAGGGGCGGTCCCGGGATGCCGGGCAGCACGGATCCGAGCAGGCCGACCAGCATCACCAGCAGGGCCACGCCGAGGGCGGCGACATCCATGGCAGTCATGCGGGGACGTTAGGGGGACCGGAGTGGTTTGCGCAAACGCGGCGCTGGGGTGGGCGCATCTTGACGCTGACGGCATTTCAGGGGGCTTCGGGGCGTCGATATCCTTGTCGTATTGCGAATGGCTTTGGCGGGCGACGAGGACGTCGCCACCCCGATCGCCTCAAGGGTGGGGGCCGTTGCAGGGTTGAACTGGAGGATGCGCTTTGGGCCGTTTCGAGGCATGGTTCGTGCATGCGGTTCCTGATAGCGATTACCGGGGCGAGTGGCTCGTTGTACGCCCAGCGGTTGCTCGACCAGATTGATCCGGTCGAGCACGAGGTGCATGTGATGCTGAGCCAGTACGCACCGCAGGTGTTGGCGGAGGAACTGCCGGACGGGCTGAAATTGAAGCCTGGGGTGCAGACGCACAGCCCACGTTCGATGAACCTGCCGTTTGCGAGCGGTTCGAATCCTCCGGACGTGATGGTGGTGATTCCGTGCAGCATGGGAACCATGGGGCGGATCGCTCATGGGCTGAGTTCCGATTCGATGCTGCGTTGCGCGGATGTGATGCTGAAGGAACGGCGTAAGCTGATCCTGGTGCCGCGGGAAACGCCGATCTCGCTGGTACACGTGAAGAATTTCGAACTGTTGCTGCTGGCGGGGGCGCAGTTGTTGCCGGCGAACCCCAGCTTCTACACGCGGCCAGCGACGGTGGAGGCGGTGGTGGACACGGTGGTGGCGCGGGTGCTCGACCACATGGGACTGAAGCACACGCTGGTCCATCGCTGGCAGGATGAACCGGAATAGGGGAGGGGGCTTGAGCTGGCCCCACGGTTGCCTCAGCGTGATTGGGTGACGTTCGCGCTCCTTTTGGTGGTTATCCTGCTCGCCGGTTTGGTGGCTGTCCTGGCGGGCTTGGTCGTGCTCATCGTCTGGATGGTCCGCTCGCGGCGCCCGATCAGGACGTTTGCGGGAACGGGCGTTCGGCAGGGAGCCAGCGACGACACCTGGATCCACACACCCGGAGCGGCGTGGATGGGGGATGCGGGAACGACTTCCTCGACGAGACACGACGACGACGCCACGCGGCGGCACGTTGCCGACGCCGTCGTGGTGGCCTCGTCGGTCCATCACCATTCCGCGGAATCGAGCACCGACGTGTCGAGTTCCCATTGCGGTGGCTCGTTTGATTCCGGCAGTTCGAGCAGTTGCGACTCCGGCAGCAGCTCCAGCAGTTCCAGCAGTTCCAGCGGGGATTGATGGGACCGGAGGTTCGAGGTGCGCAGGTCGGGTTTCGTGGCAGTCTCAAACACATGACGATTGATCCGCAGCGGGCGATCCGGGAGTTGGCGTCGAGGGGTGGAGCCTCCTGGCTCTGGGGGCAGGTGCGTGTCGAGGCGGTGGAGACGGGAGGCTGGCGACTGCGACATGAAAGCGACGGGCTGGCTGGCTGGGACCTGTTGAAGCGGCTGTCGGTCGAGGAGCTTCTCGAGTGGGGGGACGTGGACCAGAACGGAGCATTCAGGCCGCTACGGTCGGCTCCGACGCTCCGGAAAGGTTGGGCGTGTGCCGTTCCGGACCTGAGTTCGCTCGAGGATGCGTTGAACCGTTTGTATCCGGGGTCCGTGGCGGATTGGTGGGCGTTGGAGGAGCAGGGCGAAGCGGCGGCGACCTCGTTCCGGGATTTCGTGGGCCGTCAGACGGGAATGTACCGCTCGGCACAACTGCTTTCCCCAATCGGTGCGGAGGCGTTCGCCCGTGCGTGCTGCGATTCGGCTCCGTGCCTGAAGCGTCGGATCTGGGTGGTGGATTCGCTGGGTCCGGCGCACGGCACCGGCGGCATTCCTTGTCTCGAGCCGTGTGCCGTAGCTTTGGAAATGGCGCGGCAGGCGGCGAAGCTCGAGCGGGGGGCGATGGTCACGTTGACACTTCCCGAACCGGAGCTCCGGGTGCTGGAGCGCGCCTTGAAGGGTGCGATCTCGCGCGCGATGGAGGCGGGGGAAGCCCCCAACGAAGGCCGGTTGGACGACCCGGGCAACATCCGGAGAATGGAGTTGCTTCTCCAACGGATTCGGCCGGAATTGGACCGCGTTTCGGATGCTTCGGCGAAGTGAGTGGTTCCTTTGAACGGGATCGCACGGATAGTGCCCAAGGTACCGTTTCGAACATTTCATGAAATCCACCGTGTTCCCATTGCTGGCAGCGCTGAGCCTGCTGGCCCCTGCCGGGCTTGTGCTGCGCGCCCAGGATGCGCCGAAGCCGCCCGCTGCCACCGCGAACCTCCTGCCGGACGACGCGGATGCGGCGTGGAAGGTGGTTGACGAGTCCCTGACCCCGCCCGCTCCGCCCAAGGAATGGAATGAGAAGGCACCTACCCCGGAAGAGATCGCCAAGTTCAAGTTGGAGATGGGCAAGTTCGCCGGTGTGGCAGCGGACAAGGCCAAGGAGTTCCGGACCCGCTTCCCGAAACACGAGAAGGCGGAGAAGGCCAAGGAATATGAGCGTCGCATGCTCGCGGCGGCGGTGAATCTGGGAGCGACTGACCGCGCCGAGGCCCTGAAGGCCGCCGGTGGTCCTCCGGAACCGGATCCCGCCGCAGGCGGACCGCAGGATGAACTCCAGAAGAAGCTGCAGGCCGCCGCCGCTGCCGCCATGCAAAAGCAGTCGGAGGGTCTGCCAGTCGTGTTCGGCGAGTTCGAGAAGGGCGTCCGCGCCCTGCAGAAGGACTATCCGGACCGTCCCGAGATCTACGCGGCCCTGCTGGAGATCTCGGAGGGATTGCCGGCCGAGAAGGCGTTGGCGATCGCCAAGGAGATCGAAGAGGCCAAGACCGAGCCGGCGCTGAAGGAACAGGCGGCGGGCATCCGGAAGAAGTTCGAACGTCTCGGAAAGCCGTTGGCGATGAGCTTCACCTCGACGGACGGCCGCAAGGTCGATCTGCTCGAAATGAAGGGGAAGGTCGTCCTGATCGACTTCTGGGCTACCTGGTGCGGCCCCTGCGTGAAGGAACTGCCGAAGGTCATTGAGGCCTACACCAAGCTTCACCCGAAAGGCTTTGAGATCGTCGGGATCAGCTTCGACCAGGACAAGGACGCCCTCACCGGCTTCGTGAAGAAGAAGGAGATGCCGTGGGTGCAGTACTTCGACGGCGAAGGCTGGGCCAACAAGTACGGCAAGGAATTCGGCATCCAGTCGATCCCCACCATGTGGCTCGTCGACAAGCAGGGCAACCTGCGCGACGTCAACGCCCGCGAGGATCTCGTCGGGAAGGTCGAGAAGTTGCTCGCCGAGAAGTAAGCCGATCCGCGGCGTTCAGCCGCGACGGCGCTTGACCGGCCCACGGGCTGCATCCTTTGGAGGGATGTTCCCGTGGGCCTTTTGCTGTCCGGGTGCTGGAGTTGGCTGCGCGGCGGGACGTCCGGGTTTCATCGGGCGACGGGGCTTCCCGAGTATGGGTTCGGTGGTCTTCTGCTTCGGCTGTGGACGGGTCTGAGCGGGCCGAGTCCTGGGTGCTGCCGTCGGCGTTGGGTTCGCCTTCGAGGCTGGCTTGGGCGCTGGCGCTGGTGACTTGGGAACAGCTGTTGCCTGGGCGGTGCTGACCACGATGGGGGCACTCGGAACTGCGGGGACGTCTGGAACCGCCGATTTGGCCTCCGGCCCGAAACCAAAGGCGGTTTCAAAGCCCACGCGGTCGGCGCGGATACGGATGGGGCGTCGATCGAACGGATCCGGGTAGCACAACTCGACGGCACGCAGCCCGAGGCCCGCCGGATGGGGCTTGCCGTAAAGGATGTCGCCAGTGACGGGGCAACCGGCGGCCAGCAGGTGCAATCGGATCTGATGGGTGCGGCCCGTGAGCGGATAGGCCTCGATCAGGGCGCGGCCGTTGAGCTCGCGAAGGACCTTGAAGCGGGTCTCGGATTCCTTGCCGTTCTCGGGCTCGACGCGGTGGCGTCCGGGCATGGTGGGGTCGGGGCCCAAGGGCAGGGTGCAGGTCCATTCACGCTCCTTCGGGATGCGGTCGGTGACCGCAAGGTACGTCTTCTGGACGAGGCGGGTGGCGAACAGTTTGCCATAGGGAGCCAACGCACCACGGCTCTTGGCGAGGAGCAGGACGCCTGTGGTGGGGGCGTCCAGGCGATGGATGAAACGGACGAACTTCAGCGACCGGCACTTGGCCCACCAGGAGCCGGCTTCGATGCCGAGGGTGAGCGCAATGTGGAGGTTGCGCCGGACGTGTTCCTCGTCCTCGGGGCCGAGCATCCAGCCAGGGGGCTTGTCGATGGCCATGACGGCCCGGTCTTCATGCAGGATGCTGACCTGCGATCCATCCGGGAGTTCGACATAATCCGTTTTCGCCATGCGCGGAGGGTTGGGGGTGGGCGGCGGAATGACAACGGTGAAGCGGGACTGGGAGTTGCCAGATTCCAGATGCCAGTTTCCAGATCCGATCTGGAAACTGGCATCTGGCAACCGGGAATGGGACTTTGTCGGGGCGATGAAGCATCCTCCGATCATCCTGGCATCGGTGTCACCACGGCGCCGGGACCTGTTGCGCCAGATCGTGCCGGAATTCGGGATTGTGGACAGTTTTGCCACCGAACTGCACGACGCCAGCATGGCACCGCGACGACTCTGCGAGGTGAACGCGGAGCGGAAGGCCTGGCTGGTGGCCGAGCGTTACCCGGATCACCTCGTCCTCGGAGCCGATACCCTGGTGTTCCTGGACGATGAGCCCCTGGGAAAACCTTCAGACCTGGATGAAGCGCGGCGGATGCTGGGGCGGTTGTCCGGTCGGGTCCACATGGTCGTGACCGGAGTCTGCCTGATCCATCGGTCTGGCGCCCGGGCACGCCTGTTTTCGGAGGCGACGTACGTCCGGTTCCGGAATCTTTCCGCCGAGGATATCGAGGAATACCTGAAACTCGTCCCCGTGCTCGACAAGGCGGGTTCCTACGCGATCCAGCAGGAGGGGCACCGGATCGTGGACCGAGTGGAAGGGTCGATGAGCAACGTCATCGGGTTGCCGCTGGAGTCGCTGCGGGCGGCCTTGGATCAGTGGGGCACGGCCGTTGCGTGACCGCGGGTTGGGAAGATGTCAGGGAACTGGTGTTTCGGCAGGGGGTGACAGGGAGGGGGAGTTGGTCCCGCGGGCCGGTTCCTTCCGGGCCGGTTCGGCGTCCGAAGGAACGATTTCCTCCGGAAGGATGACGACGGCAATGCGGCGGTTCCGCGCGCGGCCTTCGGCGGTGGCATTGTCGGCAATGGGCCGGAACTCGCCGAGACCGACGGCGGCGAGGCGGCGGGGTTCGACGCGGGCCTGTTCCTGAAGGAATCGGACGGCGGCGGTTGCGCGGCCCGCGGAGAGGGACCAATTGTCGGTAAATCCGCCACGGGTGCGGCTGTGGATGGGGACGTTGTCGGTGTGTCCGATGACCTGGACCTGACGGTTTGTGTGCTGCTGGAGGATCTGGGCGAGCTTCAGGAGGACCTGCTGGCCCTCGGGCTTGAGTTCGGCTTCGCCGGAATCGAAGAGGACCCGGTCGAGGATGTTGATGGTCAGCTTTCCCTGGAGTTCGGAGATGGTGACGTCGCGCGACTCCAGTTCGGAGCGCATCTGGGTTTCGAGGGAGGAACGGTCGGCCGCGGCCTGCTGGACCTGTTTTTCGAGTTCCGCGGCCTGGGCGCGGAGGTGTTCGAGTTCTGCGGCGAGCAGGCTGTTGGTGCGGCTGTGGGCCTCGGCGAGGGCCGTGGCGGCGGCAGCGGCCGACAGGGCGGTGGCGCGTTCGCGGGTGGCTTCCCGGACCTGCAGGAAGCCAACGGCACCCAGGAAGAGGGCGGAGAGGATCCCGGCGAAGATCCAGATTTGCTTCGGCATGTCGCGTATTCCAACCGCCGCAGGGAATCGGGGCAACCGTGAAGTCCGGCTTGTCCACGGTGAATCCACACCCGGTCTTCCTTCGGGCTCCCAATCGATCGCGCGTGAGCTGGGAGCGGATGGCCTCAGGATTGGATCTCCACACGCTGAGGATTGGAAATCCTTGCGGCGAATGGGGGCATCATGCCTTCAGGTCAGCTCCACGTGGACTACGGGAAATTCCTGATCCCCGGAATTGGGGCTGTCCAAGGGATTGAATTCCCGCCTGAATAAGAATGTTGCCCCCCCGCCAATGATGGCGTTACCCCGGGGCAATTTCATCACCATGAGAAATTCCACCCTCCAGACCGGGGCCATTGCAGGCCTGGTCCTCACCCTGGGTGCTGGTTCAACCTTCGCAGGAACGACGGCGCTGCCGGCCGGTCTTGCTTTGAATCCCAGCACCTCCAGCAATCGCGGATTCGTCGTGCGTGCCTTCCAGGCACCCGCAGGAACCGCGGTTGACAACAACTTCGTCCGGGCCCTGGCCCAGATCAACGGAACCCTCAAGGATGCCACCGGCACCCTGATTCCGAATGACGCCACCCCCGGTGGCGAGTCCGGCGGCAGACACTTCGTCGACACCGTCAATTTCGAGCGCGAGGGCGCGCCCTTCGACCTGAGCGATCTGGACGGGAACTACCTCACGTCTTTCACCCCCAACTATTTTCCAGGCATTCCCGGTGCATCTGCCAGCACCGAGGGTTTCGCGGTTGAAATCGTCGGCTTCGTTGAACTGCCGGCGGGATCCACCACCTTCGGCGTGACGGTCGCCACCGATCGTACCGACGTGAACGACGACGACTCCTACGTCGTCACGGCCGGTGCGAATCCCCGGAACATCTTCGGTTTGAAGATCGGCGAGTTCGAGCGGTTCGCGCCGCCGTTCCGGTCTGATACCCGCAACGAGAACCAATGGACGGTGACCACGACGGCGGCGGGTCTGTATCCGATGCGCCTCGTCTATTGGCAGACGGGTCGCGGTGCGAGCCTCCAGTGGTACACGGTGAACCTGGAGACGGGTTCGCGCGTCCTCTTGAATGATCCGAATGACGGGACCGCCCTGCGCGTTTTCCGTGACAGCACTTCTGTCGAAGCCAACGGACCGTATGTGGCGGCGATTTCGCCCTCCGCGGGTTCGGCCGGCAACAGTTCGGCGGCACCGATCACCGCGTTGATCGCGGACGGAGCCAGCACGGTGGCTACGACCGGCGTGAAGCTGTTCCTGAACGATGCTGCGGTGACGCCGCAGGTGTTGAGCAAGGCCGACGGCAAGACGACGGTTGAGTACAGCCCGAACGCTTCCCGGACCACGGCGGACAACGCCGTGCGCCTTGTGTACACGGACTCCCTGTCCCTCGCCCGCACGTCCTCGTGGAATTTCGGGATCACGGTTTCCGGTGGGTCCAGCACCCGGTTGGCTGGCCAATGGGACTTCGATTCCGGTGACCTGCGAGCGACCGTCGGTACTCCGCTGGAGTACCTCGGCGGCGTCGGCGGTGCGACCCAGACCAAGACGGTGTTCGGTACGACCACGGCCCTTGGTGTGGCGGACATCGGCGGCCGCGCGGCCAGGATCATGGAAGTGCCCGGTGATGTGACCCGCGAGATCGGTTACATCATGACCCACGGCATCGCTCCGAACGGCGGCGGTACGCGCGTCAACCAGTACACGCTCATCATGGACGTCCTCGTGGATACGAGCGGTCCCGGTGCGGCGTCCCTGTGGCAGACCAGTTCCTTGAACAATACGGATGACGGCGACCTGTTCTGGCAGGGCAACAACTTCGGTCAGGGTGGTGGTGGCTACAACGGCCGCGGCACCTTCACCGCCGGTGAATGGCACCGCGTGGTGGCCGCGTACGACATGGCGGCGACCCCGCCGGTCGTGACCAAGTACGTCGACGGCATCAAGCAGGACGATTGGACGGCCAACCAAGGGCTCGACGCCCCCCGTCGCAGTCTGCTGTCCCAGGCGCTCCTGTTCGCCGACGGCGACCAGGACGAACGCCGCAAGATGTGGGTCAACTCGATCCAGATCCGCGCCGGCAAGATCAGCGACGCCGAAGCAGCGATCCTCGCTGGACCGGACGCCGACGGCATCCCGACGACCCTCCGCAGCGCGAATGTGGCCGGTCAATGGGACTTCAACTTCGGTGACCTGGGCGCCTCGATTGGCAAGCCGTTGAGCTACCTCGACGGTCCCGGCGGCACCACCCAGACCGGTACGGTCTACGGCACGGCCTCCTCCTTCGGCATCGACCTGATCAACGGGGAAGACCCGAAGGTCATGCAGGTTCCGGGCGCGCTGGATCGCAACATCGGTTACATCGTTGACCACGGCATCGCCCCCAACGGTGGCGGTACCCGCGTGAACCAGTACACGCTGATCATGGACGTGTACGTGGACACGACCGGACCTGGTGCGGCTTCGCTGTGGCAGACCAGCTCGTTGGGCAACACCGACGACGGTGATCTGTTCTGGCAGGGCAGCAACTTCGGTCAGGGCGGCGGCGGCTACAACGGCCGCGGCACATTCACCGCCGGTGCGTGGCATCGCGTGGTGGCGGCCTACGACATGGCCGCGACACCGCCGGTCGTCGTGAAGTATGTCGACGGCATCAAGCAGGACGAGTGGACGGCCAATCAGGGCCTCGACGCCCCCCGTCGCGCAATGGCCGACAAGGCCCTCCTGTTCGCCGACGGCGACCAGGACGAACGCCGCATGATGTATGTCAATTCCGTGCAGATCCGTTCCGGTCGGTTGACTGACGCGCAGATCGTCGCGCTGGGCGGACCTTCGGCGGCTGGCATCCCGGCTTACATCGCCCCGACGACCGTCACCGGTCAGTGGGACTTCGAATTCGGTGATCTCGCTGCCACGGTGGGCGCGCCCCTGTCTTACCTGGACGGTGCCGAAGGCCTGACCAAGACGGGCACGGAATACGGCACGGCGACCTCCTTCGGTCTCGAACAGATCGGTGGCCAGGACGTGAAGGTCATGAAGGTTCCGGGCGACCTCGACCGCAACATTGGCTACGTCATGGATCATCGCATCGCGCCCAACGGCGGCGGCACGCGCGTGAACCAATACACCCTGATCCTCGACATCTGGGTCGACACCGCCGGGCCTGGCGCGGCCTCGCTGTGGCAGACCAGCTCCGCTTCCAACACCGATGACGGCGACCTGTTCTGGCAGGGCAACAACTTCGGTCAGGGCGGCGGTGGCTACAACGGCACGGGAGCCTTCACCGCCGGTGCCTGGCACCGCGTGGTCGCCGCTTACGACATGGCCGCGACACCGCCGGTCGTAGTGAAGTACGTCGACGGCATCTTCCAGGACAACTGGACCGCCAATCAGGGCCGCGACAACACCCGCCGCTCGCTCGCTCCGACGGCCCTTCTGTTCGCCGACGGCGACCAGGACGAACGCCGCGTGATGTACGTGAACTCGGTGCAGATCCGGAACGGCCGGCTCAGCAACGCCGAGATCGAAGCCATGGGCGGACCCTCGCCTGCCGGTATCCCGGTGGTTCTCCCGGTGCTCCCGCCGGTGATTCCCCCGACGGTCACGGTGGCGCGTGGAGCGTCCTCGATCACGGTCTCGTGGCCGGCTGACAGCCTCCTGAAGCTGCAGTCCGCTCCGTCCGTCAGCGGTCCCTGGACCGCCGTTCCGGGCGTCACGGGCAACTCCGCCACGCTGAACTCCAGCACGGGCGATCTGTTCCTCCGCCTCGGCCAGTAAGCCGTTGCGTCTCATTCACGGCCCCGTCCTCCTGGACGGGGCCTTTTTGTTGGTTTGCCCCAGCCTCCTGACGTTGGGTAGCCAACGAGGTCACGAGGCTGAGTGTCACGTCCTGGATGAAAGTTGTGACCGCAGGTGCTGACACCGGAAGTCCAAGGTGGTGGATCCTGGGTACGCCGGAGGCGTTGAAGCGGATACGGGGTGCGAAGCAACCCCGGGTTCGGGTGGCTCAAGGAGTCACCAACCCCGGCAGGGGTTGAAGACTGCCGGATCTTCGCACCCCTCCGGGGTGCGGATTCACAATCGACACGCCAATCCCCGGCTGCGTGCTTCGCACGACCCGAGGTTATCGGCTGCAACGCCTCCGGCGTACAGACCTCCTGGATCGGACACCCCCCGCCGGGTGGGGGCACCCGGCCTTCAACGGTTTGTAGGCCGGGTGCCCTCACCCGGCGGGGATGGGGATGCGCCGCGTGGGGGCACGCGGCCTGCAAGGGGAGTTGCCAACTCCCAGATTCCAGAACTGTGCGTAGGCCAACTGCCAACGGGAACCCCCATTACGGCCGCCACAACTGGATCCGGTAGAACCCCGTGGTTCCTTCCGTCGGAAGCGCCAGGGATTGCTCGAAAGCTTCCGCCCGGAACAGGGGTTCGTTGACGGGAATATCCAGCGGTTCCCACGTGCCAGTCAGGGTGTCCATCGCCTCGATCCGACTGGTCGTGTTTGCGGGAACGGTCCAGCGAAGGGTCGGGCCCGTCGTATCCATGGAAAATCCTGGCCGCCACCGGGATTCCGGCCGGGTGGGATCGGTCCCCGTGAGAAACTCCAGGTAATCGGGATCCCCGTCGCGGTCGGTGTCGGTGGTGCGATTGGGATTCGCCGGGGTGTTCGCTCCCAGATGGCCTTCGAGCCATTCCGGGAAGGTGGGTTGGTTGGTGAGCGAATGGATCCACGTCGTGAGCAGCGCGGCCCCTGCATCATCGACCTCGTTGGAACCGACCGGCGGCATCCGGCGACCATCCCGGCGGGCCATGCGATCGAGCAGGGCGGAGGCCGACGGGTTGCCCGGCGCGATCACGCGGGTGTCCGCACCGCCGTGCGGACTGGCGAGCGGACCGCGGATCAGACCGGCGAGGTCGGTGGGTGTGGAGGCCCGCGCGTCCCAGAGACCGCCGCCGAGTGCGCCCGGTTGATGGCAGAAGGCGCAGTTCACATCGAGGTAGCGTCGGACCTTCCATTCGGTGCTTTCGGCAACGGCGGGCGGAGCGAACGTGGCGAGCGTGTGCAACCCTGCCGGCGCGTTTGTCAGGTACCCGGCGGCGATGAACGCTCCAATCTGGTTGGTGCGGACTTCGCCAGGGTAGGCGGCGAGCAGGTTCAACTGGCGCGTGTGGAAGCTGAGGGAACCACCGGCGTTGGCGTTGTGGCAGATCAGGCATTCCGTGCGGCTCGGATAGCGCCAGACCTGTTCGCGCACCTGGTCGCCGTCCCGGATGGTAAGCGTCTCGTCCGCACCGGCATCGGGCACGAGCACCGCGTTGGTCGGCGAGTTCCAGCGGTAGGTGACGCCGTAGACGCCGTTGGACATGCGGACGAGGAACCGGGTTTCGAGTCGTTTGCGTGATTCCGGGACGCCATTGGTGAGTTCGAGTTCGAAGTGCTTCATCCACACGGTGCCGACGGGCGTGGTCCAGGCCCCGTCTGCGCGGAAGCCGGCGTAGGTGTTCGTGGGCAGGTGGAACCACCGGGATTTGTGCGCGTGGTCGGACCAGAACGGCAGGTTGACGTCGTAGGCCGTGAAGGCCGGCGAAACCTGCATCGCGGCTGTGTCCGTGAGGGCACCGGTGTCGGCGAGCGTTGGCGGGAAGGCGGTTCCCGGAACCACCGCGCCCGCTTGGAGTCGCATGACCCGGCCGGCAGACAATTGCGCGGCGAGGATGTCGCCGTTCGAAGGATCGATGCCAAAGCCCGCGACGCCGGACAGCCCCGTCAATCGTTCCACCCTGGGAGCCGCACCCGGGTTGCGGCGGAGGGACCAGATGTTTCCGCTGACGTAGTCGCCGTAGATGTAGGCCCCGTGCAGCGCGGAAATGCGGGAACCGCGATACACGCGTCCACCCGTGATGGAGTTGCCGCGGTCCACGCCGGAGCCGTGGGCGTAAACGTGGACGGGCGCGACGTAATTGAAGGACGGCTGGGTCAGGAATCCCGTCGGCATGCCGCTGCGCGGTCCGGGGACGTTGCCTTCGCGGAACGGCCAGCCGTGGTTTGCGCCGCGTCGGCTCACGAAGATCATTTCCCAGCGGTCCTGGCCGACATCGGCAATCCACAGCTCCCCGGTCACCGGATCAAACGAGAACCGCCACGGATTGCGCAGTCCGGTGACGAAGAACTCCGTCCGGACGCGCGAAGCAGTGATCGGCGATCCATTGAACGAGGTAGCCCCGATGAACGGGTTGTCCGCCGGGATGGCGTAGTTGGTGGTGATCATCCACGCATTCGCGGCGTTGTTCAGGTCGCGGTTCGGCGGCAACGACCCCGGGCGTCGATCGACATCGATGCGAAGCAGTCCCGCGAACAGGTCGCGGTCGATGCGTTGTCCGTTGTTGTAGGAATCGTTGGCCCCGCCTTCGTCGCCAACGGCGACGTACAGGAAGCCATCGGGGCCGAAGTGGAGGTCGCCGCCGTTGTGGTTGTTGGCTTCATCGCGTTGGGCGAAGAGCCGGACCTCGGAGCCGTGGTCACCGCGGTTGGGATCGGTGGCGGAGACGCGGAACTCGCTGACGACGTCGTGATCCGTCCGGGTGGCGGTGTGGCCGGTGGCCATGGACCGGTAGACGAAGAGACGGCCGTTCTCGGCGTAACGGGGGTGGAAGGCGAGTCCGAGGACGCCCTGTTCGCTCGCCGTGCGCAGGTTGGTGCTGAGGTTGAGGAAGACGGTGCGGGTGGGGCGGGCAAGATTCGTGATGACGATGATGTTGCCGGTCTTCTCGACGACAAACAGGCGGTTGGTTTCGCCCGGCGGCGAGGCGATGGCGAGCGGTTGGCTGAAGGTCACCCCGGGAAGGGCATCGGCGAACGTGTAGGCCGTGCGGGGTGGTTGGGGCGGGAGACCGGTGAATGCCGTGGTGGGCCGCGCGGGGATCTGAGCCCAGGTCGCGTGACCCAGGCCGATCATCGCGACGAGGGTAGGTAACCATCCGGTGAGTCGATGGAGGAGGTTCCGCATAGCCATGGCGGAACCTTGCCCGTGAAGTTGCCAGGCGCCAGTACCCAGATTCCAGATTCCGACGCCGCGTGGGGCCACGCGGCCTACAACGGGCTGAAGGCCGGGTGCCCTCACCTGGCGGGGATGGAGATGCGCCGCGTGGGGGCACGCTGCCTACAACGGGAACTTCCACATGACCTCAATCAGGGTCTTGTGCAAAGGGTGGGGGCTGGGCCAACAATGGGGGGTGATCTCCCTCCCCGGTTCATCGCGACGATTCTGCGACGGCGTGTCGCGGCGTAATTTCCTGCGCATCGGGACCCTCGGAATGGGGGGCATTGCCCTGCCGCAGCTGTTGCAGGCCGAATCCGACTCCGGGCTTCGGTCCGGCCACAAGGCCGTGATCATGGTCTACCTGCCGGGTGGACCGCCGCATCAGGACACCTTCGATCTCAAGTTGGACGCCCCTTCCGAGATCCGCGGCGAGTTCCGTCCGATCCCCACCAACCTTCCCGGCCTCCAGATCTGCGAGCATCTGCCCCTGCTGGCCCGGTTGGCGGACAAGTACACGGTGATCCGGTCCATCGCCGACGGCATCGATGATCACTCCGATTTCATGTGCCAGACCGGGCGTCGGAAGAACAACGCGCCCCCGGGCGGTTGGCCCACCATGGGGGCCTGCGTGTCCCGGACCCTGGGATCGGCCGATGGCGTTCCTGCGTTCGTGGGACTGGAGCCGCGGATGCAGCACCGGCCTTACAACGCCGCGAATGCCGGTTTCGCCGGTGTCGCCAATGACGCCTTCCGTCCCGCGGCCGATGCCAAGGGCGACATGGTCCTGAATGGGATCACGCCAGAGCGGTTGAGCGACCGGCGCGGATTGCTGGAGGAACTCGACCGGTTCCGTCGGGACGTGGACGGCAGCGGCCTGATGGCCGGGTTGGATGGATTCAACCGTCAGGCCTTTGGGATGCTGACGTCGAGCCGGTTGCTGCAGGCGCTGGATCTGTCGAAGGAGGATCCGAAGGTCCTCGCGCGCTACGGCAAGGGGGACCCGAAGGTGCATGGCGACGCCGCGCCCATGCTGAACGAACAGTTCTGCGTCGCCCGGCGCCTGGTGGAGGCGGGTGCCCGGTTCGTCACCGTCGCGTACGGGTTCTGGGATTACCACGGCAACAACTTCGGCAACGCCCGCAACGACCTTCCCATGTTCGATCAGGCCTTGAGTGCGCTGATCGAGGACATCCACCAACGTGGGCTGGCCAAGGACGTCACCGTCATCGCCTGGGGCGAGTTCGGCCGTTCCCCGACCATCAACAAGGACGGCGGCCGCGATCACTGGCCGCGCGTGACCAACGCCCTCCTCGCCGGCGGCGGTTTGCGCCACGGCCAGGTCATCGGAGCCACCGACCGCCTCGGCGGCGAACCCTCCGAACGCCCCGTCCTCTTCGGTGAAGTATTCGCTACCCTTTACCATTCCCTCGGCATCGACGTGAACAAGGTCACGCTGCCGGACCTCACCGGCCGCCCCCAGTTCCTCGTGCCCGACGGCTGCCAACCCCTCCGCGAGATGGTGTGAGCCCCACCTCCCCATGAACCCTCCCCACATGTCCCCTCTCCAAGGATCCGTCCGATCGGACCGATCGGACGGATCAGACCGATCCGTCCTATCCGTCCGATCCGTCGGATCCCTCCCAATCCTCCTGCTCCTGCTCCTCACCAGCGCGGCGCACGCGGACACGCTTCAGCTCGGCTTCCGCAGTGGTACGAACCGCGTGGTCCTGCGCGGCGAGGACGCCACCCAGCAGGTGCTTGCCACGCGACGCGACGCGCGCGGGACCGAGGCCGACGCCACGGCGGCGGTGCGCTGGACCGTTGTGCCGACGGGGGTGGCTTCGGTGGATCCGACCGGACGGTTGCGTCCGTTGGGGGATGGCGCGGCGACGCTGAAGGCGCGGATGGCGGATGGCACCGAGGCCACGCTGCCGGTCGAGGTCGTGGGCGCGACGGTTTCGGAACCCGTTCACTTCGCGAATCAGGTCGTGCCGGTGTTCACCAAGAACGGCTGCAACGGCGGCGGATGCCATGGCAAGGCGGCGGGGCAGAATGGATTCCGGCTTTCGCTGCTGGGGTTCGAACCGGCGGAGGATTTCGAGCATCTCGTGAAGGAATCCCGCGGTCGCCGGCTGTTCCCGGCCGCTCCGGAGCGTTCCCTCCTGCTGACCAAGGGCGCGGCCCAGTTGCCGCATGGCGGCGGACGCCGTCTGGACCCGAACTCCGACGACTACTCGCTCCTCGTCCGTTGGATCCGGCAGGGCATGCCGGTGGGGGCTGCCGATGCGCCGACCGTCGCGCGTCTGGAGGTCTATCCTCCGGTGCGGACGCTGGTGTCCGATGCCTCGCAGCAGTTGGTGGTGACGGCCCATTACACGGACGGTTCCACCGAGGACGTCACCTATGGGGCCCTCTACGAGGCCAACGAAAAGGACGTGGCGCGCGTGGATGAAAAGGGACGGGTGAAGGTGTTCAACCTGCCCGGCGAATTCGCGGTGATGGTACGGTACCAGGGCAAGGTCGCCACGTTCCGTGGAACGGTGCCCCTGGGCGCGCCGGTGGCGTCGTTGCCGCCCGTGAAGAACTTCATCGATGAACTCGTGTTCCGGCGGTTGAAGGAAGTCGGGATGCCGCCCAGCCCCGTGGCCGATGACGAAACCTTCCTGCGTCGGGCGACGGTTGACATCGCAGGTCGGCTGCCGACCCCGGCTGAAATCGATGCCTTCCGCGCCGACCGTTCGGCCGGACGTCGCGATGCCGTGGTGGACCGTCTGGTGGACAGCTCCGACTACGCCGATTGGTTCGCCAACAAGTGGAGTGCCCTGCTGCGGAATCGGCGGTCGGATCCCCGGCAGACGCGGGGATCGTTCGCCTTCCATGGATGGATCCGCGACCAGATGCAGCAGAACACGCCGTACGACCAATTCGTGCGGGAGGTGCTGACGGCGTCGGGTGACATCGCGGCGAATCCGCCGGTGGCGTGGTTCCGGCAGGTGAGTTCGTTGCAGTCGCAGTTGGAGGATTCCGCGCAGTTGTTCCTGGGACAGCGGTTGCAATGCGCGCAATGTCACCATCATCCGTACGAGCGCTGGAGCCAGCAGGATTACTGGAGCTTCGGGGCGTTCTTCGCGCAGGTGGGGCGCAAGGCGGGCAGCCAGCCTGGCGAGGATGTCATCTTCCACCGCCGCGGGATCGCGCAGGCCACGAACAAGAAGAACGGCCAGCCCGTGAAACCCGCGGGACTCGGGACCGCCATGGGCGAGATGACCGCGGATGACGATCCGCGCGTGCCGTTGGCCGACTGGATGACGTCGCCGCGCAACCCGTGGTTCGCGAAGGCCCTCGTGAACCGTTATTGGAAGCACTTCTTCGGCCGCGGCCTGGTCGATCCCGAGGACGACCTCCGCGACACCAATCCGCCGACGAACCCGGAACTGCTGGAGGCCATGGCCGCGCATTTCGTGAAGGGCGGATACGACCTGAAGGACCTGGTGCGGACGCTGGCGAAGTCCACGACGTACCAATTGAGCGCGGAGCCCAACGAATACAACGCCCGCGACCGGCATCACTTCTCGCGCTTCTATCCGCGGCGCCTGCATGCCGAGGTCCTGCTGGACTCGGTGCACCTCGTGATGGGCGCGGAGACGAAGTTCGAGGGAATGCCCGCGGGCATGCGGGCCGTGTGTCTTCCGGACAACAGCTTCAACACGAGTTCGTATTTCCTCACGGTGTTCGGCCGGCCCGACGCCAGTTCCTCGTGTGAGTGCGAGCGCTCGCTGGATGCGTCGTTGAGCCAGGCGTTGCACCTCCTGAATTCAAAGGACATCCAGACCAAGCTTTCCGCGGATGGCGGCTATGCAGCGCGACTCGCCAATGATGCCGCCCGGACCGAGACCGCCCGGCTGACGGAATTGTATCGGGTGGCACTGGGTCGCGAACCGCGCCCGGCGGAGTTGGAGGCCACGCAGGCCTACCTCGCGAAGAAGGTGGAGGCCGCCAAGGACGATGCCGGGAAGATCAAGGCCCGGCGCGAGGCGTTCGAGGACGCGGTGTGGGCGTTGCTGAACACCAAGGAATTCCTCTTCAACCACTGAGCCATGGACGCGCTCCCGAGGGTGTCCTGCGGTCTGGGCCTGCTGTTGGCCGGCAGCTTCGTGGCCTCCGCCCAGTTGCCGCAGTTGGTGCTGAACCACGTGTTCCCCGCCGGCGCTGCCGCGGGCGCGACCAACGAGGTCACCGTCAACGCCGCCGATTTCGAGGAACCGGGTCCACTCGTGTTCAGCCATCCGCGGATCCTTGGCACACCGAAGCCCGGCGCACCCGGCGTGTATCAGGTGGTGGTCCCTGCGGACGTGCCCTCAGGGCTCGTCGAGGTCCGGGTCACAGGACGCTTCGGTGTTTCGAATCCCCGGGGTTTCCTCGTCGAGGGAGCGCCCGCACTGGTGCAGCCGTCGACGAATTCTTCGCCGGCTTCCGCGGCAACGCTGCTCCGCGGGGCTGCCGTGTGGGGACGGATTCCCGCGGCCACGCGCGCCGTCTTCGCGCTTCCATCCTCGCAGGGGGAACGCGTGCTCGTCCGCGTCCAGACCGCCGAGATCGATTCGCGCCTCGTTCCGGATCTCGCCCTGTTCGATCCCGCAGGGCGTGAAGTCGCGCGGACACGCCGGTCGGGACTGATCGATTTCACGGCCACAACCGCAGGCGTGCATCGACTCGAAGTGGCCGATGGGCAGTTCCGCGGAGGGGACGAGTTCTTCTACCGGATCGAGCGGTTGAACGGTCCGCACGTCGATTTCGCCCTGCCCGTGGGACTGGGAGCTGGCGGCAAATCGCAGGTGACCCTTTTCGGGCGTCAGTTGCCCGGCGGGAAACCAGCCGGCATCGCGGGCTTCGATGGTACGCCCCTGCAGAGCGTGGTGGTCGACGTTCAGCCGCCGGCGTTGTCCGACGCGATCTCGGATGAGGCAGCGGGGTGGTTGCCGAAGGCCTCCTCGTTCACGGCACCGCTCTGGGCCTGGACGTGGCGGACGACCAACGGAGCGGCGAATCCCGTCCTGTTCGCCCTGGGGACGTCGTCGTCGATCCTTTCCGCGCTGGGAACCCAGGGTGTGCCGGCGATCAATTTCGTCCAGCCGCCGGTGGATTTCAGCGGGTTGTTCCCGCGCGTGGGCGAACAATCCGGCGTCCAGTTCGAGGCGAAGAAGGGCGATGTATACTGGATCGAGGTCCTCGGGGATCGTCTGGGCCAGATCGTCGATCCGATGGTCCTTGTTCAGCGCGAGCGCACGACGCGGGACGCCGCCGGTCGGGTGCAATACGCGGACGTGGTGGAGTTGGGGGAACTTGACGCCAACCCCGGAGGCAACGAGTTGCCGATGGGATCGCGCGATGCCGCCGGACGTTTCGAGGCACCGGAGGATGGCAAATATCGTGTGCTTGTGCGCGATCTCTTCAACCCGTCGCCTGCAGCTCCTCGGCGGGCCTTCCGGCTGACGATCCGTCGGCCATCTCCCGATTTCCGATTGGTCGCGTGGGCGCAGCCGCCGCCGCGTGCGAATGGCGAGGATCGCAAGGTCCACATCACCACGCCGGCATTGCGTCGTGGGGGCACGTTGCCGGTGAAGGTGGCGATCGCGCGCATGGACGGGTTCGATGGCCCGGTGGAAGTGGTGGCGGATGGATTGCCGCCGGGAGTGACCGCGGCCCCGGGTCGGATCGCAGGCGGTGCGACGACGGGAACCGTGCTGTTGACCGCGGCCGAGATGGTTGCGGGTGGTTCGTTCGGCATCCGGCTGGTCGGCCACGCCACGGTGGGAACGAACCATCTGGAACAGACCGCCCGAAGCGGCGTCGCGCGCTGGCCGGTGGCGGACTCCAGTCAGGATCCGTCGAGTTATCGTTTGGCGCAGGCATTCCGGGTGGGTGTGGCTCCAGAGCCGGAGCCCGTGGTGGTCGGACCGGCGGAGGAACGCGTCTTTGAGGTGAAGGCGGGAGCGAAGCTTTCGGTGCCATTGCGCGTGGCGCGTCGGTACGAGTTTCCGGCGGCCTTCAACATGAAGGCTGCCGGCCATCCTGTCCTGGAGAAGGCGAAGGAGTTCAGCATCGCCGAGAAGGCGACGAATGCCGTGTTCGAACTGAATCTCGCCGAGACGGCCCTGCCCGAAGGCGAGCATGTCGTGTGGGTCCAGGGGCAGGTGGCCGGGAAGTACCGGAACCAAGCGGAGGCCATCGCCGTGGCCGATACCGAACTCAAGTCCGCGGAGGCTGCGTTGAAGTCGGCTTCCGCCGAAGCCAAGGCGGCGATCGAGGAACGGAAGAAGCAGGCGGAAGCGGCACGCAAGGCGGCCGAGGAACGCGCGAAACCGCGCGATGTGACGTTGGGTGTGTGGTCGGCACCCATCCGGGTGAAGGTGGTTCCAGCGAAGTGAAGGCATCGTGATGAAGTTCGATTTCAAATGGCGGGTGGGGAGGGCGGTGGCGCTGCTTTCGGTTGTGACCGCGCTGTTCCTGACCGTGCCCATGCGGGGGCAGGGCACCGCAGAGCCTGCGGCCGCGCCGCGTCCGGTGATCGCCGTCGAACGCGTGGCACGGACGACCCCGGTGGACTTCTATCAGGAGGTAGTGCCGGTGCTTCAGGCCAACTGCCTGCCCTGCCACAACAAGACGACGACCAAAGCCGACCTGATGCTGGAGACGCCCGCCGACATGCTGCGCGGCGGCGAATCGGGGCCAGCGGTCGTGCCGGGGAAATCCGCGGAATCCCTCCTGCTGAAGGTCTCCACGCACGAGGCCAAGCCGCGCATGCCACCCAAGGACAACAAAGCCAACGCGGTGAACCTCACGCCACGGGAACTGGGGTTGCTCGCGACCTGGATCGACGAGGGTTGCAAGGAGTCCGAACGCCGCTTCGCCGAGATCCGTTGGGAGACGCCGTCGGAACGCCTGCAACCCGTCTACGCCGTGGCCATGGCGGCGGACGCGCACGTCGCGGTGGCCGGTCGGGGCGCGAAGCTGGCCCTCCTCGATCCTCTGGAGGGAACGGTGCGGGGGTGGTTGTCCGATTCTGGCTTGTCCACGAATCCGGTGCCGGCGCACCGCGACCTCGTCAATGCCGTGGCCATGAGTCCTGACGGAACGTGGATCGCCTCGGGCGGATATCGCGAGATCAAGGTGTGGAAGCGGACCGTCGCGGAACCCGGGTCCGCGGCGAAACGCTCTGGTGGTGCCGGCGGATTCGTGCCTGGGACGACTTCGACCAACGGTTCGCGGATCCTGCGCTTCACGACAAATGGGGTCCCCGAACTCACCGACGACAAGGGCGTGTTCGTCGTGCGACTCCATCCGGGACCGCGGTTGCCCGA
>JAIXZE010000364.1 GCA_027489875.1 Verrucomicrobiales bacterium
CAGCGACGGGAGCCAGCCGCCCGGTTCGCCGACATCGCCACTCGGCGCGCCGGCTGGCTGCCGTTCGCTGGACCGTCTGGTTCGGGTCCCTGAATGCAGAGCCACTGGCAGAGGAGCGGAAAGCTATCGCCCCGTCGCTTCGCATCTGGGGATGGCGAGGGCCCTGAACTGGTCATACGAACAACCCTACTGGCAGGAGGCTCATCGGCAACCTCCAAGATGGACGCACCGGGTCGCGCATCTTCCTCCGTCGCATCCGTGATATCGTTGCCATCCGTGTTTGAAGGATCTGGATGGACAACCCTCGGACTTCGTTCGTTGGATGAGCAGGGTGTTCAGTCTTGTTCCCGAATGATTCAACTCTCCGATGGCGGCCCCTCCGTGACCTCCGAATTGCCCGAGCCCGTCGCGGGTCCGCCATTCAGTGGAGCGCCTAGTTCGGCATTCGTTTGAGTCGGGGAAGTCGGTGGTGTCTTCAGAATCCCCAACTCTGCCAACGCATACTCTATCGCCTCGGGAACCATGATTGGCCACGCGAAGAGACCGTGAACAAGTGCTGCCAGGCTGACTGCTGGCTTCTGCCCTCCAGCAGGAGTGCGTAGTCGCTGCAGGATCTCCCAGCAGACGTAAATAGCGCCACCAAGAACTCCAAACACGGCCCACGTCACCATTGCGGCTCTCCAACCGCCAACAAACAAGAACACGAGCCCCAAGATGTAGCAGGCAAGAATCCCAAGATTCCGGAATCTACGGATGCCAGGCGTGTTGCTAAACGAGAAGAGCGTTGTCCAGCCGACGGCAATCAGAAGGGCGACAGCGAAAGGAACGTGGATGTATTGGCTCATGGCGCAATCTTTGCCGAACGTTGTTTAGACTGACGAATAGCAGCCTAGAATTCTTAGGGTTTCAACGGTGGCGTCCTGTCGCTGCTTAGGCTGCGAAGCTTCGTTTTCCGTGGAATGGAGTCGTGAAGGGTTTCCTGAGGTAGGGATTCATAATGGGTACTGCCCGCTCGGTCCGATGTTCCGAAAGTGCCGGTTGCTGTGAGGAGCTTCAACCTGGAAGGGGCGGTTGGAAGACGGCCAATGACTTGCGCGGAGACGCGGAGACGCAGAGGAAGTGGGCCTTTGAATCATCGTCATCCAGTCACGCATCGGTGATCCCGCTCACTGCTGCCCAAACTCACGATTTCCTGTCTCTCTCAGCGGCTCCGCTCCTCTGCGCGAGATCTTTGCTGCAGGGATACGGCTAAGGGTGTTGAGGACATCGCCGCCCCGGATCCATGTGCTTTGGAGGCTGTTTCGAGAGGGGGCAGTTCGAGTTCGAGTTCGAACCGCGTGCTCCAATTCGTTTTCGATTCCGATGCCGATGCCGATCCCGATACCGACGCGTGGGACAAGGGCAGCCGACAAGAGGAACGGGGAGGCGACGTCCACGTCGCCGTTTCGAAGCCTTCTTCAGGGCGACGAGGACATCGCCGCCCCGTTCAGGGGGGGCCACTTCAAACCTGAAACTCACCCCCTCCCTCCGTCACCCACCCACCACGATTTCCTTCGCGGCTTCCTTTACCTCGACCGATTCCTCGCGTCCGCCGGGCCAGCGGACTTTCAACACACCGCCACCGACCGGTCTCGGCAGCACCAGCACGGCGCTTTCCTGCGTCCAATACCCGCCCCCGGCACGGATCTCCTTCACCGGTCCCGTTCCCCAGCGCACCTGCGTCCCGATGCCCCATCGGTTCCCGGCGTTCCCCTTCACGCGCAGGCGCACGCCGGGCTCTCCGGACCTGTTGGAGTAGACGACGGTTGCGCCGCCGTTCTGGGTCACCACGAGGTCCCATCGACCATCACGGTCCGCATCCACGAGCGCGGTGGCGCGCTGTTCGCCGTCGAGCTTCACGCCGCTCTCCGTGCCGCTCAGGGGCGTGAACCCGCCCTTCCCGTCGCCCTTCAACCACAGGCCACGGCCCGCGTCGTAGCGTCCGGTCTCCAGATCGTTCCCGAAGAAATTCTGGCCCAGGAACACATCCTCCCGGCCGTCGCCGTCCACGTCTCCCACCGAGATGCCGAACACTGGCGACCACTGGGCTTCGGCCGGCAGAGGCCGCATCTCGAATCGATCTCCTCGATTCAGGAGCATCACCGAGTCCAGTGCGTTCACCTCCGCCACCTTCATCCCTGAGATGGCGTCGCCGAGGATCGCAGCCACGTCCGTTTCAGCGTAGGCCCGATAACTCCCGAAGCGGGTGACGCGCTCGCCCAGGGCTTTCCCCATCGTCCGGAAGTCCCGTCGTGGCACATCGCGTCCGCCGTCCTTATAGGCCTCCACGACGGTCCATATCCCATCCACCTCGCCGTGGACCATCCGCACCCCGCCCCGCTCCTGATACACGGTGTTGCGGCCGGCGTTCCCGACGACCAGATCCATCCGTCCGTCCCCGTCCAGGTCCCCGGCCGCGACGCTGTTCCATAAGCCCTTGAAGGCCGACAAGCCCAGCGCCTCGGTGCGTTCCTCCAACTGACCGCCGCGGTTGCGGTACACGCGCACCGGTCCCAGTTCCACCGCGAGCACCAACTCCGCGAACCCGTCGCCGTCGAGATCCGTCCACACCGCGCCGCTGACCATTCCCGTGTTCGCCAAGACCTTGGTTGCGGCGGTGTCTTCCACCCAACTGCCGCCCTCGTTGCGGTAGAGACGGGACCCCACGCTTTCCGGATACCGACCACTGCGCATCCGACCGCCCACGAATAGATCCATATCGCCGTCGCCATCGACATCGGCGGCGGCGAGCGGCCCCGTGCTGACGCCATTGCCGGGAATCGCATCGGTGGGTCGCACCTCGCCGAAGCCGATCTCGAATCCCTCCACGGCCGGACCCGTGCCTTCGGATTCGTAGGCGGCGCGGCCGACCATCAACACGCTGCGGCCCTCCTCCAATCCCCAGCACACGATCCCGGTGAGGTCATCGGAGGCCACCGACTCCAACGGACCGAGACGTACCCGACGGAATGCGCCCTTGCCATCGCCGGCATGGAGTTCGAGCCGACCGCCGCGACCGCTGCCGAGGATGAGATCCTCGTTGCCGTCACCGTTCAGGTCGCCCACGGCGAGGCCGGGCCCGAGGCGGCTCAGGCGTTTCGGCAACAGGGGTTGGCGGGAAGCGTCGTCGAATTCCTCGTCGACGTGGACGTGCTTCAAGGCGTTGGTGCGTTCCTCGAACAAGGAAGGTGGTGCGATGGGCGGAGGCTCTGGGGTTGCGACTCCGGACGGTTCCTCCACGGCGTAGACGCGCCCGGGTTTCACACCCTCGATGACGCTGCGTGCGCCGCTGCGCCAGCGGACTTCGAGGCGCATGTCCTTGCCGCCGCTGGCGGCGAACACGCGCAGGGCCTCCGAGCCGGAGAGGTATTGGCCGCCGGCCATCATCTCCTGCGACTGCTCGACGGGGCCACCGACGAGTTTCAGTCGGGCACCGATGCCCTGCCGATTCCCACCGCGGCCGACGAGGCGCACGGCGACGCGTTCGTTGGTTCCCTCGTTGCGCAGTAGCGTGGGAGCGGCGTTCAGGTTGTTCAGGACGACATCGAGGTCGCCGTCGTTGTCGAGGTCGCCCATGGCCATGCCTTGCGACACGCCGACGGTGTCG
>JAIXZE010000252.1 GCA_027489875.1 Verrucomicrobiales bacterium
GCCCCCGCATGGAACGGGGTGGCGACGTCCTCGTCGCCGTTCCAAAGCCGTTCGCAGGGCGATGAGGACATCGCCACCCCGTTCCCCTTCTCAAACGGGGCAGTGTCAAGATGCGCCCGTGCCGAATCGCCGAGCCCGGTCAATGAAGTCGGAAAACGACGTCGCACTTGCTGGCAAGCCGCTCGGCTTCGGTCGGGATGCCATTGGGGAACCAGCGTTGGAGGTCAGCGGACCTCCTGGATCGTCCGCTCGAAGAGTGCGAGTCCCTCGGCGAGTTGGGACTGCGGCAGGTTCAGGGCTGGCAGGAACCGGACGACGTTCGTTCCGCTGGGGATCGTGAGCAGGCCGGCTTCGTGGAGTCGGTTCACCATCTGGAGGCTGGGGGCCTTGTCGATGTCGGCAAAGGCCCGGATCGATTCACGGTCCTGGAGTTCGACCCCCTGCATGAACCCGATGCCCCGGGCGTTGCGGATGACATCGGGGTATTGGATGACCCATCGCTGGAGTTCGGTCGAGAGCCAGTCGCCGGTCTTCCGCACATGGTCGGCGAGGTGATCCCGTTCGATCACCTCCATGATCTTCAAGGCAACAGCCGAAGCGAGGGGAGTGCCGCCGAAGGTTGTGCCATGGGTGCCCGGGCCGAGCACGTTGCAGAGTTCGACGCCGTGCGCCTGATCCCGGACCCAGAAGGCACCGATCGGGAATCCGCCGCCGAGGGACTTCGCCATCGACAGACCATCGACGCGGAAGTCCGCGGCACCGGGGAGGCCTTCAAGGATCCTTTGGTAACTCTGGAACCGACCGGTCCGGAAATGTCCGCACTGGACGCCATCCAGCAGGAGGAGCATCCGCTTCTCATCACAGAGCGCCCGGAGTCCAAGGAGGTAATCGACGGTGGCGGGGGTGATGCCACCCTCGCCCTGGATGCCCTCGATCAGGATGGCGACGGTGGCCGGGGAAAGCGCGTCGCGTACCGCTTGGAGGTCATTGAAGGGAATGTGACGGAAGCCGGGCACGAGCGGATCGAAGCCCTTCTTGACCTTGTCCTGCCCGGTGGCGGAGATGCCGCCAAGAGTCCGGCCGTGGAAGGAATTGATGGCGGTGAGGATCTCGAAGCGGCCTTCGTCGTGCCCGAATTTCCGGGCGAGCTTGTACAGGCCTTCGTTGGCCTCGGCCCCGGAATTGCAGAAGAAGACCTTGCCCGGTGCCAGGTGACCGACGAGGGATTGCGCCAGTCGACCCTGGGGTTCCTGGTAATAGAGATTGGAGACGTGGACGAGGCGGCGTGACTGTTCGACGAGGGCCTGGGTGATTTCGTCGTTGGCGTGGCCGAGGCTGCACACCGCGATGCCACCCCCGAGATCCAGATAGCGCTTTCCGGTGACGTCCCAGACATGGCTTCCCACCCCGTGGCTCAGGGCGAGGTCAAAGCGGCCGTAGGTTGGAACCACGAACTGATTGAAGAGCTCCCGGACCTCGGCATGCCTGTTCTGAACGATGGACGGCGGCACTGGAACAATGTCTCTCATCGATAGGCCGCGATTCATGGGAGTTTGGGAGGCGAACGCGACAAAAATTTCGCGCGCGCAGGGGGGGCTCCTTCCACAGCCTCCTGACGTGGCTACGGTGTAGCCGACGAGGTCACGATGCGGGCCTGAAGGGAGTTGCCGGAACCCAGTTGCCGGGTTCCAGAGACCTTCCACAGCCTCCTGACGTCGATTGCTACGATGTAGAACTGGCCACTGGGGACTGGCCACTGGGAACTCCCCAAGGGGGCTTCAAACTCCTCCACCCACCGGCTTTTCGTTCGCGGTGGCGGCGGATTGGGGTCAGGGTGGGACCGCGCGATGGAAACGAACGTGAATTTGAAGCGGACGCCCCTGCATGCGGCTCATCAGCGGCTGGGGGCGCGGTTGGTGGAGTTTGGCGGCTGGGACATGCCGGTGCAGTACACGTCGATCGTGGACGAGCACCTCTGCGTGCGGAAGGCCGCTGGGATCTTCGACATCTGCCACATGGGCGAGGTGTGGGTCCGTGGCGCGGGCGCGGAAGCCTTCCTGAACGCGACGTTGACGAACGACGTGCGGAAGCTTTCCCCGGGGCAGGGGCAGTACACCCTGATGTGCATCGAGACCGGAGGCGTCGTTGATGACCTGTACATCTACCGGACCGCAGCGGAAGAATTCCTGCTGATCATCAACGCCTCGCGCATCGAGGTGGATGTGGCCTGGATGCTGGGCCGGCGGGCGGTGTGGATGGGCGCGCCGGTGACCGTGGAAGATGTCTCGGGGACGACCGGCGCGGTGGCCTTGCAGGGACCGCGGGTTGTTGAATTCATCGAGGCCCTGTTCCCAGGGGCACCCACGGCGGGCACGGCTGTCGCGCGTGTGACCGAGTTGAAGAAGAACCAGTTGGGGTGCTGGTCGTTTGAGGGACATCCCGTGTGGGTGGCCCGCACCGGGTACACGGGCGAGGATGGTTTTGAAGCGGTGGTTTCCGCGACCGTGGTGGAATCGTTGTGGAACCGTTCGCTGGAACTCGGCAAGACCGCGGGAATGCAGCCTGCCGGTTTGGGCGCACGGGACACGCTCCGCACGGAGATGTGCTATCCGCTCTACGGCCACGAGCTGGCGCTCGACATCACGCCGATCGAGGCGGGGCTTGGGTTCTTTGTGTCGCTGGACAAGGGAACGTTCGTGGGACGCGACGTCCTCGCCCGTCAGAAGGCCGAAGGCGTTTCGCGCCGTTCGGTGGCCTTCCGCATGACGGACAAGTCGGCACCGCCGCGCCCGGGTTATCCCGTGTGGGTGAATGGGGAATCCGCGGGAACGGTGGTCAGCGGCACGCAGAGCCCGTCTCTGAGCAACGGCATCGGGATGGCGTACGTCCCGGTGGCTGCGTCGGAGCCCGGAACCCGGATCGAGGTGGAAATCCGCGGGCGTCGGTTTGCCGCCGAGGTGGTCAAGAAGCCGATCCTCAAGAAGGCCTGAGGCCCGGGGAACCATCGCCGTGGACAAGACGCTCTACGATTTCCTGCCGAAGCTGGAACGTCCGGTGACCGACCTCCTTCTGGGGCGTTTCCTGGATTACGTGACGGCGCGGGGCCTGGAGCTCTACCCGGCGCAGGAACAGGCGATCCTGGACCTGTACGACGAGAAGCATGTCATCCTGAACACCCCCACGGGTTCGGGTAAATCGATGGTGGCGGCGGCGCTCCATTTCAAGGCGCTGGCCCAGGGCCGGCGCTCAGTCTACACGTGCCCGATCAAGGCGCTGGTGAACGAGAAGTGGTTGTCACTGTGCAAGGAGTTCGGCCCGGACAATGTCGGGCTCAGCACGGGGGATGCGACCATCAACCGCGATGCACCCATCCTGTGTTGTACGGCTGAAATTCTGGCGAACCTCGCGTTGCGCGATGGTCCCGAGTGCGTCTTCAAGGACGTGATCGTGGACGAGTTCCATTATTACTCGGATCGGGAGCGCGGCGTCGCGTGGCAGGTGCCGTTGCTGACGCTGTCCAAGTCCCGGTTCCTGCTGATGTCGGCAACACTGGGCGACACGACTTTCTTCGAGGACGAACTCCGCAGCCTGACGGGCAAGGAAGTCTCGACGGTGAAGTCAGTGCAGCGTCCGGTGCCGCTCGACTTCACCTATTCGGAAACGCCGCTGTCGCAGACGCTGGAGAAGTTGGTGGCGGACGGGAAGGCACCCGTCTACGTCGTGCATTTCACGCAGGCTGAGGCGGCGGAAAGCGCCCAGGACTTCACCAGCATCAACGTGGCCTCGCGGGAGGAAAAGGCGGCGATTGCCGCCGCCATTGAAGGCCAACGTTTCAACAGTCCGTACGGTCCCGACATCAAGCGCTGGTTGCGCCATGGCATTGGACTTCACCATGCAGGACTGTTGCCGAAGTACCGGATCCTGATCGAACAACTCGCGCAGCGAGGCTTGCTCAAGGTCATCTGCGGAACGGATACCCTTGGGGTGGGGATCAACGTCCCGATCCGGACCGTCCTCTTCACGCGCTTGTGCAAGTACGACGGACAGAAGGTCGGCATCCTGACCTCGCGGGATTTCCATCAGGTCGCCGGCCGCGCAGGCCGCAAGGGGTATGACAACGTCGGGTGGGTGGTGGCACAGGCTCCGGAGCACGTCGTCGAGAACCTCAAGCTGGAGGAGAAGGCGGCGCGGGATGGCAAGAAGGTGGTGAAGAAGAAAGCGCCGGAGAAGAACTTCGTCAGCTGGGACCGCAACACCTACCAGCGGCTGATCGGTGCACCGCCCGAACGCCTGCAATCGCGATTCCAGGTCAGCCACGCGATGCTCCTCAACGTGCTTTCGCGTCCCACGGATGGATGTCGGGCGATGCAGGACCTCATCCGCCGTTGCCACGATTCACCGACGACCAAGAAGAACCACCGCAAGCGGGCGTGGCAGTTGTTCCGTTCATTGTTGGATCGAAAGATCGTGGAAGTGATCCCGCGCACGGAGACCGGCGCGAAGGTGCGGGTGAACGTGGAGTTGCCGGAGGATTTCTCGCTCAACCAGGTCTTGTCGCTCTACCTGCTGGACACGTTGCGCCTGCTGGACAAGGAGGCACCGGACTATGCGCTCGATGTCATCACGCTCGTGGAGTCGATCCTGGAAGATCCAGACCTGATCCTGCGCCGTCAGTTGGACAAGGTGAAGGACCAGAAGATGGCCGAGTGGAAGGCCAGCGGCATGGAGTACAACGAGCGGATGGACGAGTTGGAGAAGCTCGAATACCCGAAGCCGAAGCGGGAGTTCGTCTACGACACCTTCAACGCCTTTTCGGAGAAGCATCCGTGGGTCGGCCAGGAAAACATCCGGCCGAAATCGATCGCCCGGGAGATGTTCGAGTCCTACCGGTCGTTCTCGGACTACATCAAGATCTACGACCTGCACCGGGTCGAGGGCTTGCTACTGCGTCATCTGATGGGCGTATGGAAGGTCCTGCGGCAAACCGTGCCGGCCGAGGCCAAGACCGAGACGGTCCAGGAGATGGAGGAGTACCTGTCCACGATGCTGCGGCAGATCGACTCCAGCCTCCTCGACGAGTGGGAGAAGATGCGGAATCCGGATTACACGCCCAAGGCGGCTCCCGCCGAGGTGCGTCCGCCGGGCGCGGAAGAAGCGGCCAAGGATGTCACCCGGGACGAGGTGGCGTTCACTGCGGCCATCCGTGCGCGGGTGTTCCTGTTCCTGCGTTCGGTGGCGAACGACGCCTTCGAGGAAGCGTTGTCCGGGCTATCGAGTGCGGCCCGAGGTGATGGCGGCGGTCTATGGACACCGGAGGCATTGAAGGCCTTGGTGGAGCCGTACTACGCCGATCACCAGTGGATCTGCATGGATCCGGGTGCCCGGAACCGGCAGCACACGCACGTGGTGAAATCGGAAGATCGGAAGACCTGGAAGGTCGAACAGATCTGGGTGGATCCCGAAGAGAAGAATGACTGGAGTGCGGTGTTCGTGGTGGATCTGGACGCTTCCCGCGCCGCCAGCCAGCCGGTGTTCGCACTCACGGGCCTGGGGCCAGTGGGGCGCCATGATGTTCCAGCGCCCGTGGTGGAGGATCCGGGACCGCCGGCGACATAAGTTGGATCTGGGTACGCCTCTGGAATGCCGCTGCGATCGCGTTGGAGGCACCGCTGTGCTCCGCGATTTTGGCGGCATCGGGGCAGAGGTCTGGAATCGTTTGAAACCCGGGATACGGGTAACGGGTCAACACCGGCGCGAGGAACTGGAATTGCTCCGGTCCTGCGCGTTGACTCGATCATGAACACGGCTCACGCTCGCCCATCCATGAGTATTGTCCGTCCGTTGGTTGCAGCGGTTGCCGCCGCCGGTTTGCCGGTGGCGCTGACGGCTGCGGAAATCCGGCAGGTGTCCCTCGACGATTGCCTGCAGATGGCGTTGCAGAAGAACCTCGACGTGCGCATTGCGCAGTACACGCCGATGGTGACGCGGTTGACGCTGAGTTCGGCCTACTGGACGTATGAGCCGACGTTGTCGGCGGGCGCGCGCCAATCCTTCGCTGAATCCGAGGCCTTGACCGTGATCGGCGCCTTCCAGCCTCCGGCCAACGAATCATGGAACGAGCGGTTCGACACGTCGGTCACCGGATTGATTCCCACCGGCATGAACTACCAGCTCACCGCGGCGATGAACCGCCAAAGCGGTGAGCAGGGCGGGATCGACCGCGGCTTCTTCTATACCCCGTCTGTGGGAATGACCGTGACGCAGCCGTTGCTGCGCAACTTCTGGATCGATCAGCCCCGCCTGACCATCCAGTTGGAAAAGCGGAACCTGAAGCAGGGCGAGTACGACGTTCGTGCGCAGGTGATCCAGACCGCGACCGATGTCACGATCGCCTATCATGACCTGATCGCAGCCCGGGAGAATGTCCGGGTGCAGCAGAAGGCGTTGGAATTGGCCGAGCGTTCGCTGATGGAGAACAAGAAGCGCGTCGAGGTCGGTGCCATGGCTCCGCTCGATGAAAAGGAAGCCGCCGCGCAGGTGGCCCGGTCGAAGTCCGATTTGATTTCGGCGCAGCAGAGCCTGTCGATCGCCCAGAATGCGTTGAAGCGGCTGACAACGGACGATTTCGCGGGAATGAAGGACGCCGAGTACGAGCCGACGGCGCGGTTGGTGGCGATTCCGGAGACGTTCAACCGGATCGATAGCTGGCAGAAAGGCCTGTCCATGCGGCCCGACATCCTGCGGAACCGGTTGGAACTGGAGAAGCAGCGCCTGACGATGAAGTTCACGCGCAACCAGCTGTTCCCGCAGTTGGACCTCCAGGGATCCTTTGGTGTCGCGGGTGCCGATTCGAATTTCGGCCCCTCCCTCGACGATATCGAGCGGCGCAACAATCCGAACTTCAGCGCCGGCATCCGGATCGCAATGCCGTTCACGAACAAGCGGGCACGCAACGAGAATCAGGCCGCCCGCCTTCGGAACGAGCAATTGCTGCTCCGGTTCAAGTCCTTGGAGCAAAACGCCATGGTCGAGATCGAGAACGCCATCCAGGCGGCCGATGCGGCCTTGCAGCGGGTGGCGGCGACCGAAGCCTCCATGGAGTACTCCGAGGCAGCCTTGCAAGCGGAGGAGAAGAAGCTCGAGAACGGCAAGTCGACCAGCTTCATCGTGCTCCAACGCCAGCGCGACTACACGTCGGCCCAGTCCGAGGCCATCCGCGCGAAATCCGATTATAACAAGGCGCTCGCCCGGTTGGCCCAGTCCGAGGGGTTCACCCTCGACAAGTACCAGCTCCGGCTGGAGTTGAAGTGACGGGTGGGCGGGCGTGACTTGGATCCGGGGAGTGCGGTAACGTTCCGGACCGTTGTTCATGAGTGCCGCCCCCTTTGTCCTCACCCGCATTCCATCGCTCAAGTCGCCGGAGGCATTCCGGCAGCACCTTGCCGGTCTTGGCTTGGAGTTACCCTGCGATGATGCGCTTCTTGCCGGTGCCGCCTCGCCGCTGACACAGCCCGTCCGGACGGAGGTCAACGGTCGGATTCCCGGCAACCGTTGGGCGATCCACCCGATGGAAGGCTGGGACGCCACCACCGATGGCAAGCCGACCGCGGAGGTGCACCGGCGCTGGCAACGGTTCGGGGAAAGCGGCGCGAAGCTGATCTGGGGCGGCGAGGCCATGGCAGTGCGACCCGACGGGCGCGCCAATCCGAACCAGTTGATCCTGTTGCCCGAAAACCGCGAAGCCATCGCCGATCTCCGCCGCGGGTTGGTCGCCGCCCATCAGGCGGCGTTTGGCACGACGGACGATCTGGTGGTGGGATTCCAGCTCACCCACTCCGGACGGTTCTGCCGGCCGAACGACAAGAAGCGTCTCGAACCGCGCATCGCCTACCGCCATCCGATCCTGGATCGGAAGTTCCAGATCGATTCAGACGGACCGGTGCTGTCGGATGACGAGGTCCGGGAGTTGATCCGTGATTTCATCCGGGCGGCGCGCGTGGCCCATGAAGCCGGAGCCGACTTCGTCGACATCAAGCATTGCCACGGTTACCTCCTGCACGAGTTCCTCGGGGCCCATACGAGGCCTGGGCCCTACGGTGGATCTTTCGAGAACCGGACCCGAATCCTGCGTGAGATCGTCGAAGGCATCCGTGCCGACAGCAACCCCATCGCGATCGGGGTTCGGTTGAGCGCCTTCGACATGGTGCCGTTCCGCCCGGATCCGACGCGGAGCCAGCCAGGCAAGCTGGGGCCGGGCATTCCCGAGGATTACTCGGCGTTCCTGCCGTATCGATTCGGGTTCGGGATGCACCCCGAGAGGCCCATCGAACCGGATCTCACCGAGACCTTCCGGTTTGCGGAGCTGTGCGGGTCGCTCGGAGTCCGGTTGCTCAACCTCAGTGCGGGTTCGCCCTACTACAATCCGCACCTGTTGCGTCCGGCAGCGTACCCGCCGAGTGACGGGTATCAGCCGGCACATGATCCCCTCATCGACGTGGTCCGTCAGATCCAGGCGGTGCGTCAGGTCCGATCCCACGCCCCCCGCGACCTGATCGTGGTGGGTTCCGGATACACCTACCTGCAGGAGTACCTGCCGCATGTCGCCCAGGCGGTCGTGCGCGCCGGGTGGACCGACGTCGTGGGCATGGGACGCATGGTGCTCAGTTATCCCGGGATCCTCGCGGATGCGACCTCGGGCCGACCCGTGGTGGCCCGCGGCATCTGCCGGACCTTCAGCGAGTGCACGACGGCCCCGCGCAATGGATTGCCCAGCGGCTGTTATCCGCTCGATCCCTTCTATGTCGCGCGGCCGGAGGCGCAGGTCCTGAAGGAACTCAAGAAGGCAGCGCGCTGATCGCGCCCGATTCTGCGGCTTCCGTTGGGACAACCCCCGCGGTAGGTTTGGGCCATGCAACATTCCCCGGGTTTCCTGAAGCTGGTGCAGGATGCGCAGACGCGCGTACACGAGGTGACGATCGACGTCTTGCGCGAACGTCAGAAAGCCAATGCCGCCCTCGTGCTGATCGACGTGCGCGAGGAAAGCGAATGGACCGCTGGCCATGCGGTTGAAGCCACGCATCTCGGGAAGGGGATCCTGGAACGGGATCTGGAGACGCGCTTCCCGGACAAGACGGCCGAGATCGTCATGTACTGCGGCGGCGGTTACCGCAGCGCGCTGACGTGCGATGCCGCGCAGAAGATGGGCTACACGAACGTCTCTTCGCTGATCGGGGGCTACAAGGGACTCGTCGCCGCCGGATGGCCCATGACCCGGTGAACCCCGCCGCGCCATGCACATCATCACCGACGAGCGTTGCCTGGAGTATCGGTCACCCGGGCATCCCGAACGTCCTACCCGGGTCAGCCGGACCATCGATCTGCTCAAGACACAGCAGGTGTTGTCGCTGGAATGGGTGAAGCCGGAACCCGCGACCGACGAAGTCCTCTTGCGGGCGCATCCGCAGGCCTACCTGGACCGCCTGTTGGTGGCCGAGGATTTTGATGGGGACACCGCCTTTCATCCCGGTATCGGCGATCACGCCCGACGGGGCGTGGGCGGAGCCTTGAAGGCCCTGGAACTGGCCCGTGCCGGGAAACCCGCGTTCAGCCTGCTGCGTCCTCCCGGTCACCATGCCACCCGCCAATCGGTGATGGGTTTCTGTTACCTGGGTTCCATCGCGATCGCTGCGCTCCACGCACGGGCCACGGGAGTGGAGCGCGTGGGCCTGTTCGATTTCGACGTGCACCACGGCAATGGCACCGAGGACATCATCAGCGGCAAGCCCGGCATCGTGTTCGCGTCGGTCCACCAGCATCCGTGTTATCCCGGTTCGGGCACGGCGGACGTCGGCGGCAATTGCTTCAACTTTCCCGTGGCCCCGAAAACACCGCGCGAACAGTGGCGCACCGTCCTGCGCAAGGCACTCGATCGCGTGCTGGAATCGAAGCCACAGGTCCTCGGGGTTTCGGCGGGCTTCGACGCCTACGTGCGGGATCCGCTGGCGAATGGAACCCTCGAACGGGAGGACTTCCATTGGATCGGCTCGCAGTTGCGCGAAACAAGATTGCCGGTGTTCAGCATCCTGGAAGGGGGCTATAGCCTCGATCTTCCGGACCTCGTCTACCACTACCTGCTCGGCCTCGAGGGCAAGCCGTTCAAGTGATCCTGCATCGCGACACAAACGAACGATTCCATGATTGAAACACGCATCCTGAACCCGCACTTGCTGGCGCTGTTGGCCCGCGTGCGACACACCAATCGCCTCGTCATCGCCGACGCCATGTTCCCATCGTGGCCGGATATTCCCGAAGTCGATCTGTCGCTGGTGGCCGGGTTGCCAAGCATTCCCCAAGTATTGGCCGCAATCCGTGCGACCTGGCGACCGGGTGCCGTGTGGATGGCGTCGGAATTCAACCAGCACAATGATACTGTGATTCGCGCCGAGTTCGCGGAGGCGCTTGGAGCGGGATGCCCGATCGAGTTCGAACCGCACCTGCGCCTCAAGGAACGCGTGCCCGGTGCCACGGGATTGATCCGGACCGGTGAGATGCGGATTTACACCAACGTCGTGATGGAGTCCCGCTGAGCAGCGGGTGTGGAGCCTGGTCCGTCCACGCCTGGAGCGGTTTCTCGACGTCTTCGTTGGCTTGCGTGGGTCTTTTTCTTCGCCGTCAGCCTATCACCTTCCCGGAATAGGAGTTGTCGAACGTCAAGGCGCGTCCAAAGTCGGCGCATGGGAGAGTCGAATCCGGCGTGTGGAGCGGCAGCGAGGCGGCGGTGGATCCTGATGACGTGGGTGGTCTGTTTCGAATTTTGGGCCATGGGTGCCCTTTTGGCATCCAACCCGGCGGCGGAAGCGGACACGGACCCGGCTCCCGCCGCCCGTGTGAGCTTCGAGATTTCGATTCCGCCCGGCTTGCGCAACCTTCCCCATGATTCCCGGTTGCTGGTGGTGCTGGCTCCTCCGGGGCGCGGCGAACCACGGGAATCCATCGGCCGGTTGGGTGCGCAGGCCCCGACCCTGATGGGGGTCGATGTTCCGGCGGGTTCGAAGTCGGCGACGGTCCGTGTTGGCGAAGGTGCGGCGGTCTTTCCGTGGCGGGCACTCGGGGAGTTGCCTGCCCGCACGTATGCGGCTCAGGCGGTATTCATGACGAACCGCGACCTGTGGTTCCCGGCCGCCCCGGGGAACCCGTATTCCGAGCCTCGCACGGTTACGGTGGACGTGCGGCAGAAGACATCGATTGCCCTGACTCTGGAAGCGACGGAACCTGTCGAGTCCCTCCCAACGGAGGCTGGGTTGGTTCGGTACCGGAAGATACGGTCTGAGAAGCTGAGCCGCTTCTGGGGGCGCGACATGTTCCTCCGGGTAGGTGTTGTCCTCCCGCGTTCATGGGAGACGGAGACCGGACGAAGATTTCCCTTGGTGATCGACATCGGGGGGTACGCCAGCCGCTTTACCCGTGCGTCTGGAATGATGCGGGAAAGGTCGGGATGGCGAACGGCCTGGATGGCTCCGGACGCGCCGCAGATGATCTGGGTGACGCTGGATGGGGCGGGGCCACTCGGTGATCCATATCAGGTGGATTCGGCCAACCACGGCCCGTATGGCGCCGCGCTGGTCGAGGAGGTATTGCCTGCGTTGGAGCACGAGTTCCGGGCCATCGGCCAACCATGGGCTCGCTTCACCACCGGCGGTTCGACAGGAGGGTGGGTTTCCTTCGCCCTTCAAGTGTTGTACCCGGATGTTTTCGGTGGCTGTTGGAGTGGCTTTCCCGATCCGCTCGACTTCCGCGATTTCCAGTTGGTGGACCTGTACCGCGATACCAACGCCTTCGTGAATGTGGACGGCTTCGAGCGCCCCAGTTCGCGCACGTTGCGGGGAGACGTGAAGTTCACCATGCGCCACGAGGTCCAGTATGAAAACGTCCTCGGACTTGGGGACTCGTATACCCGGAGTGGCGGCCAATGGGGCGCATGGAATGCGACCTTCGCGCCGAGAGGCGAGACCGGACAACCCGTACCGGGATGGGATCCAAGGACCGGAGCGCTCGCATCGGGCATCGGTGAATCCTGGCACCGATGGGACATGCGTCGGTTGATGGAGGAAAACTGGGAAACGCTCGCTCCGAAACTCGACGGAAAACTGAAGGTCTGGGTGGGTGAGGCGGATGAGTATTTCCTGAACAATGCCGTTCACCGGATGGACGATTTCCTCAAAAAGGCAACGCCTTCAGTCAACGCCCGGTTCGAGTATGGACCGGGGCAGCCTCATGGATGGAACCCGCGTTCGCCCGCAGCCGTGTTGAAGGAAATGCAGGACGCGGCGGATCGCGGAGCTCCGAAGGAAACGGGGCGCGAGGCATACTTCCGGACCCGCTTCCTCCATGGCGCTGCCTGCGTCCATTGCAAAGGTGGGCGTTGACGGGGGAAGGGAACGGGCGCACCGCGAAGGGCGCATCTTGACACTGCCCCGCATGAAACGGGGTGGCGACGTCCTCGTCGCCGTTCTCAAATCGGGCAGCCTCGGGTTGCCCTCAGGGCGTTCAGCGCGCGCGCTCGATCATTTCCCAGAACTTGGGATTGTCTTGAAGCTGTTCGTCCTCGCCCGTGGGCAGGTTGGATCGGAAGAGGAAGTCGCGGACGGTGTTCCGGCTGAGGATACGGTGCACGACGATGCCCAGAACATGACGTTCGAAGTAGAGGCGGTAGTCGCCAAGTCGGTAACGCGTCAGGGTGCGGCCATCCCGGGTGAGGCTGCCGAAATGGGAGTCCTCGCGTTGCAGTTCCTGCGGCAAGCCGCGGAATTGACCCAGGATATGCAGTTGAAGATCCCGCGGGAGCTTCGCGAGCTCCGCGGCACTGGTCGGATTGAAGATGATCTGGAACGGCTGCATCCGCGTCCAGTGTCAGGGCTCGGGGCTGGGCAGGCAAGAGCGGGCTCGAACCGCGGCTCAGCCCTGAATCCACGCCTCAACCAGACGTGTGGCCCTCGGGGCAACCTCGCGTGCGACGTCGAGGACTTCCCCGTGAGACAGTGATTGATTCGGTCCCGCCAATCCGGCCGCGACATTCGTGATGCAACTCAAGCCCGCTACACGCATTCCGCACTGCCGTGCCACGATGGCCTCGGGAACCGTGCTCATCCCGACGACATCCGCCCCCAGTGTCCGGAAAGCGCGGATTTCAGCCGGGGTTTCAAAGGACGGGCCGGAAACGGCCAGATAAACGCCTTCGCGGATCCGCATTCCCAGGTTCTTCGCGACGCGCAGCATTCTGCTCCGAAGCTCGGGATCGTACGCGGCCGTCATGTCCACAAAGCGCTCGCGTCCCGTCGCAAGGGGGCCTCGAAGCGGATTTGTCCCGAGGAAATTGATGTGATCCGAAATGGCGACGAAATCGCCAGGCTTGAGACCACGTCGGATCCCACCCGCTGCATTGGTCAGCAGCAGATCCCTGATGCCGAGAGCCGCGAGAACGCGGGTTGAAAAGGTCACGGTGGACATGTCGAAACCCTCGTAGAAATGGGCTCGGCCGGCCAACACCGCGACCTCGATGCCGTGCCAGCGCCCGAGGATCAATTGGCCGGAGTGTCCCTTCACGCCGCCGACGGGAAAGCCCGGAATCTCCGAGTAGGGGATGGTACAGGCGTCTGGAATGGCCTCCGCAATCGGGCCAAACCCGGAGCCCAGGACGATGCCTACTCCGGGTGCAGTGGGGTGTCTTCGTCGGATCCACCGGGCAGCCTGGACTGGATCCAGGGAAGGGGAGCGTCGATTCATCGTGACCACAGGGTGGACCGGATCGGGGTGGATTGCCCAGTGCAGGAACGACGTGAGGTGAAAGGCATGCAGTTGCTTCAGGGCAGGGGAAGCAGGGCAGGGCAGCGCTTCGAACTTGGAGGGGTTTGAGGATCAGCTGCCTCTTGGCAGTGATGATTCCACCGGGCACTGTCGTCGCATTCCACATGAGTGACGAACGATCCTCCGGGCAAGATCTGAACCGCCGCCATTTCTTCAAGGCAGGCTCCTTTGCGACGGTCATGGCCGCCATGGGCGGAATCCCCCTGACCGCCCAGGAAGCCGCGAAACTGGAAACGGCCGACGCCAAGGTCTTGCCGCCGCCCAAGGTCGATCCCAACTACAAGGAAAAGCCTCCGGGGCCACCTGTGCGTTGTGGCGTCATCGGCCTCGGAACGCAGGGCCGCGACATCCTGACGACCCTGGCGAAGTTGCCAAACGGTCCTGTCACGGCGATTTGCGACAACTACAAGGCCGCCTTCCGGAGGGCCGCAGAGGCAGCGCCCAATGCCAAACAGCACGCTGATTATCGGGAGTTGATCGCCAATCCCGAGGTCCAGGCCGTGATCGTGGCCACCCCCACCCATCTCCATCGGGAAATTGCCGTGGCCGCCATGCAGGCCGGAAAGCATGTGTATGTGGAGGCCCCCCTCGCGCACACGATTGATGATGCGCGCGCCATCACCACCGCCGCGAAGGGACTTCCGAAAGGCCAGATCTTCCAAGCCGGACTCCAACTGCGGGAGAACCCGCAACATCATCATGTCCTGAAGTTTGTGAGGACTGCGGCTACCGGCAAACTTGCGGTCTCACGCGGCCAATTCAACCGGAAGCAAAGTTGGCGCCGCTCATCCCCCAACGGAGACCGGGAGCGCGCCCTCAATTGGCGGCTTTACAAGGAAACGTCCATCGGACTCCCCGGTGAGATCGGGATCCACAGCCTGGATACGGCCTGTTGGTTCAACGACAAGGTTCCCGTCGCTGTCTCTGGCTTCGGAGGCATCCTTCAGTGGCAGGACGACCGCGAAGTGGCCGATACCGTGACCGTCATCCTCGAGTTCGCGGGAGGCCTGCGCCATTCCTTTACCTCAACGTTGGCCAACTCCTTCGAAGGGGAACACGATGTCTTTTACGGCTCGGATGCCGCCGTGCTGATCCGCGACAACAAGGCGTGGATGTTCAAGGAAACGGATGCCCCGCTCCTTGGTTGGGAGGTCTACGCTCGAAAGGACGACTTCCTCAACGACTCGGGCATCGCATTGGTGGCGAATGCCACGAAGATCCTCGCCCAAGGCAAGAAGCCCGCCGAAGCCGCCTCCCAGACCGAACCACCACTCCAGTTCGCGCTCGGGCGCTTCATCGAGCACATCAACGAAGGCACCGCGCCTGACGCAGGTTGGAAGGCCGGTTACCAAGCCACCGTGGTGGCCATCAAGTCGCACGAGGCGGTTCAATCCGGGACGCGGATTACCCTGGATCCGGCCTGGTTCCAGGTCTGAGCGCGGGATTCCTGGAGCGGTCCAGAGGTCCGCACGGAATTTCGTGTGGGCCATCGGCACACGGTAGGCTAGAAGGCCGCATCAGCATGCGACAATACCACGACCTTCTGCGGCAGGTTCTCGATTCGGGGCAATTCAAGGCCGATCGCACCGGCACGGGGACCTACAGCCTGTTCGGGGCCCAATGTCGTTATCGGCTTGCTGACGGCTTTCCCTTGGTCACCACCAAGAAGGTCCACATCCGATCCATCATCTACGAACTCCTCTGGTTTTTGCGCGGAGAAACCAACGTGCGATGGCTGCAGGAGCGCGGCGTCACCATCTGGGACGAATGGGCTCGTCCCGATGGAAGTCTGGGAAGGGTTTATGGGGCGCAATGGACTGACTGGCGGGGGGAAAAGGGCGTGTCGATCAACCAGATCGATTGGGTTGTACGCGAGATCCGTCGTAACCCGGACAGCCGTCGGTTGCTGGTGACGGCATGGAACCCTGCGGAAATCGGGGACATGGCCCTGCCGCCCTGCCACACGCTCTTCCAGTTCTACGTGTCGGGGGGGAAACTGAGTTGTCAGCTCTACCAGCGCAGCGCGGACCTGTTCCTCGGGGTGCCATTCAACATCGCCAGCTATGCCTTGCTAACCCACATGGTCGCTCAGGTGACCGGCCTTGGCGTTGGTGATTTCGTCCACACGATGGGTGACGTCCACATCTACGCGAACCACGTGGAACAGGTGAAATTGCAACTGAGCCGCGAGCCGCGGGCGTTGCCCACGCTGCGGTTGGATCCGGCCCGGCGTGAACTCGAAGAATTTGTCTTCGAGGACATCACCCTCGAGGGATACGACCCTCATCCTGCGATCAAGGCACCCGTCGCCATTTGACAGGCGCGCACAAGGGCGCGGAGGCCGTCACAGCCTTGATGGAATTCTTTGGAGAGGTCCGTGATTTGCTAATTAAGTCGTAAGAATCTAATGATTAATTACTTGGGAATTAGTCTGATGCGGTTCCACAAGAGGGAATCTTCGTTCCTCCGGAACCGATGCTTGCGTCACAGGGGGAGCTTGTGATTTTTTTCACGAGTCGTTGGTGCATCTGCGGAAAGAGGTCACTACCGGGTTCGCTGGAAGCTAATGCGGTGAATCACCGAAGCGAAAGACGTCCATGGCAAGGAGAAGACGCTTGCGATGGCGTGTTTCGTTGGTAGAGACAAGGCGTTCTGTAGGGCAACTAATGGTGCGGGGATGGCAATCCGGTTAAATCAAGTTTGCTAATTCCTGCGTCGCCTCCAAGAGGCTCCGGGAGACTGAGCGGAAAGGTTGAGCATGTCGGATATCTTCCCAAAGTGGACGAATCAGCTGCCGATTATGGCAGGTATCGCTGCGGCTGTTTTAGGCGCAACGGCTCTCGCCGGCATTACCTATTACGTCACGCCGAAGTACACGCGCGTCGGCTATCAGCCGAAACAGCCCGTGGCCTTCTCTCACTCGATCCACGTCGACCAGTTGAATCTGGATTGCCGCTACTGCCACAACGGTGTTGAGAAGTCCTGGTTCTCCAACATCCCTTCCTCCTCGACGTGCATGAACTGCCACGGTCAGGTCCGGAAGGACTCCGAGAAACTGGCGTTGGTCCGTGAGTCCTACGCTTCCGGAAAGCCGATCTCGTGGGTGCAGATCCACAAGGTTCCGGACTACGTCTACTTCAACCATTCCGTGCACGTGAATCGCGGCATCAGTTGCGTTCACTGTCACGGTGAGATCAACAAGATGGATGAGGTTTACCACGCCAAGCCGCTATCCATGAGCTTTTGCCTCGATTGCCATCGTGAACCCGAAAAGTTCGTTCGTCCGAACGAACTGGTCACGAAGTTGGATTGGAAGAACGAAGGGTTTGATGGAAAGAAGGCCGTTCACGATTGGAAGATCCAGCCCGGCCAGAGCTGTTCCACCTGTCACCGCTGATGAAAACGATTCCCCCGCCTTGTCCCGAGCCGGAGGTCGGACCCAAGTATTGGCGTTCGCTCGACCAGCTGGCTGAGAAGCCCGAATTTCGTCAATGGATGGAACGGGAGTTTCCTTCCGGCGCCTCGATCGCACCGGAAGGTGAGACCCGCCGAGATTGGATCAAGCTGATGTCCGCGAGCTTCATGCTCGCCGGTGTCGGCGGCTTTGCTGCTGGTTGCCGCCGTCCCGAGGAACACCTGACCCCTTTCGCCAAACAGCCCGAAGGCTACATCCATGGAAAGGCGCAACATTTTGCGACCGCCATGCCGAGCCGCGGCTCCGCCATTCCACTCGTGGCCAAGTCCCACGATGGGCGGCCTGTCAAATTGGAGGGAAACCCCCTCCTCCCCAATTCGAACGGCGGTACGGATGCTTTCGCCCAAGCCAGCCTCCTGAACGTCTATGACCCCGATCGGGCTTACCGCCATACAAAGGGCGGTGCGGACGTCAAGGTTGAGGCTCTTCGCGATGCGTTGACCGGAGTTTCGACCAAGTTCGCCGCCAACGGAGGCGAGGGTTTGGTTTTCCTATCGGAACGCTCTGGGTCTCCGACACGAGCACGCGTCCAGGAGGAAATCGCCAAGAAGTTTCCCAAATCCAAGTGGTTCGCCTACGAGCCAGTGGACTTTGCGGTTGGCGAGCAGGCGTTGAGCACCCTCGTTGGGGCGCAAGTTCAACCTGTCTACCACCTTGAAAATGCGCGGAGAATCCTCGCGCTGGACTGCGACTTCCTTGGCGTCGAGGGTGAGTCCTACCGCTTGATCCGTGGCTTTGCGAAGGGAAGAAAGCCGGCCAAGGACACGATGAGCCGCTTGTATGCGGTGGAGTCGCTCCTGACGGTCACGGGTGGATCTGCCGACCACCGCCTTCGTGTGCGGCCGACCGACGTGGTCCGTGTTGCAGCCCAGGTGGGTGCCGAGGTCCTTGAATTGCTTCAGCAAAGTGGAGAGTTGGCTGCGGCCCTGAAATCGTTGGCCAAGGACCCGGTTGCCAATCCGAAATGGGTCGCCGCGTGCGCCAGGGATCTGGTTGGTCACAAGGGAGCCTCTGTGGTCGTCGCCGGCTACGGGCAGCCTCTGGTGGTTCATCTTATCGCTCAGGTCCTCAATGTGGCCTTGCAGGCGGTGGGACCCGTTGTTTCGATCATCAAGTCGAATGAGTCGAGAAACGATGGCTCGATCTCCGAGTGCGTTGCACAGCTTCAGTCCGGGGTAGACACCTTGGTGATCCTGGGGGGCAACCCAGCGTATGATGCGCCCGCAGACCTCGACTTCGCGGGTGCTGTAAAGCGCGCCAAGACAGTTATTCGGTGGGGCTTCTACGAGGATGAAACCTCGCAGTTCGCCACATGGAACATTGCCGCGACTCATTTTCTCGAAGCATGGGGGGATGCTCGTACGGCCGATGGTACCGTCGTTCCTGTTCAACCGTTGATTGAGCCTCTCTTCGGCGGCCTCACGGACATTGAGGTTCTCGCTCGGATCGCCGGGCTGGAGAAACCTCTGCCGCTCGACCTCGTCCGCGCCACCCATGGTGTCGACGAGTCCAAGTGGCGGAAGTTCCTCCATGATGGATTTCTGGAGGACAGTGCACCAAAGCCCATGGAGCCCGCTTCTGCCCAGATGGGCCGTGCCGTTGCTACCATCGCTGCTTACAAGGCTCCCACCGCCGCGGATTTCGACGTGGTCCTATATCGGGACGCCTCGGTCGACGACGGTCGATTCAACAACAACGGCTGGCAGCAGGAGGTGCCGGATCCCATCACCAAGGTGACATGGGAAAACGTCATCCTTGTATCGCTGGCAACCGCCCGAGAGTTGGGAATTGCTGACGCCGCGAACGCGAAGGATGGCCAATACAAGCAGCCCATCCTGAAGGTTACCCTTGGTGGGAAAACGGTCGAAGGGCCTGCGTGGGTGCAACCCGGACTTGCTGACAAGACCGTTGGCCTCGCGCTTGGGTACGGTCGACGCTTCACCGGCCGGGTCGGTCGCGGCAGTGGCTTCGATGCGTTTCCGCTTTATCAGAAAGACACGCGCCACCTCGCCACCGGGGCAAAGGTTGTCAAGGTTCCGGGACGTCGCTTGGTTGCCGTCACTCAGGAGCATGGTCTGATGGAAGGGCGGCCGGTCATCCGCGAAGCGGATCTGGCCCAATTCGAGGCGAAGCCTGATTTCGCCAAGAACATGGATCTTGATGCGCATCTGCCGCATTATGTCCCATACAAAAAGGAAGGTGACGGCCGTAATGTGGGGCCGCGCCCTCAAAACATTTACGAACACCCGTTCGACAAGAATCCGGAGACCGCCTCCAAGATTCACCAATGGGGAATGGTGATCGACCTCTCCACCTGCGTGGGCTGTACAGCCTGTGTGGTTGCTTGCCAGAGCGAGAACAACATTCCGATCGTCGGGAAAGATCAGGTCGCTCGTGGTCGCGAAATGCACTGGATGCGCATCGACCGCTACTACAGCCACGATCCCAAATCTGATCTGGGTTCAGACATCGCGGCCGAGGATCCTCAAATGGCGGTCCAGCCGATGCTCTGCCAGCATTGCGAGTCGGCTCCCTGCGAAAGTGTCTGTCCCGTCAACGCTACGGTACATGACGAGGAAGGCCTCAATGTCATGGCCTATAACCGCTGCATCGGCACGCGTTATTGCGCCAACAATTGTCCGTATAAGGTCCGGCGATTCAACTTCTTCGATTACAACAAGCGCGAGACGGACTACGCCGGGGCTCAGTCGCAGCATTTCTTCAACTTCGGCAACCTCTACAAGGGTCCGTTGGGTGTTAATCGGAATGAAGCGCCCGAGTGGGAAGTGGTGAAGCTGGTAAAGAATCCCGACGTTTCTGTCCGGATGCGCGGTGTCATGGAGAAGTGCACCTTCTGCGTGCAGCGTATCGAGCAAGCCAAGATCGCCCGCAAGGTTGAGGTTGGGAACAGTGGGGATGTTGCGGTGAAGGATGGAACCTTCAAGACTGCCTGCCAACAGGCCTGTCCTGCTGAGGCGATCACCTTCGGTAACCTCCTTGACCCCTCCAGCGCCGTTTCAAAGCTCAAGACGGATCCCAGAGATTATACGGTTCTCGGCTTCCTCGACAACCGCCCACGGGTGACTTACCTGGCCCGGATCCGGAATCCGAACCCGGAAATCCAGGATGCCAAGATTGAGGGAAGGAGTGGCCCCGATTCCATACGAGACTACGAGCGCCACCGTCACGAGAACCCTTTCAAGACCGAAAGCCATGGGGATAGCCATGGTGAGAAGAAGTCAGCCTCGATTTCCACGCAGAAAGGAGCCGTCTGATGGCTACAGCAGCTGCCGCCTCACATCATAATCCCGGCAAGAAGGGATCCTCGGATTCTGGTATCGTGCCGCCGGTGCTCAAGGTTTACGACCCGCCCAAGGAGCTGGAGCGCGAGCCTTTGGTCCTGAACAACCGGTCACTGGGCTGGATCACGGATTCCATCGCCGGCATCTGTGAAAATCCCATGCCCAAGTGGTGGTGGCCCGTATTCGTGATGAGTGCGGGTGGGATGATGCTCATGTTCTCCCTGGTGGCCTATCTGATCTCTACAGGCGTGGGCGTCTGGGGATTGAATCAGCCAGCGGACTGGGCTTGGGATATCACGAACTTCGTCTTCTGGATCGGCATCGGTCACGCCGGAACGCTGATTTCAGCGGTGTTGTTCCTGCTTCGCCAGAAGTGGCGGACATCCATCAATCGCGCCGCTGAGGCCATGACCTTGTTCGCGGTGGCTTGCGCAGGCATATTTCCGGTCGTCCACACCGGGCGTGTTTGGTTCGCCCTCTATCCCGGATTCCTCTTCCCGGTGCCGAACGCCAATGCGATCTGGCCTCAATTCCGTTCGCCACTTCTGTGGGACGTTTTCGCTGTTTCAACGTACGGCACTGTATCGCTTCTCTTTTGGTACGTTGGATTGATCCCTGACTTGGCAACCCTCCGGGATCGGGCGAAGACCTTGATCAGGAAGTTTGCCTACGGGTTGTTTGCTCTTGGATGGACGAACTCCAACAGGCACTGGAGCAATTACGAGAAGGCCTATCTCATCTTTGCCGGCCTGAGCACCCCGCTGGTGCTCTCCGTGCACTCGATCGTTTCCTTCGACTTCGCCGTGTCCCAGGTGCCGGGCTGGCATACCACCATCTTTCCGCCCTACTTCGTCGCCGGCGCGATCTTCTCAGGGTTCGGCATGGTTCTGACCCTGCTGATCCCGATGCGATCTTTGTTCGGGCTGGAGGACATCATCACGAAGCGGCACATCGAGTTGATGTGCAAGGTGATCTTGGCCACCGGATCGATCGTTGGCTACGCCTACGGCATGGAGTTCTTCATCGCTTGGTATGGCGGAAGTCCTTACGAGCTTTACGCCTTCAAGAACCGGGCGTTTGGTCCTTATGCCTGGGCTTACTGGTCGATGATCACCTGCAACGTCATCAGCCCGCACCTCTTCTGGTCGCGTAAGCTGCGCACGTGGCCCTTGTTTGTCTGGTTCGTTTCCATCGTTGTGAACATCGGCATGTGGTTCGAGCGGTTTGTGATCATCGTGACTTCGCTGCACCGGGATTATCTTCCGTCCAGTTGGGGTTATTTCACCCCGAGTTGGGTCGATGTGTTCACTTTCGTGGGCAGTTTCGGTCTCTTCATGACGCTGTTCCTGCTCTTCATCCGTTTCCTGCCCGCCATCGCCATCAGCGAGGTGAAGGCAGTCACACCGCAAGCGGATCCACATCACCCGCTGGGTGGCGCCAAAGGGCATCACTGAAGGCACGCCAAGGACTCATCATGAGCAATTCTTCTTCTAGACCTCACGGGCTGCTCGCGGAGTTTGAGACTCCCGCAGCGGTGATGGACGCGGCGATCCTCTGCCGCGACGCAGGATTCTCGAAATGGGATGTTTATACCCCGTTTCCCATCCATGGAATGGACGAAGCCATGGGGCTTCGCAAATCACCTGTTGGGTGGTTCACATTTGCGGGTGGTTGCACGGGCTTCTTTACGGGCATGACCATGATCTGGTTCATGAACAAGTTCGACTATCCCTTGGTGGTTGGTGGTAAGCCCCTGTTCACGCCGTTGTTCGCGTTCCCGGTGTCTTACGAAATGACGATTCTCCTGGGAGCCTTCGGCACCCTCTTCGGCATGCTTTTCCTCAACCGGCTGCCAAGGCTACACAACCCGTTGCTTCGGGTGGAGCGCTTCAAGCGTGCTTCGAACGACCGATTCTTCATTTGCATCGAGGCGGCGGACTCCAAGTACGCTTCGGAGGCGACCCGCCAGTTCCTGGCTGAGACCTGTCACGCAACCGCGGTTGAATACGTGGAGGAATAAATGCGAAAGTTCCTGATCTTCTTCCTCGCCACTTGGGCCTTGGCTGTTGTTGCCATCATCAGTGTGGCCGGCCTTCGTGGGGGCCTCTCCCGGAAGCCACCCCTTGAGGTTTTTCCGGACATGGACCGCCAACCCAAGCTACGCCCTCAGACGACCACGGCATTTGCTGGTTTTGCTGACGGACAAAGCAGCCGCTTGCCTGTAGCGGGCACAGTCTCGAGGGAATCCTTTCGGGAGGCTGATGAGTTCAGTACCGGAAAGAAGGCTGATGGGGCTTGGGTTGATTCCATTCCCCTTACGGTCTCGCGTGAGTTGGTCGTGCGTGGTCGTGAACGCTACGACATCTACTGTTCTCCCTGCCACGGCGTTGCTGGCGATGGCAATGGGGTGACGACCAAGTTTGGAATGGCTGCTGTGGCCAAGCTTCATGACGAACGCCTGATCAAGATAGCCGATGGCGAACTGTTCAATACCATCAGCAACGGCAAGAACCTCATGCTGCCTTATGCTGACAAACTGGAACCCCGTGACCGATGGGCTGTCATTGCGTATGTCCGGGCGCTGCAGCTGAGCCGACTCGGCAAGAAGGAAGAAATCCCTGACGCGGTGCGTGCAACCCTCAAGTAACTCCGCCATGAAAACCCTTTCACGATTGTTCGGACCTTTGTTTGCCGTTCTGGCGCTTGTCGGGTTCCTTTCCCTGGGTACAAGCCGGTTGGTTGCGGCCGACGGGACAAATTCCGTCAAGGCTTCGACCGAGGCAGTTGCCGCCAGTTCCCATGGCCACTCACACGACGGTCATGCCGAAGGCCACGGCGAGGGCAAAAGCCTCTTGAGGGAAATCGGCCTCCGCTATCTCACGGCCTACATGTTTTGCCTGAGCATCTGCGTCGGCGCGCTGTTCCTGGTCCTGATTCATCACCTGTTTGATGCCTCATGGTCGGTTCCCATTCGCCGGGTGAACGAGCAGTTGGCCTCCTTGTTGTTTCCCTGGATGCTGATTCTGTTGGCCCCCATTCTTGCCCTTCAGCAGTTCATCTATCCATGGCTGACCATCGATCCGGCCACGGACCATTCCCTCGCAGTCAAGCGAGCCCTGTTCAATACCGGATCCTTCAACGTATTGCTCCCAGTTCTCGTCGCGAGTTGGGGGTGGATTGCCCATACCTTCCGTAAGTGGTCCATCGCTCAGGACAAGGACGGAGCGGCCATCTGGACCCGCAAGGCAAGGGTTCTGGCTGCCGGCGGTATCTTCTATTTCTCCATCACTCTGACCCTCGTGTGCTTCTACCTGATGAAGTCCTTGCAGCATCAGTTCTTTAGCACGATGTACGGCGTGTACTATTTCGCGGGAAGCGTCTGGACGACCCTGATCACTGTCTGGGTTCTGGTGCTCTGGCTCCGATCCACAGGTCCACTGAAGAACGTCATCCACAAGCGCCAGATTCAGGATGTTGGGGTGTGGTTCTTCGCCTTCACGGTCTTTTACGCATACATTCATTTTTCCCAGTATTTCCTGATCTGGAATGCAGCGATTCCTGAGGAAACCTTCTGGTACGTGAATCGCGAGGCGGGTGGCTGGAAGTGGGTTGGTTTCACGATCCTCTTTGGTCACTTCGTTGTCCCGTTCCTTGTCCTGCTGAATCAGGACGTGAAACTGAATCCTGCGATCATGTTCCCCATGTGTGGATGGGCTTGGCTCATGCATTTCGTCGATATGACGTTCAACGTCATGCCGACTTACGGTCCGCTGAAGGATGGACCACAGGTCTCATTCTGGGATCCGCTCTTCTGGTTCGGCATGGCTGGTTTCCTTGGATTCATGTTCCTCAGGAACTTCCGCGCTGCCGCCCCCTATCCCCTCCGGGATCCCCGTCTGAAGGAAGCTGTCACCCATCATGAGGTGCCCGCTCCCGGTGCTGCTGCCCATCACTAACGCCTGACCATCATGAGTGACTTGAAGTGTTGTACGGACAAGACCCGGACGATCGCCGCCACCTTTTTCGGTGGCGTGGGAGCCTTCCTCATCATTGGCGCGCTTGCATGGCTTGTGGTCAAGCAGCCGACAGCCGGTCTCGATGCGGCTGCCGCGCAGAACCGGAAGGCAACGCGCCTCAAGGTGGAGCAGGAGGGTGCGGCCGAGCTTTCCAAGTTCGCTGTGGATCCAAACAAGGAGAATCTGGCCCGTTTGTCTGTTGATCGTGCCATGGAAGTTTTTGTCGCCGAATGGGGCTCCTCCAGCACCGAGGGTAGGACAAAGCTTCTTGAACGTCTCGAAGCGTCCAAGCGGACGCCCAGCTTCGAGTGATGAAGTGATCCCATGAGTCCAATTGGAATCCTTCTTTTGTTCGGTGCGATGGCTGTTCCCGTGGTGGCCTTGGCTTGCCTCCGATGGGCGGCCAAGAACGGTCAGTTGCAGAATGGTGATCGTGGTGCGCTTCTGCCGTTTGATCTCGAAGAACCGTTGGACAAAGCAACGGACCAGATCCTCAACAGGAAGTCCGCAAAGTCATGAGTTCAACATCCAAAAGCGTTTCAGCCCTCATGCCGGGCGAACTGGCCGATGAAGGTCAACGCAGGGCCATGCTGGCGGAGATCGATTCCTCCTGCAGGGCTCCGGTCCTTTTCTTCGTGATCAGCGGTCTCGCATGGTTGCTCCTCGGCACGCTTCTCGCCTTGGTGACCAGCATCAAGCTCCATAGCCCTGGTTTCCTCGCGGGCTGGGATTTTCTAACCTTTGGGCGGGTTCGGCCGGCCCACCTCAATGCAGTGATCTACGGGTTTGCGTCCCAAACTGGTATAGCGGTCACGATCTGGTTGATGTGCCGGCTGTGTCGTGTCCCGCTGATTTCCGGAGGATTGATCATTCTCGCTGCCATCTTCTGGAACGTGGGGTTGACGATCGGATTGATTGGTATCCTGGCTGGTGACTCGACCGCCATTGAATGGCTTGAACTCCCGGGGTACAGCACGCCAATTCTGTTCTTTAGCTATGCCTTGGTGGCCGTGTGGTCGATCATCACCTTCCGACTTCGCCGGGAAAGTCATCTTTACGTCAGCCAGTGGTATTTGCTTGGTGCCATCCTCTGGTTCCCTTGGCTCTACGCAACTGCCCAGATCATGCTCATCCTTGAGCCTGTTCGTGGCACGGTTCAAGCAGCCATCAATTGGTGGTTTGCCCACAATGTTCTTGGCCTTTGGTTCACTCCCATTGGTTTGGCTGCCATCTACTATTTCATCCCGAAGGTCATCGGTAGGCCCATCCATTCGTATTATTTGAGCGTCTTGGGATTCTGGTCGCTGGCATTGTTCTACAATTGGAATGGCCTGCATCATTTGATTGGCGGCCCTATGCCTGCCTGGATGATCACGGTCTCCGTCGTGGCGAGCGTCATGATGCTCATCCCTGTGATTACTGTGGCAATCAACCACCACTTCACCATGGTTGGCCACTTTGGAAAACTACGGTACAGCCCAACGCTGAGATTCGTGGTTGTCGGAGCCCTCTGCTACACCGCCACCAGTTTGCAAGGTGTTGCCAATTCGCTCCGAAGCTACAGTGAGATCGTTCACTTTACCCACCACACGATCGCACACGCGCATCTTGGGCTTTATGGTTTCTTCACCATGGTGATGTTTGGTTCCCTGTACTACATCATCCCTCGTATCTCGGGGCGGGAGTGGCCTTCCCTTGGCTTGATCTCCATACATTTCTGGGGCTGTTTTCTTGGGCTGGTCCTATACGTTGTGCCTCTGAGTTACGGCGGCATCCTCCAGGGGTTGGCGATGAACGATGCCACGGTTCCATTCATGAAGGTAGTCGAAGGAACCTTGCCCTGGCTCAAGCTCCGTACGTTTGCAGGACTCTTGATGGCATTGGGACACGTCGCTTTTGTTGGGAACCTGGTTTGGCTGCTGGCAAGGGTTTTTGGCCCTTATCGAAAGCCTGTCGTTGCCATCCTCTCTGGAACCGAGACCCCGGCCATTGCCGGAAAATGATGCCATGAAGTACGGTCCTCTCCTCTTTCTCGGAATCCTCCTTACTCTGGCATCCAGCTGGGTTGGGTTGGTGCTGGCTCCCTACAAGCAATTGGGTGGTCTGCTGCCGAATCCAGCCACCAATGCCGTTGGCGTTGTTTCCTATTTTCCGGAAGCCCGGAAAGGGGAGGCCCAGCAGGGCGCAGAACACTATCGTTCTCTGGGTTGTGTGTATTGCCATTCCCAGCAGGTGCGTCCTGCTGGATTTGGAGGGGACATCGATCGTGGCTGGGGAAGGCGCCGGTCCGTGAGTCGTGATTACGTCCACGATCGTCCAGTCATGCTGGGCACGTCGCGCACTGGTCCCGATTTAACGAACATCGGTGAGCGGCAATCCGATTATGGTTGGCACTACACCCATCTGTACAACCCGCAGATCACCTCGAAGGGGAGTGTGATGCCCCCGTATCCTTTCCTTTTTGAAAAGCGTCGTATTGGGCCCGGGGGCGTCTCAACCAACGCCCTCAAGTTGGTGGGCGAGTTTGCACCGGGTGACGGCTGGGAAGTGGTGCCTACACCTGCTGCCCGCCAGTTGGTCGAGTATTTGCGCAGTTTGAAATCTTCCTATGACCTGCCCGAGGCTCCGCTGCCAAAGGCAGCGGGCGACGCTGTAACCGCGACTGCAGTCCAATGAGCGAACACGCGATGAGCGATAGTCCCAACAAGAACGCTTCGGGGCTCGACCGTGGTGAAGTCACGGATGTTTCCGACCTGCACGCGGCCGTCCTTCGCGAGCGACCCGATCCTATTGAGGGCCGCGAACCCCTGAACCTCTGGATGGTCGTCTTTGTTGCCGCGCTTCTTTTCTGGGCAGGCACATATCTGACCCACTATTCCGGTGGCTTCCGGGCGGACGAATTCTCCGAACGCCAGATCAATCCTCTCCCTCCACCTTCGGAATCCGGGCCGTCGACAGAGGATCCTACGACAAAATCTGCTAAGGAAGGCATGGCGGTCTTCCTGGCTCAGTGCTCCCCATGTCACCAAGCCGATGGAAACGGAGTGTCTGGTCAGTTTCCTCCACTTGCAGGGTCGGAATGGGTTCTTGCAGAAGGGCCCAACCGCATCATCCGGATCGTCCTCAATGGCTTATCCGGCCCCATTCAGGTCAAGGGGAGCGACTACAACGGGGTGATGAATGGTTTCCGTGATTCCATGGATGATAAGCAGATTGCCAATGTCCTCACTTATATCCGCAATAGTTGGGGCAACAAGGCAGGACTGGTGACGCCGGCGGAAGTCGCAACTCTCCGCGCAGCGACGAAGGACCGCACTGAGGCTTGGGTCCCTGCAGATCTGCTCAAGTTGCCCGTGAGTGGCGGAGATGCCTCAGCCGCGGCCCCGGCAAGTGGAGGCCTTTCGCCCGAAGCTCTCAAGGAAGCATTGAAGAAGCTTCCTCCAGATGAGTTGAAGGCATTGTTGCAGGGGCTTGGGAACTGACATTATCCCGACTACATCCCCCTGTGTCTGATGTGGTCCCCCCGGAGGCAAAGGCAAACGCCGAAAGCAGCTCCCCTGTCTCGTGTTTGTACTGCGGTGGGGTAATCCTGGGTTCTCCACCATCGGGCTTTGGTTCCGAACGATACTGCTGCTACGGCTGTCGTGTTTTGTCCGAGGGCGGCAGAAGGGCCGAAAGGAGATCCGGGAGTGGAGGTGAGGCTTGGTTCTCGATTGGATTTGGTGCCTTCGTTGCCGCGCAGCTCATGCTGTTTTCCACCGTGGTCAACGTCTCGGAGGTGGAGGGAGCGGCCCGCGGCTGGATCCACCTTGCGCTCGCGCTAGGTGCCTGCTCCGTCCTTTGGGTCCTTGGTCGTCCGCTGGTCCGCCAAGCCTGTGCCTGCGTTGCAGAAAGACGGGCTGGGACGGAATGGTTGTTCCTTCTTGGCATCTTTGGAGCGATGGGGGCTTCGATTCATGCCTCCCTTCGAGGAACCGGAGCCGTCTATTATGAAGTGGTTGCGGTTCTGGTCACGGTCTATTCGGCCGGCAAGGCATTGACGGCGTTCGCAAAGCGTCGAGTTCTCACGGAGGTGGAAAGCCTCGACGCGTGGTTTGGCGAGGCACTTCTTCTTGGACCCGAGGGTTCCGAGAGTTCCGTTTCTGTGCGTCAGCTCAGGGTCGGCGATCTTGTTCGGGTTCGACCCGGCTCCTCCATTGCCGTGGATGGTTTGGTGCGAAAAGGTTCGGGTTGGGTGAGTTCCTGCATCCTCAATGGTACTTCGGTACCGGAAGTGGTTCGACCTGGCGATCAGGTGCGTGCGGGGATGATCAGTGTCGATGCGGAATTTGATATCGAGATTTGTCAGCGACAGGAGGGGCGTGTGTTGGATCGATTGCTCGGTACGGTCCGGATGGCTCGAGACGGACTGAAGGAAAGCCGATCCATGGTCTTTGCGGATCGGTTTGCTGGCTGGTTCGTCCTCTTCGTGCTCACTGCCTCGGTCGTGACAGGTTGGTGGTGGTGGATACGGGGGGAGGGGGATTTTGCGGTTTACCGGGCACTGTCCGTTGTGTTGATTGCCTGCCCTTGTGCGGTCGGACTTGCGGTTCCGTTGGGTCTGTGGAGCGGTTTGGCCGTGGCTGCAAGCCGTGGGGTCATGCTTCGCACGGCTGGAGCGCTCGAGCGGTTGGCGGACGTGCGGCAAGTATGGTTTGATAAAACCGGTACGCTGACTGACTCAACCCCATCGATGCTGGATCTGGCCCTTGTGGAGGACGGATGGGATCGACTTCGAGTTCGACGGATCGCTGATGCGGTAGAGTCTAGATCCGGCCATGTGCTGGCCAAGGCCTTCCATACAGGGTGCTCGCTGGATGACATCGAAGTCAGGGATGTCCTGATTGTGCCGGGTGAGGGAGTCCGGGCGAGTATCCGGGAAGCCACAGAACGATGGATGGAAGTTCGAATTGGCCGATTGGCTTGGCTGTTTCCTGAAGGCTCAGCAACCCCGAGGGTCGAGCCATTGCGGCACCGACCTGACAATGATTTCACCATTGGGATTGAGATTGACGGAAAGGTCATCGGGATTGCCTCCATCCATGAGGAACCCAAGGAAGGTTGGTCCATGCTTGTTACCCGGTTGGAAGCTCTCGGGTGTCGGGTGGGTGTTCTCACGGGCGATCGTGTTGAAAGGGCAGTTGGGTTTGGCCTGGGCGGACGCGTAAGTGTTCTTGGAGGAATGGGGCCTGATCAGAAGGCGGAGTTCCTGACCGCCGAGCAAAGGAAGAATGGCCCAGCGGCCTTTGTGGGCGACGGCGTCAACGATGGAGCAGCACTCGCGGTGGCCGCGGTTGGCTTGGCGGTCTCGGAGGGAACGACAATTGCAAAGGAGTCCGGAGATGGGGTGATTGGGGAGAGGGGATTGGAGTCCCTCATCCACGTCATTGAGGTTTCACGGGATGTCCGGAGAAGGATACGAAGCGGGCTTTGGTTTGCCTGCGGATACAACGTGATGGGGATGGGATTGGCAGCGGGAGGATGGCTGCATCCTGTGGTGGCTTCGCTGTTGATGGTGATCTCGAGCGGAGTGGTCGCCTGGCGCTCATTGGTTTCCAATGGGGATGGATGCGCCCGTGAAAGCGCAGAGCCCCGCGGTCATCATCGGATCCTTTTTCTTCTCACCTTGGCCGTGCAACTTCCTTTGGCGGCGTGGCTTGGTGACATGTCCTGGCCTCAAGTACTGGCTGTGGCGATGGGTTTGTGGGGGGTGGGGTGGGGTCTTTTGCAGTTAAGTCAAACCGGACCATGGACCTTCATGATGATGGGAATGCTCGGGCCTGGGGGACTTGGGATGCTGGCTGGGTGGTGGGTTGAGGCGGGAATGGGACCCGTGATGCAGGAAGGCGTGTGTCTTTGCTGCCAGCCCCATCATTACTTTGAACTCACTGGCAAGGTTCCTTGGATGCAACTCGGCATGCTCTTGGGCGGGGGGTGGGGAATGTGGTTTGGACTGCCGCGGTTGGGCAGGCAACGACACCGATGGCTAGCGGGGATCCTGGGAGCTACCGGCATGATCGCAGGCATGAACGAGGGCGCTCGCATCGCATTGGCGATGGGTGGCCCGGGTCACTCCGCCCAATTCCTGCTGGCTTGGGTTGGGATGGTTGCGGGGATGACCTTGGGAATGCTTCTTGGCTGCGGTGCAGCGGAAGCGATTCGCGCGATGGAACGGCGTTGATTGATCCTTGGATCGAGGGGAGCTAGGCCTTGGCGACAGCGAGAAGACTTTGTCCGAAAGGAGGGCGCAGGAAGTTCGTCTCCATCCAATGTCCCACCGGGAAGATGTATCGGTCAAAGGCCCGAACCGAGGTTGCTCCGAAGGTGCGATTCCGACGTGCTTTGAAGTTGAACCACCAAGCGAAGTACCCGATTAGATTGAAGTAGACGAGGCGTTCTACTTTGAAGCCTGCTGTGATCAGTTTGAGTTCCAGCTCCGGTCGGGTGTAGCGTCTGAAATGCCCGAAATCCTTGTCGATGGGGGCATAGATTTCAGGTCTTGCTGGTACGAACAGACAAGCATGTCCATGTCTTTCACGGAGCAGTCGGAACCAGTTGGAGAGTTCTGCCTGATCCTGTTCGATGTGTTCGAGGACGTTGATGCTGACGATGCCGTCGAGCCCGAGATCATCCGGCAGTTCGGCCGTGATGGTACGGAAAAGCTCAACTCCTGGGTTGTTGTGGGCGAATCGCTCGTGGAAGCGGCTGTCAGGTTCCAATCCTGCCATGTGGGAGACATCCGGTAGACCTCGAAATTCGCGGGTCATCTGGCCAATGCCGGCACCCACTTCGAGTATCTTGCCCTTGAGGTAATGGGAGAACTCACGGGTCAACGCGCGTCGATAATTGACTGCCTCATTGAGAGCATCGAATTCGAAGTCAGCGTTGGAGGCCTCAAGATTGACGACGGTTGAGGGAGAAGAATGCATCATTCAAAAAGGCTATACTTGAGGATGCATCGGATTGCGCTGAAGCCATCCTTCCACCCAATTTTTTTCCCTTCCGCATACGTCCGTCCATAGTAGCTGATTGGAACCTCAAAAATGCGGACGCCGAGCTTCGCTACTTTGGCAGTGATTTCGGGTTCGAACCCGAATCGGTTCTCCTGGATCGATATCTGTTTGATGACATCCAGACGGAAGACCTTGTAGCACGTTTCCATGTCCGTCAGTCCCAAATTCGTGCACATGTTGGATAGGGTGGTCAGCAGGCGGTTTCCGACCGAGTGCCAGTAATAAAGAACCCGGTGCGCGCCGCCGGCGAAACGGGATCCGAACACGACATCGGCCCGGTCTTGAAGCAGCGGTCCAAGAAGCACGAAATACTCGGTGGGGTCGTACTCCATGTCTGCATCCTGAATGAGCACATACGGGCTTGTTGCTTTGCTCAAGCCCGTCCTGAGTGCGGCACCCTTACCCTGATTGACTTCGTGTTTGAAGAGACGAATCCGGGGGTCCCGATCCTTCCAAGCCTGCAGTTTTGCCCACGTGCCATCCTTTGAACAGTCCTCGACAATGATGAGTTCGGAGACAGGTTTCTGTGCGAGAACCAGTTCAATGATTTGGTCGATCGTTTTCTCCTCGTTGTAGACGGGCATGACAATCGACAGACATTGAGGGCAGGAGCTATTGCTGGTGAGGGTCATTATCCATGAAGTTGAATTTCAAACGGATCGACGATGCTTGGGTGATCGAAGCGATCGGCTCATTACAATATGAACCCAATTGCCTGCTGTGGAATTCCGGTCACGAGCGTGTTCGCTGGAAGACAAAAAGATTGTTGAGGCCAAGCTGAAATTGCCGGTGGATAAGCAGCTTGAATTCTGGCTCAGCAAAGATTCCATGCGTCTGATCCACCTCATATCCGTGATGCTCCTCCAGCGACATGCCATGGGTTATGCGCAGCTTGAGCAGCCATTTGAGAATTTCGTCGACGACTGCTGAGGGGACGGTAATCAAAAGCAAGCCGCCTGGGCGGAGCAGTTTTCGTACCCCATTCGCGAGGTTCGAGTGCTGGGCAGGAGGAAAGTGCTCGAGAACAGCTAGCATCGAAATGACATCGAAAGGAGGGCAGGCCGGCGGCATGTCATCAGGGAAGTAGCCTCTGATCATCTGGAAACCTTGGATGGTCCTCAGCGAAGACTTGAGTGTAGGATCAATCCCCATGGAACCGGGCCCGCAGCAACCAGCGCGGCGGAAGAGTTCGCCGTCCGCACTTCCCAAGTCGAGGACGCGGGAACCTGCCCGGATGTAAGGCAAGGCTACCTTGATGCGCCAAGCTTGGAGGATGCGGTCGATTCGTGTCACAGACAATGAAGTGCTGTGGACCTTGGATTACTCCAGAGAGGGTGGACGCCGTCCAGTGGTCTTGAGGCCAAGGACGGAGAGATGGAAGCTGCTGAAAATCGTCTGAAGTCCAAGTGTGGTCAGGGTGGCTCCAAGCACGATACGTCTGAGGTTCTCCGCGGTTGGAAGGTCGCCGAAGTTGACCGCTCCCCATTTCCAGACGGCAATCGCAAGGATGGTGGCCCCAGCCAAGCTGGCAACCAATCCTGTGATGCAGCCTTTCTCCAGATTCCAATGTCGGAAGAGACCAGCGAAATGCTTGTCATTCGGGAGAAGACCTTCACCAACGGCAAACACCTTTGCGTAGAAGGCCTGAGCCACCAGCTGATAACCCAATACCGCCGTCATGCTGGCCATGATCAGCGTGCCGAGGTCCAAGGTGATCTTTCCCAGGACCCGCGGACCGGAGAAAGTAAGGGCGACTCCAGCCAGACCCGCAACAGTGAGGAACAAGCCCGGCACGAGGAACAACCACTTCGGAGAGTAAATCAACATGAAGCGGAGATGGCGCCAGCCGTCCCGCCAAGGTTTGAGATGCGGAGGCCGGGAGCGACCATCCGGGTGCAGAGTGATTGGTACTTCTGCGACATTCAGCCCCTTGAGCGTCGCCTTCATGACCATCTCCGAGGCGAACTCCATGCCCGTTGTCTTGAGGTCCATGCGGCGGTACGCCTCTGCCGAAAATCCTCTCAGGCCACAATGGAAGTCGTGGATTGGAGTGCGGAAGAAAAGACGTCCGATGAACGACAGGATCGGATTGCCAATCCATCGGTTTTTCCACGGCATGGCCCCTTTGGCGATGGTTCCGCCGCCGGAGGGAAGTCGGCACCCCATGACGAGGTCATGGCCAGCCTTCAACTTCTCGACGAAGCCCGAGATGTTGGAAAAGTCGTAAGAATCATCGGAATCGCCCATGATGATCCACCGACCATAGGCGGCTTCGATTCCACCACGCAGTGCGTTACCATAGCCCTTCGCCTGGACGCGCTCCACGCGGGCACCGAGTGACTCTGCGATTTCGATGGAGCCGTCCGTGGAACCGTTGTCGGCGATCAGGACTTCTCCGCGAACACCCGCGTGGGCTATGCCCGCTTGTGCCTTCTTGATGCAGGTGGCAAGTGTTTCTGCCTCATTGAGGCAGGGCATAACGATCGTGAGGTCGAGTAATTCCGGCATGATGGGCGCCCAGAGCGCTGCGTCTTCTACCGGGTCTGGCACGAAGGATCAAGCCGCGTGCTTGCGCCAGCGGAGAAGACCGGTGCCAACCATCAGCAGGAATCCTGCAGCCCAGCTCCGGGCCTCGGGGACCGGGTTGAACCCAATGACATCGAAGAACCGGAGGTCGGTGCTTGTGAATGAAAGCAATTCACCCAAGCCAATGGTTGGATCCATGAGGCCGATCGGGGTTGCATTGTTGAGCCAGTGGTTGGCTTGCTGGCCGTTGCCGAAAGTTGAGATCGAGCTGCTGGAACCTCGGGCGAACTGCGCGACGGAGGATGTCCCGCCATCCACTGAGAAGTACTTCGTCCGTGTGTCGGCAGAGATGTCGAACACGCCGGGTGCAGCGCCACTGCCGGAGAAGGTTCCGACAAGGCCAGCGGATTCCTGAGAGAAGCGGAAGAGGTCTGCTACTTGGGGTTTGGCCGAGGATTCGGAAATGATCCCTCCCGTGGTAGAGATGATTTCGGCAGTGCTTTGAAAACCCAGAACGTGTCCCAGTTCGTGGGCGATCACGCCGATGAGGTCATAGCTCAGCGTGGCAATGCCGTCGGATCGATCGGTGTCGTAGCTTCTCGTGGAATTGAGATCGATTTGGCCGTCCACCGCACCGTTCGCCCCCGGAAGCAGCCCAAGGGCCTTCTGGACGGCATTGGGGACTCTCAATTCGGTGTTGTTCTGGTCGGCTGCTGTTCCGGCTGTCCCGGTATCCATCCGCAGGCTTCCGCCGGTCCGGTTGATCAGGAAGATGGCTGATGATCCGTTCCGGAGGGCGTTCGAGGAGGAAATGTCGTCTGGCGTGATGGCGTCGTCGATGAGTCCGTTACGGACGGTCCCGTAAGCAATGGTTGAGGAACTGACGGAAGAGTCGGCCACGGCCGTTCCCAAGTTCGAGTAGTTGATCTGAACATTGATGGTGATTGGGTCGGTGAAGTACCCGGACCACAGGTTGCCCGCGGCGACGGCGGCGGCCATGTAATCGGCTGGGACGCTGCCGCCGTTGGTGAAGTTGAACGTCAGCGCCGAGAGCGTTGGCTCGGCAACGAAAGGGAGGGTGGTGGCCAGCAGGACGGCAATGCGGCGTGTGGAAAAGGAGGAGTGCATGCGAGCGTCGGAAACGGAGGATTTGTGGTTGAATTAACTACAGTTCGTCAATGCCGCTGTCTTGGGAGTTGAGAGAGGGGCACCGATCGGCAGGCATAGGCTTTGCCGCCGTGAAGGTTCGCTGTTAGCCTTTCCGAAACTTTTGTGGAAACCGGGCGTTGACCTGTCACGCCCGGGGATTCCCGAGGCAGACACATACTCAAGTCATGAACCTGTCGATCCGTTCCTTTGCCGCCCGGCGAGCCATTTCCCGGGCTTCTGGTTTCACGTTGGTGGAAATCATGATCGTCGTGCTGATCATTGGCCTTCTGGCGATGATCGCGATTCCCAATGTGAAGAAATCCCTCGAAACCGCCCGGTTGCAGGCGATCAAGGTCAACCTCCGTACCATCGACTCCGTGAAGACCCAATGGGCTGCGGAGAACAAGAAGGGTGGCAATGAGACCCCTTCTGAAGGGGACCTTGCCCCGTACTTCAATGGGGGCAAGTTTCCCGCGAAGGTGGTCGGCGAGACCTATGTGATCAACGCGGTGGACCAGCCACCGGCAGCCACGGTGCCGTCGAAGCTGGGGAACGTGCCCGCGGGTGGTACGGTCCTGATGGACGACCAATAAGAGAGCCGCGCCGGATCACGTCTTGGCGACCGCGGCTCGCAGCGCCTGTTCCCGCTCGACCAAGGTTGGGTGCGAGTAATGAAAGGTGCTGTACCACGGGTGCGGGTTGAGGTTGCTGAGATTTTTTTCTGACAGCTTCCGGAGGGCACCGATGAGGGGGCCCGGGTCGCCCACGGCATCCCGTGCGTAAGCATCGGCTTCGTATTCGTGTTTGCGGGACCACAGGTTGCCCAACGGGGTGGTCCAGAAGAGCACGGCAGGGCTGATCAAGGCGAAGAGCAGGAGGGTGGGGGCGACGCTGGTGCCGGATGGAAACCCGAATGTTACACCCAATGCTCCCCCCTTGGCGAGGTACCCGATCAGGCCGAACGCGATCAGGGAGGTGACTGCTGCCCAGACGAGGCGTTGTGGGATGTGCTTCCGTCGATGATGTCCGATTTCGTGGGCGAGGACTGCTTCCAGTTCCACCTCGGAGAGCTGCGAGATCAAGGTGTCGTACAGGACGATCTTTCGGAATTTGCCGAACCCGGTGAAAAAGGCGTTTGCGTGCCTTGATCGCCGGGATCCGTCCATGACCTGAATGGTCCTGGCATTGAAGCCGGTGCGCTCACCGAGAGCGAGGAGGCGGTCGCGGAGCGGGCCTTCCGGGAGGGGGGTGAACTTGTTGAAGAGAGGCATGATGACGACAGGTGCGAGGAACAGGACCAGCACCTGGAAGCCCAGGAGTGCGGCCCAGGCCCAGATCCACCACAGCGGGCCGACCCAACCTACCAGGCTCAGGATCAGTGCGAGCAACGGCAGTCCGAGGGCGGCGGCGAGAACCATTCCCTTGAGGCGATCCGCGATCCACGTTCCGAGGGTGGTCGTGTTGAATCCGAAGCGCGCCTCGAGTCGGAACTGCCCCCACCATTCGAAGGGGAGGGAAGGGATGGACAGGGCCAAACCGACGACCAACAGCCAGGCCGACTGCCACCAGACATTTGTGCCGAGCTGTGATTGGCTCCAGTTCCAGGACAAGGGAAGCCAGCCGGACCAGATCAAGGCGACGAGGACGATGCTGTCTGCCAAGCCGGAGATGTCCGTGAACGTGGATTTCGCGAGGGTGTAGTCGATCGATTTGCGCAGCGTCTCGGGGGGGAGCGAGAGGCGGATGGGCTCCGGCAGGGCCTCCGGGCCGACGCGTGCATGGTCCCGATTGAGTTTTTCGAGGAAGGCGGAGGCGGCCCACTGGGCGACGATGAGGGCGGAGGCCACGCTGGGGATGAATTCCGGGAGGGGCATGAACGTCGGCGGAGGCTACTTTGAGGCGAGGTCAGCGACAATTCCGGATGCGAAATCGTGAATTGCACGTATGCGTACTAATGCCTAAAGGTTATCGATTCTCGGCATGAAGACCCTTCTCACTCTGATCGTTGTCGCTGCCCTTGGCGCCGGCGGGTGGTTTTACTGGAAGAAGCAGCGCGACGAATCCGCGGCGACGCTGGCTTCCAGCACGCCTGCGTCGAGCGCGACCGTGGAGACCCGGTCCATCCGTTTTGCGGTGTCTGCCGCTGGCGACATCGGACCGGCGGAGCAGGTTTCCGTGCGACCGGAGGTGAATGGCAAGATCGAGCAACTGCCCGTCGACGTGGGTGATTTCGTGAAGAAGGATTCGCTGTTGTTCAAGCTGGATGACGGCGACTTGCAGATCGAGAAGGACGGGCAGGACAAGGCGGTGGAGAGGACGCGACTGGAATTGGAGCAGGCCCAGCGAGAGTACAAGCGGGCGGCGGACCTCTTTGGCAGCAAGTTGATTTCGCAGGAGCTTTTTGAGGATGCCCGCACCAAGTTCGATCTGGCCAAGAACTCGCTCGACCGGGCGCAGAAGTCGTTGGACCTGATGATGGACCGGTTGCGTCGGACGCGGGTGACCGCGCCGTTTGATTGTACCGTCTTGACCCGGCCTGTTTCGGTAGGGCAGGCGGTGAGCGGTTCCGGAGGGTTCAATGCCGGAACGGAGGTCCTGAGCATCGCGAACCTGAGCGACCTCGTGATCAATGCGCACATCAACCAGGCGGACGTCACTCGGTTGACGGTCAACCAGGAAGTCAGTGTGACGATCGAAGCGATTCCGGGGCTTCGCCTGACGGGCAAGGTGGAGCGGTTGGCCCCGCAGTCGACGTTGAAGAACAACATCCGTGGATTTGCAGCACGCATCCTTTTGAAGGATGTCGACAAGGCGGTAAGGCCTGGGATGACCGCCAATATCACGATTCCGGTGGCGAGTGCCGAGAACGTGGTTGCGGCTCCACTGGCGTCGGTCTTTACAGAGACGAATCCTGAGACGCGGCAGGTGGAACGGCACGTGTTCGTGAAGGTGGGTGACGAGTGGGAGCGCAGACCCATCGAGATCGGGGTCAGCGATTACTTCTTTGCGGAGGTGACGAAAGGTTTGCAGGCGGGAGACGAGGTGGCGTTGGAGGACAAGGCCAAGACGGCTAAGTCTTCGGTCAAACCTGCCGCCGGAACGACCGCGACGGGTGGAGGTGGGAGTCGAGCAACCGGGGCGGGTTCCTCTGGGGTCGCTACCCCTGCACCACGTCCAGCGACATCGACGACCCGCTGAGGATTCCTGCGCCACTCCGTCAACCCGAGCCTGAAATCCCGTGGCCCTTCTGGAACTGAGGAACGTCAGCAAGATCTACCACACCGGTGGTGAGGAGATCCGCGCGCTGGATGATGTGACCCTGGGACTCAACCAAGGCGATTTCATTTCGATCATCGGGCCTTCTGGGAGTGGTAAGTCCACACTGATGCACATTCTTGGATGCCTTGACCTGCCTACCCTGGGGCACGTCGTCCTGGATGGCATTGATATCTCGAAGGCCAGCCAGCGGGAGTTGGCGCGGGTCCGGAACCGAACCATCGGCTTCGTGTTCCAGTCCTTCAATCTGTTGCCCAAATTGAACGTCCTCCAGAACGTCGAGCTCCCCATGGTGTATGCGGGAGTGGGTGGGCGGGCCCGACGGGAGCGGGCCACGGCGGCCTTGGCCATGGTCAAATTGGAGAACCGGATGAAGAACCGGCCGAGCCAGCTGTCGGGTGGGCAGCAGCAGCGTGTGGCCATTGCCCGTGCGCTTGTGAACAACCCGAAGATCATCCTGGCGGACGAGCCGACCGGGAATCTGGACACGCATACCGGGGAGCTGATCCTGAATCTGTTCCGCGAGCTGTCGGCGCAGGGTCGTACCGTCATTCTGGTAACGCACAATCCGGAGATTGCCGCGGTGACGCCCCGCAGGATCGAAATCCGGAACGGGAAGGTGGCGGAGCGGGTGGACGAGCGGTTGGCGGGGCTGGATCGGTTGGGCAAACTTCAGGCGACGGGAGCGCAGCCGGTGTCATGACCTTCCTCAATGCCATCATCGTTGGCTTGAAGGAGATTGCGGCAAACAAGTTTCGCAGCGCGCTCACGATGCTTGGCATCGTTCTTGGAGTTTCCTCGTTGGTGGCGATGTTCGCGATGACACAGGGCCTCGAGAATGGGCTTCGCGAATCGTTGGTTGCGGTGGGTGGCTTGCAGAAGATCCGGGTGGAGGCGCAGACGGTACCCGTTGAACAGCGGCATCTCCGTGACTTTGCGACCGGCGTTACCCTTCGCGATGTTTACGCCCTCCAGAGTTCGGCGGATGAGGTCGACGTGGTGTCTCCCGAGATGCGGTTGGAGAATACCCCGGTGCTCTCCGCAAACGGCAAGTATCACCGGACCTTCATGACGGCGGGGGTTTGGCCGGTGCAGTTGGAGATGATGGAGCATCAGATTGCCCATGGTCGGATGTTCAACTCGCTGGATGATGCCGAGGCGCGCAATGTGTGCGTGATTGGGACTGGAATCCGGGATGAGCTTTTTGGCCGGCCGGAGGAGACTGGTGAGCCGGTGATTCCGGTGGGGCGTACGATGAACATCAACGGGGTCCCGTTCACGATCGTCGGCATGTTCGAGCACTACGAAAGCGAGACGGATCGGAAGGTCCGGTTGGAGCGGGCAGCGCTGGCGGCGCAGACGCGGGCCGCGGGAAAGGAGGCTCCAGGGAGGCGGGATCGGGGCGGACGTGGAGGACGTCAAGGGAATTTTGCGTTCTGGATCAAGAACAACACGGTGTACCTCCCGCTCAACACGATGTGGATGAAGATGAAGTCGGGCCAGACCAACGCGCCCGCGGAGCCGCGGTTGTCGAACCTGGAAGTGCGGATCCGGGATGTGGCGCGGATGGATCGAGCCCTGACGCAGGTCCGAAACGTCCTGATGGTGAATCATCGAGGCATTGAGGATTTCAGTTTCCGGACGCAGGAGGACTGGGCCGACCAGATCCAGTCGTCCGTGAAGAATGCGCGGTTGAGCGGGGGCTTGATCGCGGGGATCTCCTTGTTTGTGGGTGGGATCGGCATCATGAACATCATGCTGGCTTCGATCAGTGAGCGGATCCGTGAGATCGGTATCCGCAAGGCGGTCGGTGCGGCGGGAGTGGATGTCTTCGTCCAGATTGTCGTGGAGTCGGTGACGGTGGCGGTTGTGGGTGGCTTGCTGGGGTTGGCCTGTTCGAAGTTGGTGGTCTGGATCATCTCGCAGGCGACACCGACGGACAACCAGCCGGTCATCACCTTCGGTGCGATGGCGTTCGCTTTTGCCTTCAGCGTGTTGGTGGGTGTGCTTGCGGGGCTGTTCCCCGCGTTCAAGGCGGCACGGCTGAGTGTCATCCAGGCCCTTCGGTACGATTAGCAACGGCGTCGCATGCACCTGTTCAACACCATCGTCATCGGACTGAAGGAAATCTGGGCCCACAAGTTCCGATCGGTCCTGACCATGTTCGGCATCGTCCTCGGTGTGGCTTCGCTGGTGGGGATGTCGGCGCTCATCAAGGGCATGGAGAACGGGATGCGGGAATCGATGGTGGCCATGGGCGGAGCGGACAAGGTGCTGCTGGAGATGCAACCGGTACCCGCGTACCAGGACCATCTTGCGGATCAGGCTCCGGGGAGATTGATCCGGGACGTGTATGCGCTGGCCAATGCGGCTCCACTCATGCGCGTGATCTCGCCGGAGATGGCGGTGCCTGACGCCGTCCTCACGCGGGCGGAGAAGTCCTGTGACCCTTCGGAGTGTGTGGGGGTATGGCCGGCGGTACTGGAGATGAACCTGCACCGGGTGGCTCACGGACGTTTCTTCAACGCCATCGATGAGGAGCGTGCGCATGCCGTGTGCGTGATCGGGACTGGGGTACGGGATGCATTGTTCGGGACGCCCGAAGAAGCGGGGCGCGAGATCATTCCGCTGGGAGAAAGGATCCAGATCAATGGTCAGCCTTTCACGATCGTGGGGATGTTCGAGCACTACATGGGCGAGCAGGAGGCGAAGGAGCGCGCTCTCGCTCGGAAGGCTCCCAAGGTTTCGGACGCCCAGGGGCCCAAGCGGCAGAAGGGATGGGGGAAGCGGGGCGGGTGGGCATTTTCACGGAAGAACATGACGGTGTACATGCCGCTGAACACTGCGTGGGTCCGCTTCCGGGTTGCGGGCGATCTGGATGGCATTCCGGACCCAAGGCTTTCGGACATCGATCTCAAGGTTTCGGACATGTCGCGGATGGAGGCGGCGTTGCAGCAGGCGCGGAACGTCCTGCTGGTCACCCACAATGGGATCGAGGATTTCAACTTCCGGACGCAGGAGAACCAGATCGAAAGCATCAACAAGCAGATCCAGAACGCGCGGATGAGCGGCGGGATCATTGCTGGAATCAGCCTGCTCGTGGGCGGGATCGGGATCATGAACATCATGCTCGCGTCCATCAGCGAGCGCGTCCGTGAGATCGGTACCTGTAAGGCGATCGGAGCGACCGGGCTTGAGATCTTTGTCCAGATCATCGTGGAGAGCGTGGTTCTCTCGATCCTGGGTGCCTTGTTCGGCCTGGTGGCTTCGACCGGACTGGTCAACGTCCTTGGGTTGATCTCGCCCACAGGGAACACCCCGGTGGTGACATGGCAGGCCCAGGCCATCGCGGTCGCGTTCTCGGCAGGGGTGGGCATCATCGCGGGACTGTTCCCGGCGTTCAAGGCGGCCCGACTGAGCCCGATGCAGGCGCTGCGCTACGAGTGATTCCCATGCGGAAATCGTGGAAACGCGAATTCCGCTTTGCGCCGGCTTGGGATCCTCTGGAAGAGTGTGGGACATGAAGCTCCTCTCCTCTGCCGCCCGGGGTTGGACCCTGGGCACAGTCCTGGCTCTGGCTCCCTTGAGCGGTCAGGCCCACGAATCATCCCATCACCACGATCACCCACCCACGGCGAAGCCGCTGCCGTTCGTTGTGGATTCGACGGGGCCGGTCAAGCAGACCGGGAAGAAGGTGAAGCGGTCTGATATCCCGGTCAGCGGGCAGGGGTACTGGGCGTTTACTCCAGTCGTCGGTGCGATGCCCGTGCCTGTCCAAGCCCTGCCGGTGCTGAAGGGCGCTCATGGAACCTTGATCGTCGACCCGTCCAAGGACGTTGTTTACTGGGGATTGGAAAACGTTGGGTTCGTCGGGTTCAGCAATCGCCTGATGTCCTCGTGGGTGGTGGAGGGCGACCCGGCGTTCAAGAAGGGAAACCTGCACGGTGCGGACATCCTGATGCGCCCGGGCAAGTCGCCGTTGGTGGCAGCGGCCGATAATGCGGAGGGCGAGGTGTACGTCTCCGACACGACGTTTGCGAAGGCGGACAAGGTCAAGCTTCCCCCCGGTGGGCCATACGCCGACGGCAAGGGCTATGCACCGACGGATGTGGCGTTTGGTGAATCGGGCACGCTTTGGGTGACGGATGGCTATGGCAAGGCGTACTTCATGGATGCCGACGTGGAGCCGTTGAAGTTCCGGGGCAAGTACCATGGCGGCAAGTCCATGTCCCAGACCCCGCATGGCATCACCTTTGATCCAGCGACCCGGAACCTCCTGGTTTCGGCGCGGCCTGAAGCGCAGGTTCATCACTTCTCGGTCAAGGAGGGAAAGATCCTCGAAGTTCAGGGGTTGCCTGCGGGCAGCACGGTGTGTGACGTGGACATCTGGGGCAACTACGTCCTCGCGGCCTGTCTGGATGGTCCCAAGGGCACCCCGGGCCCGCTCTACGTGATCGACTCCAAGCGCAAGGTCGTGGTCAGCACGATCAAGCCGAAGGAGGAATTGGGCTATGCGTTTGCGCAGCACATGCACGATGCCTGCTGGTACGTCACCGGGAAGGGTGACAAGCGCGAGGTCTACATCCTGTTTACGAGCTGGAATCCCGGCGGTGTGGGTGCCTTGAAGCTCGTGAACGCGGAGTAAATCGCGACGTTTGCGTCGGATTCATAGGGACTGCCCGGTGCGGCCAAGGCTGCACCGGGCAGTCCTGTTTTTGTCCCGGCAAAAATTTCCGCGAACCTTTTTCCCGCCCGCACGTATCACTGGTGGGATCGAATGAAGTTGCCCTTCCAGGCGAGTGACGAACAGGTGATGTGGCGAGTGCAGACCGAGTCGGACTCGGGAGCGTTCGCCGAGTTGGTTCGTCGATGGCAGTTGCCTGTGCAACGGCTCTGCGCGCGGATGATCGGAGACGTGCACCGGGCCGAGGATCTGTCGCAGGAAACCTTTTCGCGGGTCTTTTCACACCGGCACGACTTTGCCTCGACGGGCCGGTTCTCGACGTGGCTTTGGCGGATTGCCCTCAACCTGTGCCACGACGAATTGCGGAAGAGGCAGCGACGGGGGGAAGTCGCCCTGGCATCGGACGACGCGGATCCAGTCACTGCGCCCGACGGCGGATTGCCCGAAGCGAGATCTGCGGCCAAGGGACCGGACGAGGTGATGGAATCCATGGAGCGGGCCGAGGTGGTCCGGTCGGCAGTTGTCAGCCTTCCGGAGCATTACCGCACGGTCGTGATCCTGCGGCACTACGAGGGATTGCGATTTGCCGAGATCGCCGAGGTCCTGGGAATCCCTGAAGGCACGGCGAAGTCGCGGATGGCGGAGGGATTGACGTTGCTGGCGGGGCGTATCCGGCGGGGTAGTCTTTGATGATTTGCGAGGAATTGTATGAATCACCCAACACCTGAGGAATGGATGGAATGCCTGTACGGCGAGGGCGACCCCCGCGCCCGAGCCTCGGCCGAGGCGCATCTGGAGGTCTGTCCGCAGTGTCGGGAACGTGTGGCCGAATGGCGGGCCGCGATGGGCCTGCTGGATGAGGATCGTGGAACCTTGGCGGTCCGTCGCCCGCGTGGGACTTCGTGGAGTTCGTGGGCACGTCCGGCCATCGCCGCTGCGGTCATCCTTTCGATGGGGTTCATCGCGGGGCGCATGGTCGGCCCATCACGTGCGGAAATGCGTGAGGAACTCGCCAAGGCCCGCACGGCCCTGGAGGCGGACATCCGTGCCCGCTACGAGGCGGACTTGCGCCAGGTGGCCGTGGCCACCGTGACGGCCACCGCCGCCGAAAACCGCCTCTGGCTCGATCAGGTGTCGGCCCAGTGGGCCGCGGCGCGCCTTGAGGACCGCCGCGCGGTCGAGGCTGCGATCCAGCGGCTCGATCAACTCCGTGTGGCGGACAGCGCGGCGGTGCGCGCCGGATTGTTCGACCTCGTGCGCTACACGGGGACCGGGTTTGAGCAGGCGCAGTCGCAGTTGAACCAGATTTCGCAAGCCAAGTGGAGCCAACCGAATTCCCAAAATACACCCACCCAATGAAGATTCATGCCCATCTGGCGCTGTGGACCAGCGCCCTGTTGACCGCAGCCACGGTTGTGGCCGCCGAGGAGAGGAATCCCTCCGCTGCCAAGCTCCGGAAAAGCCAGATACCACCCGCCGCCGCATCGCCTGCCGATGGGTTAGTGCTGCCTCCGGAACCGCCCGAACCGCCCGAAGCGCCAGCAGCTCCCGCCACGCCTGCCGTGGACACGATTGTCGAAGGGGTGAACGCCCAGCTCGACATGGCGCGCGAATTGGAGGCTCGGGTTCGGGATCAGGTGGAACGTGCGAGCGCTGAGTTCGAGCGTCAGTTGCCGGCCCTGAATTCGGGGCTTGCCCGGGTCCAGCGCAACCTGAGCACCGCCTTTGTGAGGGCTGGCGGGCCGTCGGCATTCCGCGCCTTGGTGCTGCCCTCCGGCGACGCCACCCAATCGGTGTCGGCGACGAAAGAGGAGTTGGCCATCATGGGACGACTGATCGAGAAGTCGCTGCAGCCGGAATCGGAGCGGACATCCAATCCGTTCCGCTTCGAGTTTGGCTCGGTGAATCTGGGCGGACGCAACGACCTCGATGCCCTCTACATCGAGGGCCATGGGGCGATCTTCTTCATCGAGGTTGACTATCCACTGGTGAAGGCTCCGGTGGCTGTCGAGAAAGCGGTTGAATCCAGCGGTGGCAAGGAGGACGCCTGGGAGCAGGCCCGCCGCGAGGTGCGTGGCGAACCGGAGCTCGAAAGCGACGACATGAACATCGCGGTGGCGCGCGTGTTCAACGCCGAGGCGAAGGCCTTCGATGGGGAACGCGTTGATGCCTTGCGGGAGCGGTTGGTGACTGTGCTGGCCCAGGCACGGAACCTGAAGTGCCTCCGCGCGGGAGAGTCGGTCACGGTCGTGGTTTCGGGCCCGAGTCCCAAAGTGAAGAAGTCGAAGCGAGCCCGGAACTCGTCTGTGGCGGTTGCAGGTGCTGACGTGGGCGGCCGCGGAGAGTTCTGGATGCATGATGCCCGACCGGATTCCAACAGCAGTGGATCCGCCTCGGTCATGATCCTGAAAGCTGCGAAGGCGGATCTCGACGCTGTGGGCGCGAAGACCCTGACCGACGAGGATTTCGCGAAGAAGGTCTCGGTCAACGCGCGGTTGGAGGATCCGGTGGCCGCCGAGCGTCCTCGCGAGGCTGGCGGCCGCGTCCGGACGACATCGCCGTAAGGCAGGCCGCACCGCCGCTCACAAGAAGTCAGCGGCGCGACTCGTTGAAGTAGATCTTGAGGTTCCGTGTGGCACGGCCGGCTGCGACGATGTCGGGCCGGCCGTCGCCATTGAGGTCGGCCACCTGAAGGTCCTCGCAGGCCATGCCGTTGTCGTCGATGAGGGTTTGCCGCCACTGCGAACCCTCGGGGTCCAACGGGGTGAAAATCTTCACGCCCACCTTGGCTCCCGGTCGATTCATCGCCCGCCAGCCAACGACGACCTGATCACTGCCCAGACCGAGGAAGTCGGCGCAGGCCAATGCGTGCCCATCGATGAGTCCATCGTCCAGTACGTGTCGGTTCCAGAGTTCGCCGGAGCTGGCGGTCGGCGTCAGGACGACGAGTTGGTTTCCGTGCATGGGCGAGATTCCGGCGACGAACCGTGATTTCGCCAGACGACCCGCGCGGATCTCGCCGAAGCCACCATTCTCTGCGGAACCCAGCTGCCGTGTGGTGGACGAGCCGTCGGCACCCGGATCGATCAGGAAGGCTCCCTCCTTGGATCCCAGCAGCAGTTCATCCGCAGGATCCTCATCCCACTGGATCGGGTCCAGGTTATGGGTCTTGTGGTGGCTGGCATCGAGCACTTCGATGGACCAAGGAACCTTCATCGCGGTCGCCGGTGAGTAGCGTTGGATGCGGACGCCGTCACCCTCCCCGGTACCGGGATTGTTCCCGCGTCCGTGAAGCGGAGCGGACACCAGGGTGAGCCGCCCCTGATGATTCCGGACCCAACGGATGCGATGGATGGTTGGATCGTGGGGCAGGGGAACGGGTGTCCACGCGGTCCTTCGATCGACGGGTGGTTGCAGGAAGAAGAGGGCTCCGGAATTGCGGGTGTCGCCCGGATTCCAGCCCGCACCCACGGCAATCTCTGCCTTCCCATCCCCATCGACGTCCGCGGCGGCGATGCAGACGTGGTCCAGGAGAGTCAGCTTTTCGGCGATGACGTGCTTCTCCCAGGAAGGATTCTGGTACCACGCGATCTGGGATTTGTCGCACAGGAGGATGTCGGTGCGGCGATCGCCGTCCACGTCGGCCAAGGCGAGGCCGTATCCGATGGTGATGTTCGTATCGACGTTGACGGCGCGGAAGGAGGGTTCGGGAGGCGCAGCGACCGCTGACAGGCTGAGCATGGCTGCGGCGAGCGACACGTATCCAGTCGGAGAAGGACAGGGCATGGCCAAAGGTTAATGGGTGGAACCGATCGAGGCCAGTGCACGCTCTGTCTGAGGTTCAGAGCCGGAGGCGAAGGAACGTTCCAAGGACGGACTCGTGGCGCCAGTGCGCCGGGGTGTGGGAGGAGAGGATCATGTAGAAGACGTCCAGATCGGCATCCTTTCCGAGGTGGAAGGTCAGCCCGGCCGGGACCACACGGTTCTCCGCCCACTGGTGTCGATGGAGGTCAATGATCCACTCGTTGTTGGCAAAGACGCGGGAAAGCGGACCGATGGGCTGGCGAAGGGAATACCCAAATTGGACTCGGTGGCGGGAGCGGTGGGTGGTGAAGGATTCTCCCTCGTTCCATCGCCACTCCATCCGATTCCTGAGCTCCACGGAAAGTTGGGATCCCAGCTGGAAGTGCGGGTTCAGTTCCAGTTCGGGACGCCATTGCGTGGTGCGTTCCTCCGTCCGGACGTTTTCGATGCTCAGCACCGACTGGCCGGTGGCGATGTCGAGCCACGGCAGCACCTCATACTTGAAGCGAGGACTGATGATCTGGACGTAGGGCCCGTCCTGGGTGTCGAGCCGATTGCCGACGAAGAGCCACGCCTTCGCGCGATCCGCACGCCAGAACTCGATCGAGGTCCAGGCCCACCACTCATCAGCGCGCACCAAGCCCGCTCCCAGCAAGCTCAGGAGGAGGCAGAGTCTTATCCATCTGCGACAACCGATCACTGATCCTGCGTACCACCCGAGGCAGGTTCATGCGAGGAGGTTTCCGGGACTGCCTGAACCAAGGGCGCATCTGGACACTGCCCCTGTGGCAATGTTCTCGGGGCGGCGATGTCCTCATCGTCTTGGGAAAGGTTCCGGAACGTCGACGGGGATGTTACCGCCCCGTTCCCCAGCAGCAACGCCTCCGCCGGAGCCCGGGATTGCGCGGCGGGGGCACCGTGACCTACGGTCGGGTTCAGGTGATCTCCGAAATCCGCATCCGCAACTTCAAGAGCATCCAGGATCTCACGCTCAAGCTGGGACGGGTAACCGTGCTGATTGGGGAGAACGGCAGCGGCAAGAGCAACATCCTGGAGGCGATCGGTTTCGCCGGTTGCGCCGCAGCAGGCAAGTTGGACAACGCCGTTCTGGCCAGTCGCGGAATCCGGGTCTGCGAACCCGGGTGGATGACGGCGGCGTTTGGGGAGGTTGACGAAGCTGACAAGGGAGGGGTGGCGGTCAACTTTCAGATTGGTAGCGGGCAGATACAACCGGATCTCGAACTGTCGATTACGTGGGGTGGACAATCAGGGAGAACCAGGCGCACAGGTTGGAGAATCGTTGCTAGTTCGGGCGGTGAGCCTTTGCTTCTAGCATCAGATTTGGACCGGGTCTGGGAGTTAAAGGAAAAGTTGTCTCAGGAGTTCTGGGATGACTTGCAACAGAGTAAGCCTCACATGGCTCCGAAGTATCAAAGCGTTGCACGTCCAGACTTGGAGCAAAAGATTGGCCCAATTGTTGAGAAGATAGCTATCGCCCGCATCGCTCGCGAGCGTCTTTCCGAGTCTGCCTCCGAGTTGGCCCTCTCCGACTTCATGATCTACGCCCCGGAGAACACCTTGTTGCGGACGCCGTCGCCGGAGAGTGCGGTACTGCCGCTGGGTTCGAAGGGAGAGGGCCTTTTCCGGCATCTTGAATCCTTCGGGGATCCGGAGAACGAAGCCCAGCTGAAGGACATGAAGGAGCGGTTGAAGATCTTTGGATGGTTTGAGGATTTTTTGGCTCCGGATGCTGCGGCGGTGTCGCAGGCCCGGCTCCAGATCCGGGATCGGTGGCTCGCTCCAGGGCGAGCTGTGATTGACCAGCGCAGCGCCAACGAAGGCTTCCTGTATCTGTTGTTCTACTTTGCACTGATGATGAGTTCACGGACGCCCAGGTTCTTTGCGATCGACAATCTGGACAACGCCCTGAATCCGAAGTTGTGCGCGGCACTCATGCGGCAGATCGCGGAACTGGCCGACCGCTACGACAAGCAGGTGATCTGCACGACGCATAACCCGGCGATCCTGGACGGGCTGAATCTCCGCGATGACGCGCAGCGCTTGTATTCGGTCCAGCGCAACGAAGATGGACAGACGACCGTGAACCGGGTTCGGGCCCCGCAGCCCATGCCAGGACAGGTGCCCATGAAGTTGTCGGCGGCCTTCCTCGCCGGGCACATCGGAGGACTTCCGGAACACTTCTAGCGCCCATGAGCGGGTACACTAACGACTTTGCCCTGGTGGCCGAGGGGGTGACGGATCACGCGGTGCTGAAGACCGTCCTTCTGGGTTTCTTCAAGGGCCAACTGCGAGAGCCAAAATTCTCCATGAGCCAGCCAGATCGGGATGCCACCACCGAGAACGAATGGCAGAGGTTTGGCAATTGGGAGAACGTGTTTCGGTATCTCCGCGAGGGCCATCACCGGTATGCCCTCCAGTTCAACCAATACCTCGTGGTGCAGGTAGACACAGACTGCTCGGAGCGGCCGGGCTTCGACGTCCCCCGTCATGTCGCAGGGGAAAGGCTCGACGTTCCGATCCTTGTAGAACGGGTTGTCGAACGGATCCGGAAGGAGATCGGCGAGGATGACTGCCGTATGTATGGCGAGCGTCTCCTCTTTGCCGTTTGCGTGGATTCCCTGGAGTGCTGGTTGCTTCCTTTGTGGGCGGATCAGGAAATCCATCAGGTTCGGACGACAGGGTGCCTGGAAGCCTTGAATCGCGAGCTGGCCCGGCAAGACCAAGAGCGCGTGTCCCCCTCCACCAAGCAGGTGCCGGTGTACGAGAACGCAGCCCGAGGCTACCGGAAGCGGAAGGAATTACTGGAGGCGGGTCGGAAGAATCCCAGCCTCGGCATCTTCCTGGATACCTTGGAGTCGCGGAGCATCACCTTGGCTGTGGACGATTGACGTGTGGTTCCCTTCAAACCAGCCCTTGCAGCGCGAGCCACAGGCCGCGGAAGTAGTGCATGACGCGGATGGGGTCGGTGGTTTCGGGGATCTCCGCGAGGGTATAGCCGGTGTAGCCCATCTCATTCAGCCGGGTGAACAGGCGGCGGAAAGGGTACTCGGCGAGGAACAGGTCGCGCAGGTGGACCTCGATGATGCGGTCGCGGACGAGGTCGAAGTTGGCGTCGAGACCGTTGGCTCCGAGATCGGTCTGGTTGGAGTTCCAGCAGACGCCGACGGCGCGGTGGCTGGCGACGTCCATGATGCGGCGGATGCGGGGCAAGGCGGAGGTGCCGGAGCCGTGGACTTCGAGCCGGACCTGTTGTCCGAGACCGGCCGCGGTCTCGCCGAGTTCGCGGAGGGAACGTCCAATCTGTTCGAGGGTCTTTTCTTCGGGGACCTCTTTGGGAAGGCCGTTGGGTCGGACCTTGATGCCGGAAGCGCCGACGTCGTGGGCGAGTTGGAGGTATTGTTTGGTGGCCTCGATGTCCGCGCGCAGACGGGAGGCGTCGGGCGTGTGGTAATCGAAGGCGGAACCGAGGGAATAGAGTTCGACGGGGGAATCGGCGAAGCGGCGTTTGACTTCGGCGCGTTCGGCGGTGGAGAGGGTGACTTCGACGCCGTGCTTGTGGGTGGTGCGGAGTTCGACGCCCTGAAACCCGGTTTTCGAGCAGTTGGTGATGATGGTGGCGATGTCCCAGTCCTTGGCGAGGTTGTAGGTGACGGTGCCGAGCTTCATGCGGCTCTTTTGCGCGAATCCGCCGGACGTGGGGATGCTGGCGGGACGGGCGGGGCCCGGGGTTGTCGATGCCGGTGAGGAGGACTGGGCGAGAGCGACGACGGGTGCCGCCGCCAGTCCGGCGGCGATGAATTGGCGGCGGGTTGGTTTCATGGGTCGGCGGGGTTTGGGTGATTCGGTGGCGGTGGGATCAGATCAGGCTGTAGGCAATCAGCGAAAAGAGCATGCCCGCGACACCGACGATGGTCTCGCAGACCGTCCAGGTGCGGAGGGTCTGCGGAACAGAGAGACCGAGGCAGTCCTTCACGATCCAGAAGCCGGCGTCGTTGAGGTGCGACAGGAAGAGCGAGCCGCAGCCGATGGCCACCACGACGAGACAGCGATGGTCGGCGTCGAGGGTGATGCCCTGGGACTTGAGGTAGTCGGGGAGCAGGAGGCTGGCGGTGGTGATGGCGACGGTGGCGGAGCCGGTGGCCACGCGGATGAAGGCCGAGATCACCCAGCCGAAGAGCAGGGGAGACAGCTTGGCGGAGGCCCCGAAATGTCCGATCGATTCGGCGACACCGCTGTCGCGCAGGACGCGGGCGAATCCGCCGCCGGCGCCGATGACAACGAGAGTCATGCCGATGGAGGCGACGGCGACCTCGGTGAACTTGAGGACCTGCGCGCCGGTGTAACCGCAGCGGAGACCGAGGGACCAGCTGGCGAAGAGGACGGCGATGAGGAGGGCCATGAACGGACCGCCGATGAAGGAGAGGCTCTCACGGAGATGATCGCCCTTGGGAAGGATGAGTTCGGCGGCGGTGGAGATGAGCATCAGGCCGACTGGCAGGATGATGGTGAACATCGTCATGCCGAATCCGGGCAGGGATCGGCCGGGTTCGAGCGTGCGGGACTTGTCCGGTACGGCGGGGGCTTCGGTATGGACGCGCTTCACGATGAAGCGGGCGTAGATGGGGCCGGCGACGGCGGCGGTTGGGATGCCGATGATGAAACCCCAGAAGAGGACGCGGCCCATGTCGACGGCGAGTTCCTTGGCGGCGATGACGGGGCCGGGGTGCGGTGGCATGACGCCGTGCATCACCGAGAGGCAGGAAAGCAGCGGCAGGAAGAGCAGGAGGAACGGTTGCTTGGTGCGATGGGTCAGCGTCAGGACGATGGGGGCGAGCAACACGAGGCCGACGGCGAACCAGGTCGTGAGGCCGATCGTCAGTGCCAGCGCCATGATGCAAAGCTGGATGCGCTTGGGCCCGAAGAAGTCGATGAACCGCTGGGCAAGGACCTCGGCACCGCCGGATTCGGCGAGGAGTTTCCCGAGCATCGTGCCGAGCACGACCATGGCGGTGACGCCGCCCAGCGCGCCGCCGAGCCCGGCGCTGAACGACTCCACCACGTTCAGCATGGTATAGGAACTCGTGGATCCATCGGCCGCCTTGAGGATGGCGCCGGTCGCGGTGCGGGCGGGAACCCGGAGCCAGAAGACGGAGCCGGTGCCCACGACGAGGGCGGCGGCCGCCAGGGCGATGAAGGCGTTGATCTTGATGCGGGTGACCAGCAGGACGAGGACGCCGATCGAGACCAGCGCCAGGGCAACGAGCTTCCAATCTGCGGGTGTCATGGTGATGGCTGTAAGCCTGCCACGGCAGAGTTGGGGAGTGGAATGACGAATGTCTGATGGAGCGCGCCCGGGGCGCATCTGGACACAGCCCCCTTTTGGAAAGGATTCGGGGCGGCGATGTCCTCATCGCCATTGGGAGTGGCTTTGGAACGGCGACGAGGACGTCGCCACCCCGATGCTTGGGGTCAGTGTCCAGATGCGCCCGTTCGCCCCAAGGGAGTGAACCATCGCTTGGAATTTCGGCCCGGGTTGTGCTCCTTTACGAGCATGCGGCTTTCGAAACCCTTTCAACGCTGCCGGGGATACACCCTGACCGAGGTGCTGGTCGTTTGCGCGATCATCGGGATCCTCGCGTCCATGATGGTTCCATCGGTCACCAAGGTGATTCAGAACGGCCGAAGGACGCGGTGCACGGGCAACCTCCGTCAGGTTTCCATCATCCTGCATTCCTACGCGAACGATCACTTCGACCGTTACCCGCAGCAGGTGTCGCGTGCGCAGGGGGGAGTGCAGGAAGAGAACGAGGAGGTCCCGGTGGTCGAAGGGGTGCTCGCCCTCCATCCGGGGGTGTTCAAGGTCATGGCCGGCGATTTCCGCACACCGCAGGTGCTCGTTTGTCCGGTCACGAAGTTCTGGATTCCGCGGGTTCAGGACGCTGCGGTGACGAACACCAGTTACGCCATCAA
>JAIXZE010000127.1 GCA_027489875.1 Verrucomicrobiales bacterium
GAATGGGTGGCGGATGGTGTCCTTGATCAGTTCGTGGATCCTTCGCACGAGCTTGGGGTCGGTGCGTTGCCAGTAGAGGTAATCCTCCCACGCGTTTTCAGCGAAGATCAGTCTCATGCATCCGCGGGGAGCTTGTGCTCGATTCCCTTTCCGCTCTCCAGCGACTGGATGGCCTCGAGCAATCGACGTGCGTTCGCCGGACTCCGAAGCAGGTGCGCCGTCTCTTCCAATTCCTCGTAATCATCCAGCGACATGAGCACCACCGCCTGGTCGCGGTTCCGCGTGATGATCATGGGAGCACGATCCTGGCAGACCTGATCCATCGCTGCCGCCAACCCCTCGCGGGCTGCGGTGTAGGTGATCGCCTTCATATGGACAGGATCCTGTCCAACAAAAGACCGAAGTCAACGACCCAGACACAGTTCCCTTTTGGAAAGAAGTCGGGGCGGCGATGTCCTCATCGCCATTGGGAATGACTTTGGAACGGCGACAAGGACGTCGCCACCCAGTTCCATGTGGGGGCTCTTGAAACTTGGAACTGAAAACTCGCCCCTCCCCCCCTCACCCCCTCACCGCCTTGTACATGGCGAGGCACCGTTCCCGCTGTACCGCATGATCGACGATGGGCCGGGGATACCGCCCCCGGGACAACCACAACGGGTTCTTCCACGGTTCATGCACGGCATCGTCCGGGACACCGGACAACTCCGGAATCCACCGGCGTACGAACCGACCGTCGGCGTCGAACTTCTCCGCCTGCGAGGTCGGATTGAAGATCCGGAAATACGGGGCAGCGTCCGTGCCTGTTCCGGCGCTCCATTGCCATCCGCCGTTGTTCGCGGCGAGATCGCCGTCGACCAACCGTTGCATGAAGTACCGTTCGCCACGCTGCCACGAGATCAGCAGATCCTTCGTCAGGAACATCGACACCACCATCCGCAGCCGGTTGTGCATCCATCCGGTCGCGTTCAGGCAACGCATGGCGGCATCCACGATCGGATATCCCGTCATGCCGGCGCACCACGCCTGGAACCACTCCTCGCGCCCCGACCATTCCAGACGGTCGTACTCGGGCCGGAAGGCACCCTTCGCGACATGCGGGTGGTTGACCAGGATCTGGGCATAGAACTCACGCCAGATCAGCTCGCTCTCCCAGATGTCGCACCCGCGGCGCTCGTCCTCGGAGGTCGCGCGCGATCGCGCCTCGCCCAACCGCTTCAGAAGGGTCCGGACGTTGATCGTCCCAAACCGCAGGTGCGGCGAGAGGCGCGATGTTCCCGTGTCATCCGCCGGATGATCCCGTCCGGTGGCATAGCCGAAGACCTTCCGTTCCACGAAGGCGTCGAGGGCGACCTTGGCCGCCTTTTCGCCCGCGGGGAACAGCTCGTGTCCCAGCGGATGCCCGAGATCCGCACTGGCGGCAGGCAACGGCAGCGAGGAGATCGTTGCAGGCAGAGGTGACTTGGCCGCGGCGAGACGGGGACGCGGCTCGGGACGCGCCCTCAAGCGCCACGCCTTCGAGTACGGGGTGAACACCGTGTACACCCCGCCGGTCCCGGTGAGGACCTCGCGTTCCTCCCACACCACGGAATCCTTGAAGGACTGGAACTGGACACCAACCGCACCCAACGCCTGTTGCACCCGAACGTCCCGTTCGCGCGAGTACGGCTCATAGTCCCGATTGGCGAACACCGCCTCCGCCTTGGCTTCCTGCGCCAGCAGGGCCAACTGCTCATGCGGCGCGCCGCGACGGACGATCAACCGGTGGCCCAAGGCTTCGAGGTTCCGCGCGAGCGATTCGAGCGACTGCAGCAGGAAAGCCACGCGGGCCGCGCCCACGTCCGGAGCCCGGAGGATCGCGTCATCCCAGCAGAAAAACGGGATCACCGTCTGCGAACGGGTGAACGCCTCGTGCAGCGACGTGTTGTCCGAAACGCGCAGATCGCGGCGAAACCAATGGATGATCGTCCTCAAGCGGGCCGACCGTAGCATCAACCCGGAAATCCGACAGCCGGCGAGGCGAGCCGGAGTTTGAAGCTTCAAGTTTGAAGCGTGGGGTTCGCCGGGTGGGGCACCCGGCCTTCAATCTGGAAACTGGCGACTCACCTGCCGGCCGGGTGCCTTGGTAAATGGGAAATCCAACTGAAGGCCGGGTGCCCCCACCCGGCGCACTCCACAGGATTTCAATCTTGAAACTCAGGGCTTCCGATCCACGGACGCTTCGATCGCCTGCGCCGCCGTGCGCTCGCCCAGTTGCCCATGGTCCGCGAATCCCCCGTCGACATCATCCTTGGGCAGGTCATTGGCGAACCGGTCGTCGTCGCCCAGTTCCTTGCGCAGGCGCGCCAACTCCGCCTTCAGCTGCTGCACGGTCGCCGCCTGCGCGGGATCGTCGATGAGGTTCCGTTGTTCCTGCGGGTCCTTCGTCAGATCGAAAAGCTCCCACGCACCCTTCTTCGAGTAATGGACGAGCTTGTGGGTCCGCGTCCGGACCCCGTAATGCTGGCGGGTGTTGTGATGCCCCGGATCGTGGTAGTAGCGGTAGTACATCGACGTGCGCCAATCCGCCGGCGCTGCCCCCTTCAGCCACGGCACCAGGCTGCGACCGTGGATCTCGGGAGGAACCGGCAACCCGGCGATCTCCAGGAAGGTCGGTGCAAAATCCGCGTTCAACGCGATCCCTTCCGGGACTGTGCCCGGACGCGTCACGCCCGGCCACCGGGCCAGCAAGGGAATCCGCAACGACGCCTCGTACATGAAGCGCTTGTCGTACATGCCCTGGTCGCCCAGGAAGAAGCCGTTGTCCGACGTGTACAGGATCACGGTGTTCTTCGAGAGCCCGGTGCGATCGAGGTGATCCAGGAGCCGCGTCATGTTGTCGTCCACGCCCTGCACGCACGCGAGGTAGTCCTGCATGTACCGTTGATACTTCCAGCGCGTGAGTTCCTTCCCGGTGAGCGTCTTCACCGATCCGTCCGGCTGCGTCACGGCCACCTCGGTGGGGACCACGCCCCACCACTTGTTCCGCTCCGCCGGCGTCTTCAATTCTGCGGGAGGTTCCATCTTCAGGTCCCGATGCGTCAGGTTCCGCGCGATCGTCTGGTGGTTCTCCGGCAACGCCGCCGGCCGCGTCGCGTAGTCATCGAACAACGTCGGCGGCTCGGGAATGACCTTGTCCTTGAAACGGGCCCGGTTCTTCGGATCCGGGGTCCAGTCCCGATGCGGTGCCTTGTGGTGGAGCATCAGGAAGAACGGCTTGTCCTTGGGACGCGTCTCCAGGAACTGGATCCCGAGGTCGGTGATCACGTCCGTCGCGTACCCGGAAACCGTCAGCCGCCCATTGGGCGTCAGGAACGCAGGGTTGTTGTACGCTCCCTGGCCGGGCAGCACGATCCAGCGGTCGAAGCCGGTCGGATCCGAACCCAGGTGCCACTTGCCGACCATGCCTGTGTGATACCCGCTGTCGCGAAGGCGACGCGCCACATGATCCTGGGCCCCGTTGAAGCGGTTGAACACCGGACTGCCGTTGGCGTGCGAATACTTCCCCGTCAGCAACGTCGCGCGACTCGGCGTACAGATGGAATTCACGACGAAGGCATTCGCGAATCGCGCGCCCTCGCGGGCGATCCGATCCAGCCCCGGCGTCTCGTTCACCTTCGAGCCGTAACACGACAACGCATGGAACGCGTGGTCATCGGTCATGATGAACAGGATGTTGGGCCGCTCGGCACCGCGCAGGAGGAACGGGGTCAGCACCGCGCACAGCGCAAACCACCGCGGAAGGGCCATCGTCAGCTTCATGAGAGGAATCCAGACTCTGGGATTGGAACCACGTGAAAACGGGAACCCCAACATCCTGCGCCCTCAAACCTGCATCAGACAAGCCGCGAGACAGCGGAGGCTACTTCGATGCCGGCAAAAGCTGATGGGTCAGACCGTAGATTTCCTCGAAAGCGTTGGGTTTTCCGCGCCCCCGTCGTTCATCGATGGTCCGGACCACGCAAAGCCCCGCCTCTGGAACGACGATCAGGTAATTGCCCAGATCGCCGTCGTGATACACCAACCGCCGGCCTTTCGACTTCCGATAAAGTGGAATCATGGCTCGCCCTCCGGCAGCGGCGATGGCCTCGAGTTCGGTCGGCTGGAAGACCTCATGCAGCGCGGAGCCCAGCTCGGATGCCTTCGGAAACTCACGGCCGGCAAAGGGCCGAAGCCGGGCTGCCAGCCTTTCGTCCAGACCGACGCGACTCAGGGAATCGAGCGTTCCCGCATCAATGGAAACCCCTCCATCCACATCGAGGCTGAACAAACCCAATCCGGTTGGCGCGCTTCGGTGCAACCGGATCAGGTTGCCTTGCATGGCAAGATCCAGCCAGCGCTCCGAAATGATCTGTTGGCCATTCCATCGTCCGCGACTGGCCAGAAGATCCCCAACCTTGATCAGGTCGCTCGCCTTCAGTTCGAGGCCGTCCATGCCCCAGGTGTTCCCCGCCTTGTCCCGACCAAACCGATAACTGCGAATGCCCAATGGCTGGAAGAGTTGCTCCGCGAGGAACTCCTCCATGCTCTTCCGGGTCACCTTGGCCACGATGCCGGAAAGCAGGTTGATCGCCCGGTTGTTGTAGGCGTAAACCTCGCCGGGCGGCGTCACCACCGGGGATTCCAGCGCGAAACGCACGAAGTCACGCTGCGGATAAATGTCCCCGGAACCCTGGGTCGTGGTGATTCCAGACGTGTGCTGCAGCAGATGCCGAATCCGCACGCGTGCCATCAGCGGATCCTTTGCCGCCTCCGGATAATAGTCCGAAACCGGTGCTTCGATGTTCGGTATGAGACCGCGGTCCCATGCGAGGCCCACTGCCAGCCCGGTAAAGGCCTTGGTCACGGAGAAGAGGTAGATGCGCTTGTCCGAGGATTTGAAGAACTTCTCTGAAACCGGCTTGCCGTGCTGATGCACCAACAGGGCATTGCTCTGCTTCGATTCGGCCGCAGACAGCAACCGCTCCAGCGCGACCGGATCCACGTTGGATTGACCTCGCGCATCGACGCTGAGGACGAAACAGGACAACAAGCCGAGAGTCAGGATTCGGGTGAAGTTCATGATCAATCACGATGCCCGGATGCCGGTTCCAAACCACGGGACCGATCCCGGTTTCTGGGACCCTTGCCAACGAAACAGTCCCCGATCAACGAGGATTTGCCCCCTCCCTGCCGTGAAGGCGCAGATCGACACTGCCCCCGCATGGAACGGGGTGGCGACGTCCTCGTCGCCGTTCCAGAGCCATTACCATGGCGATGAGGACATCGCCGCCCCGCATCCTTTCCAAGAGGGGGCAGTGTCAAGATGCGCCCCCTGCCGTGAAGGCGCAGATCGACATGCCCGCTGCTCAAACGAGGCGGCTACGTCCTCGTTGCCCTCTCTCGCCAATTCCCAAGGCGATGAGGACATCGCCACCCCGTTCCAAATCGCTTCTCCGTCACCCGACAGCGCCAAGGAACGGGAATCGGATAAGCCGCAAAGCCGCGAAGCCTGCTGATTCCAGTGCCCCTGAATCCGCTCGGCTTCCGTCCACGATTCAGAGGCGAGTTGCTCCCACTGAATCGAAGTTTCAACCACTCGAAATAATGCAACATCAGGTTGGTCTCTGTTGGCTCTCCCGGGAAGAAATCAGAGTCGCCCACCATAGACTCGCAGTTTCTGGAATTGAGCGAGATCAATCCCAAGGCGGCTCAATGGAGTCGAAAAGTCCTTTTCGTAAATCCGGATCTCACCCGACACCGGATTCTCGAGCTGAATAAAACCGACCGATAGCCGACTGCCACGCTCCTTGGCGATTACCCCTCCAGCAACCTCAACAATATCCTGAACTACCAAGGAATCGAAATCGCGGAGATAGTAGATTCCAGGATTCACCACATCCCCGACCACACTGAGAGGTATGTTTCCAGCACTTCTGGTCGCACAGGAACACAGGATAAAGACGCAGAACCAGAGGAGTTTCATAGGCTTAATGTTCATTCCATAGCCAACAAGACTTCACCGCCTGATCACGACCGGTGCTCCCCCGTCCGCCCTCAATGGGGTAGGATCATGACCGCCACCTCCCCGATGACTTCCACGACACCAAAGGTGACCTCGACCCGACCAGACGGCCGCGCCGCATCCGCACCCACGACCGCCGATCCTTCAAGGAAATGCTGCCGCAGGTTCTGGACCTCCCCAGCATCCAACCACACGCCCCGACAACCGGAACACACGTCGAGGCGATGTCCATCGACGAGCACGTCCTCGCAGCTCTCCTGACATTCCGGACACTTCAGTTGGGATCGATCGCCCCGCCGCGCCGTCCACAGCCCGGAGATTCCCTTCTGGGACATCACGCGATGCAGGACCGCTCCCGGGATCCAGAACCCGAAACACCGCTCGCATCTCCAGTAACGGAAACCATTCACCTCGTTACTCGACAGGATCTCTCCGTCCCGTGGGCAGCGATGGATGGGCAAGGGCTCCTTCATGTTGGGGCCAATGAACCATTCTTCCGGATGTCGGCGCAAGGGGGGGCACAACGGCCGGAGCCAGCGCGTGAGCGCTGCGAAGGACACGAACCCTGCCCCCAATCCGTGGCCCCAGGCCCGGAGGGCCGGCAGATGATAGCCCAGCGCGTGAGCGCTGGGTTTCGTCCCCCGTGAATAACCAGCCCCGGCCGGGGCGACAGAACCCCTTCCCACACGCCCCACACCATCCGATCGCTTCTCCGTCACCCGACAGCGCCAAGGAACGGGAATCGGATAAGCCGTAAAGCCGGGCCGAAAGCGCGGAACGCGGATCCCGCGGATTCCCGTTCGATATCCAGCCAGCTTTCGATTCACCCGCGACGTCCCCTTCAACCGACTGCTTTGCGCCCCCGCCTTCTTCGCGTGAGACCGCCCCATGTTCATGGAAAATGCTTCTTCTTTCACGGGACTCCCGCCGAGGGCGCATCTTGACACTGCCCCCTTTCGGAAGGGATTCGGGGCGGCGATGTCCTCATCGCCATTGGGAATGGCTTTGGAACGGCGACGAGGACGTCGCCACCCCGTTCCTTCCGAGGGCAGTATCAAGACGCTCAAGACGCGCCCTCCCGCCGAGCGGGTACTCCCCGACACTTGCACCATCATGCGCTCCCGGAGACTTTGCCCTCCGCCACGGCTGCACCTGCCTTGTGCTGACGGTTTCAGGCTCGGCAACGAACCACCCCATGAAGATCCGATTCCTCCGCGATCCGCGTCTGCGACGAGCCCTCCTCATCGGTCTCGCGGTGCTGTCGGTCCTCGGCGTCGCCCTGAACGTCCTCGCGTACCGCCATGCCCGTTCGATGATGCACTTCACCGCGGGCGCGATTCGTTCCGGCGCACCCGAAACGCTGGGGTTCACCGAGAAGCTGGGAGTCCTCGTGAACGGCGTCCGCATTCCACGCCCGCGCACCACCCTCCAACCGGCGGACATCGGCCCAGGCTGCACAGCACTCACCATTGAATCCGACCCGGGCATCCGGCTCGGCGCATGGCACTGCGCCGGCGCACCGCGACGTCCGATGGTCCTGCTGTTCCATGGATACGCCGGGGAAAAGGGCAGCATGCAACCCGAAGCCCGCGCGTTCCTTGAAATGGGACTCTCGGTCCTGCTCGTCGACTTCCGTGGCTCGGGCGAATCCACCGGATCCCACACCACCGTCGGATTCGAAGAAGGAGTCGACGTCGCCCGGTCCCTCGCCTTTGCCCGGACCAATTGGCCCGGGCACCCGATGATCCTCTATGGCCAGTCGATGGGAGCCGCGGCGATCCTGGGCGCCATCCACGCCCACGGGGCACGACCGGATGGCATCGTGCTCGAAGCCGTGTTCAACAACATGCTCGACACCGTCCGGCACCGATTCGAGGCCATGGGCGTTCCGTCCTTTCCGTGCGCCGAACTGCTGGTCTTCTGGGGCGGCCAACAGGCGGGGTTCGATGCCTTCAGCCACAACCCGGTCGAGTACGCCGCCGCCGTGGAATGCCCGACGCTCTTCCTGCATGGGACCGACGACCCGAGAGCCCGGGTCAACGAGGCTCGCCAGGTCTTCGACGCCATCGCTGGGCCCAAACACTTCCAGTCGTTTCCGCAACTGGGTCACGAACCCGCGCTCCGGCATCACCCCGAAGACTGGCACCGCGCGCTCACCCCATTCGTGCGCACGGTCGAGTGATCAACCTCTCTACCGCCCCAATCAAAGGCTCGCCATATTTCAGCCAATCCGCTTCCGTCGGCTTTCGGGTTCAGCCGCCGATCGCCCTGCCGCATCGACAACAGGGCGCCAGCGCCGGAGCCCGCGTTGCCGAGCCATGTCCACTCCCACCGATTCCCTTGAAGCCTGGATCCACTCCTGGCTGCCACGCGAAAGCCTGCGCGATCCGGCATCCGCCGTCGCCGAGCTCGCCCGACGCTGGTCCGAGCGTCACCGTTACTGGCATGGGGTCGGACACCTCCGCTGGCTGGTCGACGCCATCAAGGCCGAGTCCCCCTCCGCCGCCCGCAGCGCCCTGCTGCTGACCGCGCTGTATCACGATGCGATCTACGATCCGACCTCGGGGACCAACGAGGAGGAAAGCGCGCAGCTCTGGCTTTCACACGCTGCGCAGCCCGAGAGCTCGCCGGCCCGCCAGATCGCCGAAACCATCCGGGCCACCGCGTGGAAGACTCCGCCGGAATCCGAACTCACCCGACGCTTCTTCGCCCTCGACACCTACCCGTTGGACAACAGCTGTCCCCTGTCGGAACGCGTGCGCTACGAACAGGCCATCTTCCGGGAGTACCAGTGGCTGCCGTTCGCGACCTACCGCGAGAAGCGCGCGGAGTTCCTCAAGCGCTGGGCCCGGACCTTTCCCGACCACAGCGCCGGGACGACCCAATGCCTCGACCTGCTGGGCTCGTTGACGCCGCGCATCGCGCTGTACCCGGGTTCCTTCAACCCGTTCCACCTCGGCCACCTTTCCATCCTCCGGCAGGCCGAGAAGGCCTTCGACAAGATCATCCTTGCCGTCGGCATCAACCGTCAGAAACCGGGCGCCGGCGAAGCCATGGCCGAACGTCTCGCCCGGCTCCAGTCGCAGCTCCGGTTCCATCAGGTCACCGGATTCGGCGGCCTGCTCTCCGACTACATCGGCGAACTGGACCATCCCGTCACCGTGGTGCGCGGGGTGCGCGACGGCACGGACCTGGAAGCCGAACTGCGTTTCGCCCGGTTCCTGAACGACCTGCGTCCGGATACGCAGATCGTGTGGATCGCCGCCGAGTTGCAGCACGTCTCCTCCAGCGGCATCCGCGAACTCGAAAGCTTCAAGCCCGGCGCCGGTGCCCGCTACATCCCGACCCTCGAACGGATCTACCACACGGTTCCCCCGTCGACGTCGGAGGAATCCATCTAAGGTTTCCTTTCATCCCACGTTATCCCGGCATGAACGCGACCGTCCTGCGCACCCTGAGCTCCGTGGCAGCCGCCTGTGGATTGGCTTCCATCGCCCACGCCGAACCCGTGGGCCCGCCCAATCCGGCCGTGCACGCCGTCAACCAGCTGGGTCTCGACCTGCACCGCCAGCTCGCGACCCAACCCACGAAGAACCTTCTCCTTTCGCCCTGGTCGATCCAGACCGCGCTCGCGATGACCTACGCCGGATCCGCGGGCACCACGCGGAATGAAATGGCGAAGGTCCTGCACTACGACGGCAACGAGACCAACCTCCACGCCGGATTCCGCCAGATCTCCGAGGCGCTGACCGCCGAGGCGGCCGCCTCTGACGGCACCTTCGCCTTCAACATCGCCAACCGCCTCTTTGGCAGCAAAGGCTTCACCTTCGAGAAGCCCTTCCTGAATACCCTCGCCACCGGATACGGCGCGCCGCTGGAACCCATCGACTTCGCCAAATCCGACGCCGTAACCCGGCACATCAACGGGTGGGTCGAGCAACAAACCAAGGACCGCATCCGCGACCTGATCCCACCGGGCCTGTTGAACGCCGACACCCGTCTGGTGCTCGCCAACGCCCTCCACCTGAAGGCGGCCTGGGGCAAGGAATTCGCAAAGCGCGAGACCAAGGCCCGCCCCTTTCATGTCAACGGCGGGGCCACGGTCCCCGTCCCGACGCTGCATGACGTCGCGCATTACGGTTACCGCGATTTCGGTTCCTTCCACGCCGTCAGCATCCCGTACCGCGGCTGTGACCTGCAGTTCCTGGCCTTCGTTCCCAAGGCCCCCGAGGGTCTCGCCGCGGTGGTGGGGCAACTCACGACCGAAACCTTCACTACCTGCCAGCACCTGCCGGGCACCGAGGTCGACCTGTTCCTGCCGAAGCTCAAGCTCGAACCGGACGGCATCGCGCTGAGCACCCAATTGCAATCGCTGGGACTGAAGACCGCGTTCGATCTCCCGCCGGGCTCGGCGGATTTCAGCCGGATGGCGAACCCGTCCAAGGATCGCCTCCTGATCTCCGAGGTCGTCCACAAGACCTTCCTCCAACTCGACGAGAAAGGAACGGAAGCCGCAGCCGCCACGGCCGTCATCATGGCCCGAGCGACCGCGATCCTCGAGAAGCCGAAGCCGGTGGTCGTCCGGATCGATCGCCCCTTCGCCTTCGCCATCCAGCACCGGACCTCCGGAGCCTGCCTGTTCCTGGGACAGGTCACCGACCCGCGATGATCGGAATGACCATCGTCGGCTTCTCCCAGATCGCGGACGTTCTCGATGCCACGGAGCAGTCCCATCTCCTCGCGGCACTCGGGCCAGCGACCGGCCCGGGCCGCCGCGGCCTCCTGTCGAATCCCACTGTCGCCGCCCTGGCTTCCTCTCCCACAATCCTCGACCTCGTCCGCCCACACCTTCCCGCCCCGCCCGTCCCGACCCGTGCGATCTACTTCGACAAGTCACCCGACACGAACTGGCTCGTCCCCTGGCATCAGGACCTGACCATCGCCTTGCGCGAACCCGCGGAAGTCCCTGGATTCGGACCGTGGAGCACCAAGGACGGAATCACCCACGTCCAGCCTCCGGTCGCCTTGCTGGAGCAGATGCTGACCGTCCGCCTTCACCTCGATCCCACCGACGCTTCGAACGGCGCGCTCCGGGTCCTGCCCGGCTCGCATCGATGCGGCCGACTCGATCCCGCGCAGATCCAGCAATGGCGGGAACGGCAGCCCGAGTTCCTGTGCTGCGCCTCGGCCGGAGATGTCCTGCTGATGCGCCCCCTGCTCCTCCACGCATCCGCCCGCTCCACCGCCGACCGCCACCGCCGCATCCTGCACATCGAGTACGCCGGCTTCACCCTGCCCGAAGGCCTGCACTGGCACGATCAGGCCTAGGCCTGATCGATGATCTCCGGCCAACTTACGGCAACACCGGGCGCAACCCACGACAGACGACGCTTTGAGAAATCCCCCCAGCGATTGCGCGTTGTTTCCCATCACGACGCGCTCGCCCCAACGGGGCAAACGGTGAAAGCCCGGGGTGGAACCCCGGGAGCGTAGGTTCCCAACAATCCGCGCCCTGAATGGGCGCAGGACGCCGCGAAGGCACGAAGATTTCCTGACACAGCAACAGGCTCACGGCACAGGCGACAATCGGGTGACGAATCTGCGCGGGCAGAGTTGTGGCATGGGACGTGGCTGGAATGGATCCGCACCAAGGAGATTCAAGTATCCAGCACCCGTCAGCCTCGGCGCATCATGAGCCCATGAAGAGAAAGTCGTACAACTGGACGCTGCCGCCGGAGATTGAGTCGAGGCTCGGCGAGACGACCTATGGCCGGCAGCGTGCCATTTCCGGGGGCGGACACCTGCTGGTGATCCTCCACGCGCCGCCGGCTCCTGGTTCAACCGAGCGCGAAGCGGTGCTGTTGCTCCGCAAGCCGGAGGGACAACTGCTCGTCAATGGATTCGAGGGTGGCGAAATGCGGACCCGCCGCCTGCTGGCTGATTACCGGGAGCGTCTCGACGCCCTCGACGAGCGCACGGAGGCGGCTCAGGGAGCCGACGAGATCTTCGGCGTGCTCGGTGAATTGGGACCGCTCCAGCGATCAATGGCCCATCTGGCCGATGCGCTGCAGTCGGCGCGGGATCTGGTGAAGGAGGATCGGGTGCTGATCTCTCTGCGCGACGAGGCCTACGAGATCTCGAGGGGCTTCGATCTCCTGCTGTCGGAAGCGCGCATGCGGATGGACTACCGGATCGCCCGCAACTCGGAACTGAACCAGGAACAGGCGGCCCGACAAGCCACGGCACAGCACAAGCTCAACATCCTCGCAGCCTTTGCGCTGCCGTTGACCGCGATGGCGACGTTGCTGGGCATGAACGTCCAGCACGGCCTGGAGGGGCGTCCGCCCGGAATGTTCTGGATCGTCCTCGCCGCAGGGACAGCCGTCGGCTTCGCCGTGCGGGGCTGGGTGACCCGCTGAATTCGCCGGCCTCAGCCCCCATTGCCCCTTCTTCGTCGGGCACTTTTCCTCTCTGGAACGATTGCCGTCCCGGTTCAAACGATGCCTTTGGCAAATCCGCGCGCCTACCGCCGTCGCAGTCGATAGAACCTCGTGCCTTCACTTGCCTTCACCTCGACGCCGCGGACTTCGCCAATCTCTTCCACGGGTAGGACCACCGACTGCCAGACCGCATCGGTGCCCAATCGTTCCAGGAACTCCAACGAGTAGTCGACGGCCCCGGCAGGCCAATCCAGGCGGATCCCATCTGCCCGCGCCCGGATACTCAGGCGGGGCGTCACCACGACGTTGAAGGTCCGCTCCATCGATGCCGGCAGGAATTGTGCATCGCCCGCTTGCTCGGCGCGAAGCGTCACAGTTCCCGGTCCCGTCAGAATCAGCTGGTTTCCCATGAGGATTGCGGGACCACTCACCATCGAATAGCGGACCGGCAGGCCGGCCTCTGACATTGGGGGCAATACCAAGGGAGAATCCGAAGTGGACAACACCGCGGGCAAGGAACGAAGCAACGTCTGCGGCGAGCCCAGCCGTGACTCCAGGATACGGAGTCCTCGATCCCTGTCGGTGAGGTAAATCGTGCTTCCGATCACCTCTACATCGGTCACGAAGCCGGGCACCGAAGAGGTCCCAACCGAAACCGGATTCGTTGGATTCCCTACGTCAATCACGTGCAGTCCGCCAGTCCCAGCAGCAACATAGGCCAGATCCTCAACCAGCTTTACTCCCACCGCGCTGCCGGCGGTTTTGAACCCTCCCAAACGATTGGGTTTCAGAGGATCACTGACATCAACCACCAGGAGTCCGGCCGACCCGGCAGCAAGATAGGCCCGGTCGGCAAGCACTTCGACGGCGCTGCCATCTCGAGCATCAACGATGGACAGTTCCCCAAGGGCCACCGGTGCTTTTGGACCCGAGATATCGAAAAGCCTCAGGTGATAGGCCCCGGCAACGAAGGCAGTCCCACCGCTCAGCTTCACGTCAAATCCAGCTCCTGAAACCGATGTGCTTCCCATCAGCACGGGCGCGGTCAGATCGCTGACATCAATGCTGTGAAGCCGGTGTCCCGACACATACGAACGTCCAGCCCTGGTTGCGATCGTTCGGGCGTGATCCACCTGAAGCCCACCGAGGCGGACTGGGTGCGTCGGATCGCTCACGCTCAGCAGATGGATACCGGCAAAGCCATCGGCGACAGAGGCAACATTGCCCTCCACCGCCACATCCAGGACGCCCCCGTTCCACTCATCCTGACTGGCAAATCCCCCGAGCATGAAAGGCCTTGTGCTGTCTTGGACGTCCAGAATCCGGAGGCCACCAACCCCGTCCGCGAGGTAAGCAACTCCGTTGACCACCCGCACCGCCAAGGCCTGTCCGGCAGTCGAGACACTGGCGATCCGTCTGGGACTTGAAGGGGAACTCACGTCGACAATGACCAAGCCCCGGATTCCACAGGCCAGGTAGGCGTAGTTCCCCGAAACGCGAACGTCGGAGGCAAAGCCACCCGTAGAAAACCCGGCGACGTGGATGGGAAGGTCGGGATCCTTCAAGTCGACTACCCGCAACCCCGCAGTGCCCGCGGCGACGAACGCCCAACTCCCCTGCAAATCAATGCCGACTGCGTGACCATCGACCCCCAGGCTCGAACGTCGAGTGAGGGTTCCCGTCGCGTCCGCCTCATAGAACACCACGCCTTGGTCCCCACGGGTCAAGCCGGCCAGCGCCCCTCGGAGACGGAGGGAATGGCAACCGGTATTCCCCGGATCCGGATCCATCGCCGAGACCACGGGCTTGTGCGGATCGCTGACGTCCACGGTCACCCAACTCGCTCCATTGTTGACGACATAGGCTGTCGTCCCGACGACTTCAACGTAGCCCGCCGTTCCTGAAGTTTGGCATCGCCCCATCGTCAGTGGCCTCGCCGGATTCGACACATCCACAATCTGAAGTCCTTCAGTGCCTACGGCGATATACGCGAGTCCGCCGAGCACACTCAGGGCATTGACCTGTCCCTCGAGCCGTATCACTCCGACCCGAACCGGTCGGATCACATCGGAAACATCGAAAATCACCAGCCCTTCCTCGGAATCCAATGCATAGGCAATCCCATCGACCACCCGGATGTCTGTGGCCTGGCCGGCCATCTCCAGAACCCCGCTCCCGATTGGATTCGCTGGGTTCGCAACATCATGGATCGCTACCCCGCCGAGATCATTGGC
>JAIXZE010000352.1 GCA_027489875.1 Verrucomicrobiales bacterium
CCGCGCATCGAGGCGGTCAACGTCCTCGGCAAGCCGGTTTCGGTGGACTACCAGGACGAGCGCAAGTTCGCCACGGCCGCTGCGGCCATGGCCCGGGCCGGGCGACAGGTGTTCGACCTGACCTGGCGGAAGGACTACCGGACCGTGCGTAGCGCCGGTTGGAGCCATCTTTCACCTACCCGCGAGAATACCCAGCGGAGCTATGTCGACACCTCGACCGGGATGACCAACCACCCGGTACGGACTTGGGGTGCGGACCATTGGGCCAGTCGGGTTTCGCAAGGCACCTATGTCAACTGGGTGGTGGGCAATGCCATCCTTCCGGCCGTGGATCCGGACCCGAATCATGAGGGAATCCAGAAGGTGGATCGGACGACGGTGCCCGAACTGCGCGAGTTGGCGGTGCTGGCGGCCGGGTTGAACACGTCGATGGATAATTGCGAAGGGGGACTTTCGCCGCTGGGGATCTCTGAAGGTGGCCTCGCCCTGGATCTCAATCCCAATCAGATCGGTGCGGCCCAGAACGGTACGCATTTCGAACAGATCTATCAACGTGCGATCCTGGCGCTCCAGAATGCCGTCTCCGCGTTTGACGATGCCAAGGACGTGACCCGAATGATGCGGAGCGAGCAGGACTCGCTGGTGGCCTTGCAGGCATCGATCCTGAGCCAGGAGCGTGCTTATACCAACGCCTTGATCGAAATCTACGGAACGCCATATCCCGATGATATCGGGCCAGGCAAGACCTACAAACAGGGCTATGCAGGACCGGACTTCATCAATTTCTCCGTTGTGGATCCGGTGGAAATCGCGTTCCCGGAAGTCTGGAACTACTCCACCGCGGAATCGTGGTTCTTTCCAATGATGGACCTCTCGTCCGATTACGGCACCTCCCAGGATTTCCGGATCACCTTCACGTCCATCAGCCCAACGAATCGGAACCAAGGGTTGGGAATGGTTGTCGTGACAAACAGGGAGGTGGCCGAAATGGTGAACGGAAACGGACAGCAAGAAACGAAACCACGATTGTACTTTAGCTTTCAACTTGGCCCGCATGGCTTCCAGGCGAAGCCGGATGATTGGAAGGGAGTTCGAATGTCTCCCGGGAAGGTTCAGCTCAAGATCAACAACCAGATTGATGCGCACGGAGCGTTGGCGGAAGTCATCAACAGTCTGAAAAATGAAAACGCCAGCCTCTTCAAGTACATCAAGAATTTTGAACGGGATGAGGCTCGATGGGATTTGAAACGGGGAATCGAAGCGGGGCTTTGGTCCACTGAGTTCATCGTTCGGAAGGCGGAATTCGCCAATGAGATATTCCAGATCGTGCAGGATGCCATCCAGGAGGACATCATCCTGACAGCGGATGGCGTCGCAGAAGCGTTGCCCAGCGGTTTCATCGCGGGCGTGGCTTCCGGCGGTGACCTGACGTCGGCCGGGCGCGCGGCACTCAAGGCGGCTGGCGGCACCACCAAATCGGTATCCGACAAGCTCCAGATCTTCCGGAACACGCTCACCAAAACCCTTCGGGAGGTTCAGGACACCACGCGGGACGTGGTCGAGTGGAATGTTCTGGGTGTCTTGGAGCGGGACATTGAGCTCGAACTCTGGACGCATGAGTTCAACCAGATGGTTGAGGAGAGCCAGAAGCGATACCATGAGATCCAGGGGGCGATGCTGGTCTTTGACGAGAGCAAGCGGGCGCTGCGTGCCATTCTGGCGGAGGGTGATCGGATCCAGGCCGAACGGATGGCCTTCCGTCAGCACTCGGCGTCCATCGTGCAGGGTTATCGGACGCGGGATGCCGCCTTCCGGGTGTTCCGCAACGAGAAGCTCGAGCGCTACAAGACCCTGCTGGATCTGGCCTCGCGCTACGCCTTGATGGCGGCCAATGCCTACGACTACGAGACCGGTTTGCTGGGAACCAGCACGGGCCGGGACTTCGTGAACCGGATCGTCTCTTCCCGCTCGCTGGGCATGATGAAGGCCGGTGAGCCTCAGTTCGCTGGCAGCAATACCGGCGATCCGGGCCTGTCCAGCGCCCTGGCCGAGATGAAGGCCGACTGGGAGGTCCTGCGCGGCCGCCTGGGCTTCAACAACCCGGATGCCTACGGCACCACGGTTTCCTTGCGTACGGAGAATTTCCGCATCCTCCCGGGCACGGATGGGGATACGAACTGGAAGAATGTGCTCAACGAGGCTTATCGCGGTGACCTCTTGCAGGACGCGGACGTCCGGCGTCACTGCATGCAGATCAACAATGGCAGCGGGTTGCCGGTGCCGGGCTTGGTCTTCACGTTCTCCACGACGGTCACCGATGGGTTGAACCTGTTCGGGCGTCCGTTGGCCTCGGGCGACAGCAAGTTCAGCCCCACGGCGTTCGCCACCAAGGTCCACAGTGTGGGCGTCGCGTTGGAAGGGTATCGAGGGATGGCGACGCCGTCGGCGAATGGCGGTGCCGTGGGAACCGGTGGCGGTACTTCCCCAACCGATCCCGGTTCGTGGTTCCTGGATCCGCTGGGGCTGTCGGCCACTCCTTATGTCTACCTGATCCCGGTGGGTGTGGATTCCATGCGGAGTCCGCCGCTCGGGGACCAGGGCACGATCCGGAGCTGGCAGGTCGAGGACCTGGCCATCCCCATGCCGTTCAACATCGGTGGATCGCAGTTCACGACGAAGCAGCTCTATCAGTCGGCGGATTCGCTCTCGGAACCGCTGTTCGAGCTGAGGAAGCACCAGGCGTTCCGTCCGGTGCCCTCGGCAACGTGGTTCTCGCCGCAGATCTATACGGGCAACGGAACGCTCCAGCGTTCGCAGTTTGCCAACAGCCGTCTGATCGGGCGCTCGGTCTGGAACAGCCAGTGGAAGCTGGTGATCCCGGGTCGGGAGCTGCTGGCCAATCCGCAGGAGGGATTGGATCGGTTCCGCCAGTCGGTGAAGGACATCAAGCTGCACTTCGTGACGTACTCCTACTCGGGCAACTGATCCGCGATCCCAGAAGTTTATGAATCATCGAATGACGAATCCCTGGGTCCGCCGGGTTGCAGGTGCGGTGGTGGTCGGGTTGTCCGGCGTGCTGCTGGCCTTCCCGCCAGCGCCCCATCATCTGGTCCATGGCCTGGTCCGGGATGAGCAGGGCAATCCGCTGGACGATCCGAAGGCGCAGGTGCTGTTGGAGGTCGGCGGAACCACGGTGTCCAAGGCGGGGGTCTCCTCCGTGGCGGACATCGAGGGGAATTATCGGCTGGCCATCCCGCTGGACAGCGGTGTGACGGCGCAGCGTTACAAGCCCACGGCCCAGTTGCCGGCGGTGCCGTTCCGGATGCGCGTGAAGATCGGCAACGTGACCTATGTGCCGATCCACATGAACGGGGTGGCTTCGCTGGTGACCAAGGCCGGTGGCCTGTCGCGCGTGGACCTCACGCTGGGCGAGGATCTGGACGGGGACGGAATGCCCGACGCCTGGGAACGGACCTTGATGGCCGCCAGTGGTGGCACGAAGACGTTGGCCGACATCCGCCCCGGCGGCGACGACGACGGCGACGGGATGTCGAACCTCGAGGAATATCTCGCGGGGACGTATGCGTTTGATCCGGAAGACGGGTTCACGCTGGCGATCCGCGGGGTCGAGGCGGGGCGTTCGCAGCTGGAGTTCACGGCGATCCGGGGTCGGACCTATACGATCGAGGCGTCGAACGACATGAAGAGTTGGAGTCCGGTGAACTTCCAGGTGGGGACGAATCCGGAGCAGGGCTCGTACGTGGCCACGGATGTCCGGCCTGTGCGGGTGACTGTCGGGCCTGCGGCCGATGGCGGCGAGGTGCCCCGGTTCTTCAAGGTGATGGTGCATTGAGCGTCCGCGAACCGATTGCCGATGGCATCCCCTATGCATCCGACCGTTGAGGTGGCCCGCTGGCCGCGCAGTGCGGTCGCGGCCTTCTGCCTATTGCTGCTGGGAGGCCTGATGCTGCCCCTCATGAAGGGCAAAAGCAGGCCCGTGCCCGAGAAGGAATGGCCGGTGGTCCGGACGATGGAGGTGGAGCAGCAGGCAGGGCGGTTGGTGCGGAAGGGAACGACGGAGGTGTTCAGCGGTTGGCTCACCGAGGCCTACGCCAGTGGAATCCTGCGGTCCCGCTCGTTCGTGTCCAATGGCATCCTCCACGGGCTTTCGGAGGGTTGGCACACGAATGGGGTCCCGCAGGTGCGCGAGTCCTTCGTGAACGGCCGGAGCGAGGGGACGGTGACCAAGTGGTCCATCGACGGCTCCTTGCATTCGGTGGCGACGACGCAGGCGGGCGTGCTGGAGGGACGGTTCCAGCGTTGGCACACGAATGGGACGTTGGCCGAGGAAATGGAGATGCGTCGCGGGGAACCCCACGGGACGGCGCGGTCGTGGTACCCGAGCGGGAATCCCAAGGCTGAAGTCGTCCTCGACGCCGGGCAGGTGGTGTCGCGTCGGTATTGGGATGATGCCACCGGCGAGCAGGCGGCTGTTGTTGCGGCGCCGGGAGGAGGGCAGCCATGAGGTCCTTTTCGAGGGCGCTTTTCGCGTCGGTGGCTTTGGCGTGGGCAGGCCAGGCTGCCGGGCTGGAACCCGGCGTCGGATCCGTGACCTCGGGTGGCGGGACGGCGTCCTCGGGCACGGCTGTCCTGCAGACGGTGGTGGGTCAGGCAATCGCCGATGTCGCGGGAACGGTGGCCGGTGGCACGACGCTGCGGGTGCAGTCGGGTCTGTGGGCGCAGTTCGCGGCGACCTTGAACAGTCCGCCCGTGGGTTCGCTGGATACGGTGGATCGCGCGTTGGGTTCGCGGGTGGTGAAGGTGCTGTCGCGGACGTTGCTCTCCAACGACAGCGACCTGGATGGCGACCCGCTGACGATCGTGTCGGTGGGTTCGGCGCTGCCGGCGGGGTCGACGGTGGTGGTGAGCGGTGCGTTCGTGGTCTACACGGCACCGACGGGATCTTCGGGCCCGGGAAGCTTCGAGTATGTGGTGTCGGATGGGACGGATGGTCCCACGGCCACGGTGACCGTGGTGGTGACGGAGTCGGGATCCGGCGGTGTGGATCAACCGCCGAACGCGGTGGTGCTGGAGAGTGTGGGTGGCGATTTCGTGTTCACGGCGATCGGAGTCCCGGGTCGGCAATACCGGGTGCAGTACACGACGGATGTGCAATCGCCGTATGTGTGGCGTGAGTTCAATCCGGCGGCGGTCTACACAGCCCCGGGTGGGTTGGCCGCCGGCGTGTTCCGGCACGTGGATGTGCAACCCGTCGATCCGCTCCGGTTGTACCGGGCGATTGTCCACCGATGATGAAGGGGAGTTGTTTTGTCCACAGATGACACAGATTGCACAGATTCGATGGGGCGGAGGGGGGTGGAGTCCCGGTCCGTGTGGGAGGCCGTGCCCCAATCTGTGGAACCCGAGCGCTGGCTCACAATCCGTGAAATCCGTGAAATCTGTGGAACCACGAGCACTGGCTCATAATCCGTGAAATCTGTGAAATCTGTGGATTCCAGGAAGTTGGTTTGCCTGTCTCGGTGGATGGGCATGTGTGTCGCCGGCGCGATGGCATCGGTGGTCGCGCAGGCGGGCGTGATCACGGAGGTCACACGGACTTATACCGTGGGGTATGTGCTCGGGGATGTGGAGGATCCGCCGCTGACGTTCGAGCAGACGGTGACGGACTCGACGATCACGTCGCTGACGGAGGTGCGTGTGGGGTTGCACCTGGTGGGGGTGAATCCCGGGGAGGGTTGGGCGAGCGAGATGTATGTGTCGCTGAACCAGGACCTGACGCGGACGGCGGTGTTGTTGAACGGGGTTGGGATCACGGGCACGGACGCGGTGGGCTTTGGCTATGATGGGTGGAACACGACGTTCCGGGATGGAGCGTCGGGTGGGGATGTGCACGGGGTGGTGCCCTTGCTGGCGGTGCTGCAGGAGGAGGTGGAACCCGATGGGCGGTTGGATGCGTTGGACACGGCGCGGCCGGCGATGTTGTCGGTTTTCGTGGGTGGGACCGGGAATGGGGTGTGGCGGTTGAGCGTGGGGGATTTGAGTGTGGGAGGACGGATGCAGTTGGTGTCGTGGTCGCTGACGTTGAGTGGGGCGTCGCCGATACCGGAGACGGGTGTGTGGGTGGGGAGTGGGGGCGTGCTGGTGGCCGGGTTGCTGTGGTATTTGCGGCAGCGGCGGTGGGGGTGAGGTGTGGGTGCGTGGGTTGGCATCCCTTCGGGATGCCTTTCACGCCGGAGGCGTGGGAGCGGGTAGCCCGGGGCGATCCCGGGTCCGATTGGCACTGCATTACCCAATATTTGGCGCATGCGGATGGAAGGGGCCCATGCAGAATCATTCATGGATTGGGGTCGCTGCGGATCATGGGTGATCGAGCCGCAGCTCGACCGGAATCCGTCGACTGCGCCATGCATCTCACCAACACCGCACCCCTGACCGGACCCCCTCTCGCTGATCGCGACGGGCGGGCTCCGACGCGGTCGAGTTTCGTGGTGCGTTTGAAGGACTGGGGCGACCGGTCGATCTGGGAGGGATTCTTCCAGCGGTATGGTCGGCTGGTGCGTCAGGCGGCGGTGCGCTCCGGACTGAGCGCGGATGAGGCCGAGGACGTGGTCCAGGAGACGGCGCTTTCGGTGGCTCGGAAGATGCCGGACTTCGTCTATGAGCGGACCCGGTGTTCCTTCGAGGGATGGGTGCGGCACGTGGCGCGTCTGCGCATCGTGGACCAGCTCCGTCGACGGACGCCTGCGGTGGTGAATCTCGAAGAGCATGGGGGCGAGGAAGGCGAGGGATTGCTGGAATCGATCCCGGATGCGGCCGCAGCGGAGCAGGTGGATGTGGCCTGGCGCGAAGCGTGGCGCCTGAATCTCCTGCAGACGGCGATGGAGCGGTTGCAACTGAAGGTCTCGCCCGACCATTTCCAGATCTTTCACCTGATCGTGGTCTCGGGGATGTCCGGTCCCGAGGTGGTTCGGACCCTCGGGGTGAGCCTGACCAAGGTGTACGCCGTGCGGCATCGGTTGAGCCGGCAGTTGAAGCAGGAGGTCGCCCGCCTGCAGGAGACACCGGGCGGACTCGGCTGAGGCACGGCGAGGCTTGTGATGTCATCCGAGGCTGGGCCAACGCACAACCCGACCAGCGATCCCGCGCGGCCGCGGGTTCCCGAGCATGAGTTGGTCCGGTGCGTCGGAGCTGGAAGCTACGGTCAGGTCTGGCTGGCGCGCTCCGTCCTCGGCAGCTGGCGGGCGGTCAAGGTGGTTCACCGACGGCTGTTCCGGGAGGATCGGCCCTATGAGCGGGAATACCTGGGCGTCCAGCGATTCGAGCCGCTTTCCCGCGAGGACGAAGGCTTCGTCGACATCCTGCAGACGGGGCGGAACGACGACGGCGGGTATTTCTATTATGTCATGGAGTTGGCCGACGACGCCCGGACGTCGCCGGGCCGTTGGGACGGGGACCCGATCTCCTATGAGCCGCGCACCTTGTCGCGGGTGTTGGCCGGGCAGGAACGGCTTCCCCTCGATGAATGCGTGGAGCTGGGCCTGGCGTTGTGCCGGGCGTTGGCTCGATTGCACGAGGCCGGGCTGATCCATCGGGACGTCAAGCCCTCCAACGTGATCTATGTCGATGGCCGGCCGCGTCTCGCTGACATCGGGCTGGTGGTGGAACAATCCGAGGCGTGTTCGTGGGTGGGCACCGAGGGATTCATTCCGCCTGAGGGTCCCATTTCGCCGCAGGCCGATCTCTATAGTCTCGGGAAAGTCCTCTACGTGGCGATGAGCGGGTTGGATCGTGCGGATTTTCCCACCCTGCCCATGGGGCTGGGGACGGGACCAGAGGGGCGGCGCTACATGGAATTGAACGCCATCCTGCTGCGGGCCTGTGCCGCGGCCGTGGGCGCCCGGTATGCCACCGCGGCGGAAATGGGCGCGGATCTGGAATTGCTGAAATCGGGCGGGTCGGTCCGACAAAGGCAGCAACGCGCTTCACCGGTGGTCCGATGGACGATGCGCGCGCTGGCCGTGGGGGTGATCGCGGGAGTGGTCGGCGTGTGGTGGGGAAATTCGCTGCGAGGGCGGGAGGAGAAGCGTGGCCAGGAAGCCAGTGCCTCGGCCGTGCGCGCATCGGGCAAGGGTTCCGCCGCCGCGGCCTTCACCGCGATGGGGATGCGCCGGCTCGAGGAGGAGGATGACTCGGCGGCCCTGCTGTACTTCTGCGATGCCCTTTCCGCCGCTGAAGCGGCTGGCGAACCGACGACCCTCCATCGGGACCGGATCGGTGCGGTTCGCGGGCGGATGCCGCGTTTGGCCTCGGTGATCGATGCCGTCGGGGATGTTTTCTCGGTCGACTTCAGTCCGGACGGGCGACACGTGGCGACCACGAGTTTCCAGGGCGCGGTCACGGTGTGGTATGCGGAGACGGGCCGTCGCCTGCATGGACCGCATGCGCCGTCTGGATGTCCGGTGAAGGTCCGGATCGCGCCGGATGGCGGACGCCTGTTGCTGGTGCCCGAGGTGCGCCTCCCGGCCATGCAGGGCATCGACAAGCCGACGGGAAGCGCGCGGGTGTTGGACCTGGCCACCGGCCTGCCGGCCGCGCCTGAAGTCGGGGGTGTCGTGTGGGGGGTGTTCAGTCCCGATGGCCGGTGGTTGGCGATGGTGGGGCAGGGGGCACAGATGACCGTGCGATCGATGGAGGATCCATCGGTGCACTTTGAATTGAAGGCCCCCCGCGACCCGGTTTCCTGGATGAGCTTCAGTCCGGACGGAGCCTTGCTCGTCACGGTATCGAGTGATGCCTTCGCGAGGCTCTGGCGGGTGCCCGGGGGCGAGCTGGTTGGGAATCCACTGCCCATCGGCGCGGCCGGAATGTTGGCGGAATTCAGCCCGGACGGTCGGCGGCTCTCGACGCTCGCGATGGATGGCTCCCGGAACTCGACCCTGCGGGTCTGGGACGCTTCTTCCGGGACGCCCGTGATGGAGCCACAGGCGATTCTCGCGCCCGCTGCGGCACTGGACTTCAGTCCCCTGGGCGGTCGTCGGGTCCTGACCGGGAGCAGTTCGGGCGCGCTGGCCCTGTGGCCCATCGGAGGGACTGCGGGCGGCCCCACGGAACTGAGATCCGGCAAGGGCGTGTGCCGCCAGTGGTCGGTGAGTCGGGATGGGCAACGCGTCGCGGTGGGTGCGGACGACGGATCGATCCGGGTCTGGAATCTCCAGGACGGACGGCCTTTGACGCCCATCCTGCGACAACCCCAGGCGGCCCGCCTGATCGCCCTGAATGGCGATGGTTCCCGGTTGCTGACCAGCTCCGGGCAAGGGTTGATCCGCATCTGGGAGCTCTCCGATGCTCCGGGCGAACTGGACCCGATCCCGTTGCCCGGGAAGCTGGCCGAGCTCGAATCCGTCGATGCTCCGTATCCGATCGCACTGACCGCCGATGGGGCCCGGTTGGTGTTTCCGATGGAGCGCAACGGACAGATCCGTCCGGTGGCTCTCGATCTGAAGCGGGGTCGTGAGATCTCCCTTCCGCTCGATTCGACCGGGCCGGAATGCCGCAACCTCGTGGCTGGTTGGCGGGAGCCGCAGGTGGCGTTTGCCTCCCGGGGGCACACGGAACCCGTCGGGAAGGGGGAGGTGGTTCTTCTGCGCTTCGAGAGTGCTTCCTGCGTCCGGCTGGTCCTGCCGCACCCGGAGGGCGTGGCGCAGATGGCGTTTACGGAAGACGACCGGTTTCTGGTGACCCTCGACCGCACCCGGCACGTGCGCCGATGGGATGCCCGCAGCGGGGCCCTGGTGAATCATGCAGGCCCACCCGTGAACGCCTGGAGTGAGTTCTCGATCTCCTGGGACGGGCGTCAGATCTCGTGGATGGAACCGGACAACACCCGGGTGAACGCGGCGGATTGGGAACATCCGGAGGTCGCCGTCTGGACGATGAGCCTGCCTTCGCTCCTTGGCGGACAGCCGTATTCCCGAAGACCGTTCTTCCTGTCGATCCTGGCCGCCGATTGGTCGCCGCAGGATTGGCAGTCGGCTCCCGCGTCCAGCCTGCCGGCCTCCGCGACGGCCCTTGCCGGCATGCAGGTCTGCGACTTCCACCCGGCCTCCCGACAACTCCTGACGTCCACTGACTCGGGGGGAGCCAAGGTAATCCACCTCCGTACCCAGACGGACACCACCCTGACCTGGGACAGCAGCCCTCAGTCGCGTCCCTGGGCGCGCTTCGATCTTACCGGACGTTTCGTCGTCATGGCCGATCGGGACGGGGGCGTGTCGGTTCGGGACGTTGCTTCCGGTGATCCCGTGGTCCCTCGCATTCCCCATCCGGAAGGTGTCCGATGGGCGGTCCTCACCGCGGACGGAATTCTGCTCACCGGCTCGAAATCGAATCGGATCCGACGCTGGCAGCTGCGGCCGGCCCTGGAATCCCCGGAGAAACTCCGCGCCCAGGCCGAGGTCCTCGCCGGTCGACGTCTCGACGATCGCGGGCAGTTGGCGTGGCTGACGGGGTCCAACCTCGTGCAGAGATTGCGGTGATGGGGGGTGGTCCACAGATTGCACAGATTTCACAGATGGGGAGGGTGAGGATTCTCGGCGCGGTGAGGGCGTGCGGGGGGTGGGTGCGTGGGTTCCCGTCCCGTTGGGATGTCTTTACGCCGGAGGCGTGGGAGCGGGTAGCCCGGGGTGCGAAGCGACCCCGGGTCAGGGTCGGAAAAGGATAAACAACCCCGGAGGGGTTGAAGGATTGGGAGCCTTCGCACCCCTGCCGGGTTGCGTATTCGTAATCGTGCGCGTTGTCCCCGGGTGCGTGCTTCGCACGACCCGGGGCTATCGGCTCCCATCCCTCCGGGATGAAGGAGGCGATGGGGGTGTCGAACGGGTGGTGGGTGCGTGGCTCCCATCCCTCCGGGATGGGGCCCGGCCTCCTTCGCGGCTGCGGCCGGGCGTTATCCGAGGAACCGGTGCACGGTGGACATCAGGTCTTCCAGTGGGTCGTCCGGGGAGGGAGGTGCGGCGATCCGGGCGTTGAGGCGGCGGTGTTCCTCGGGAGCGAGGGAGAGGGCGCTCAGGACGACGATGGGAATGTCTCGGTACGGCGGTTGGGACTTCAGCCGTTCGACCAGGGAGAAGCCATCCATCACCGGCATCACCAGATCGATGATGATCAGTGAGGGGATGTTGCGGGACAGACGGTCGAGTGCTTCCTGACCATTGGCGGCCGTTTCCACAGTCCAACCGCCGAGTTCGAGGAGGCGTCGGGCGATCTCGCAGGCGTCGGCATCATCGTCGACGACGAGGATGCGTTTATCCCGGACTTTCTTCCTGTATCGCGCGAGGGTGGTTTCGAAGCGATCCCACTCGACGGGCTTGATGAAGCAGTGGGTGGCGGCGAGGGCACGATCCGGTTGAAGGCCGCCACGGGTGGCGGTGAGGACGACGGGGAGGTGCGTGAGTTCCGGATCTGCCTTGAGGGCGGCAACGACTTCCCAGCCGTTGATCTCGGGCCCGGTGACATCGACGGTGACGAGGTGGGTGGGTTGTGCCCGGGCGCGCGCGCGGGCTTCGTCGCCGGAGTGGGCGGTGAGAACGCGGAATCCGGCCTGCACCAGGGGTTGGGTGATGCGCGGACCGGATTCAGGGTCGCCAAAGACGGACAGGATGGTGGCGTTGCGCTCGGGCAAGGGAGACGGTGAGGGAGTGGGCGTATGGACCCCGGGTGGGACCAGCACCACGCCGGGAATCATGATGGAGAAGATGGATCCGGTACCCGGCGTACTGGCGACGTGGATCTCTCCGCCCATCATCTGGCAGAGTCTCCGGCTGATGGCCAACCCGAGGCCACTTCCGCCATGGCGTCGGGTGGTGGAGGCATCCGCCTGGGCGAAGGGCTGGAACAGTTGGTTCATCTGCGACGACGCGATCCCGATGCCTGTGTCGGTGACGGAGACCAGAAGGTGGGGGACGTCGTTGCGGAGGAGGGTGGAGGCATGGAGGCTGATGCTGCCGTTCTCGGTGAACTTGACGGCATTGCTGAGCAGGTTGGTGAGGACCTGTCGGAACCGTTGTTCGTCGGTGAAGATCTCGCTGACGGAGGCGGTGCAGTGGACGACGACCTGGTTGTTGCGTTCCCGAGCGACCTGTTGGATGGCGGCGACGGCGGCGTCGATCGCTGGTCGCACCAGGAAGCGGGTGGCCGTGAGTTGCATCTTGCCGTCCTCGATCCGGGCGAGGTCGAGGACGTCATTGATGAGGCCGAGGAGGTGGACGCCGGCGTTGAGGACCTTCTTGAGGTCCTGGATGATCTGGTCGGGTTGGAGGTTGGGGCAGTCTTCGATCAGGAGTTCCGAGTACCCGATGATGGTGTGGAGCGGGGTACGGAGCTCATGGTTCATGTTGGTGAGGAAGGCGGACTTGGCGCGGTTGCCTTCCATGGCCTCATCGCGGGCGCGGATGAGTTCCTCGGTCATGAGGCGGTGTTCGTCGGCGAGGGCGCGTCGTTCGCGTTCCTGGGCCTCCTCCAGGGAGGCGAGGAACCCGGAGGCGGAGGCATTCGCGTTGGCCAGGTCCACGGTGCGCTGCGTGAGCCCGCGATTGGCAGAGCGCAGGGATTCAAGTTCCCGAACCAGGGCCGAAACTTCGGCCGTCGAACTGGGGCGCCAGTTGGGCATATGCGTCAAGGACTGGGTGGCAGGGGGCAGATCGTTCTCGTCTACTTCTCCATATTGGAATCCGGAGACCTGGGTTGTCTTTCTAACCTTGGTTAAAGTGGATGGGCGCGGGAAAACCCGGCCACCAAATCATGCAAAGGGGGGATGTGCGGTCCGGGCGTCGGAAGGGCCCGCTGCGCAGCAGGATGGGCTGGAATCGGAGCGGTGGCGGGGCAGTGTCGTTGGTGCGGCCTTGCGGCAGCGATTTACCTGATGCTGGGTCGCATCATCATGCGATAGGCGGCTGGGTGGATCGGTGTACCGTGGCGGGCGCGTGCAGCGGAGGGTTATCGCAGTGTGGGCAGGCATGCGCTGGTTGGTTCCATGGGGAGCGTACCGCCGGCCCCTGCGACCCCCGGGGGAAGGGGAAAGAACCTGAGGGAAGGTTCGAAGGTGTCGGCGTGAACCCAAGCCGGCAGCTCCTCCGCTGCCACGCAGGGGGGCAACTCCCGCCTCACGCGGCGTGGGGGTGGGGTTCGAGGACGTCGGCGCGGAGGTTGCGCAGGGGTAAGGTGAAGGTGAGGTGGGTGCCTTTGCCTTGGGAGGATTTGCAGTTGAACTGGCCGCTGAGCCGCGCGGTGCGTTCGTTGAAGGCGCGGAGACCGCTCCGCGCGCGGTTCTGGGCGTCGGCGGGATCGAAGCCCACGCCGTTGTCGATGATTTCGAGGACGAGGTGTTCCAGTGTCGAACGGATGCGGAGTTTCAGGCGGGTGGCGCGGCTGTGCTTGATGACATTGGAGAGTGCCCCGTGGAGGAGCTGGATGAGGTGGCGCCGTGCCTGGCCGGCGACCTGCAAGGCGGGGAACTGGTCCGGGATATCGAGGTCGAGTTCGATGCCGAGGCCGAGGAGCTGGCGCTCGGTGGTTGTCAGGAGGTAGTTGACGGTGGCGTCGAGTCCGTCGCGTTCCGGATCGGTGAGCCAGATGAGTTCGTCGAGATCCCGGATGAGGCGTTGGGCGGTGGCGGCGAGGGTGGGGTGGGAAGCGGCGCCAAGGATGGAAATGCGGGCGAGGCCGGCACCGATGCCATCGTGGAGGTCGCGTGCGATCTGCCAGCGGCGGTCATTGGCTTGTTGGCGGTAGGCCTCCTGGAGGGCGCGTTCGGATTGGGTCTGGCGGTGTTGAAGGTAGAGGCCCAGGAGGCCAACGGCTCCGCCCGTGGCAAGGATGCGGAACGTCCAGGTCTGGTGCCACCGGGTGGGGATGAGGAGGGCGAGGGTGGATTCCGCCGTGGCCCCTCCTTCGGCAGCGCGGAGACGCAGTTGATGCGATCCCGAGGCGACGCGGTGGTAACGGATCCGTCCGTCGGCAGGCGCGGTGGTCCAGAAGGCGTCGATGCCCTCGAGTCGGTATTGGACCGGGGCGAAGTCGGCCTCTGCGGCGCCGGGGTGGGCGATGGTGAATTCGAGCATCTGGTCGGCATCCTGGGGGCATGTGACCAGGGGTGTGTGCCCGTGGAGGATTTCCTGCCAGAAGGTGCCGGAGGGACTGGCCGCGCTTCGGACCGTGGGTGCGGGCCGGGCGGCAGGGACGAGTTCATCGTTGGGAATGCGGAGTGCGCCGGCAGCGGTTGCAAACCAGAGGTTGCCCTGGGTGTCGCGCGACGAGGACGGTGGACCGCCGTTGCATTCGATGACCCAGGCCGCGGCACCGCGGGGCCTGAAGGGGCGGAGTGAGACGGCCTGGCCGGAGGCAACGGCTTCGAGGTCGGAACGCAGGAGGCCAGCAACGCCTTGGTGACCGTGGATCCAGAGGCGCCCGTGCAGGTCGTCCACCGCGCCGAGCACCAGGTTTTCAGGCAGGCCGTGTTCCGGACCGAAGCGGAACCACGTGCCATTCCGGCGGCGGATCAGGCCGGCGGTGGAAGCGAACCACACGGTGCCATCGGGATCCTCGAGCACGGGGTTCAGGATGTTCGAAGGAGCCCCGGTTTCCGGGGTGTGGGCGGAGACGTTGCCGTTGGAGATGTGGACGGCCCCGTAACCGATGGATCCGATCCAGAGGTTGTGGTTGGCGAGTTCGAGGACGCTGAGCCAGGTGGTGTTGCGGGAACGTGAGTGGGCAGGGAGGACCAGCGGACGCCACTGTTTCAGGTCGCTGGATTCCACGACATTGGTGGCCGAGGCGATCCAGACCCGACCCGACGAACCCTTCGACAGATACTTCATTCCCGAGGCGATGTGGAATGGTTCGGACTGGAGGGAGGTTTCCGAGAAGCGGTGGAGGCTCTCTTCTCCGCCGGCGAGCACGGTGCCGTCGGGAAGCGTGAGGAGGGATTGAAAGACGTTGGATCCGTGAAGGGGCACGACGTTTCCATCCTTCCAGCGCATCGCCGCCCGAAAGTCGCTCTCATTCAATGTCCACCAGACGGAGCCATCGGCGGCGGTGTCGATGGCGTCCACGCTTCGGGAACGGGGGAAATCGGGATGGGTCCAGAGTTCGATCGAGGGAGGTGCCAGGTGGTTGAGGCCATCCCGGTCGGAGCCGGCCCACAGGCCGTCGGGGCCGCTGTCGATCCAGGGTTGGGGTCCCAGGCGGGCGGATTGGAGTCGGCGGTGGCGGTCTTCGAGGAGGCTGGCTTCGGCGGGTGGAAGCGGGCGTGGGATGGCGGTGTGGGTGACTTCGAGCCAGGTGCCATCCGGCCGTCGCACCAGGGCTTGGCCGGTTCTGCCCTGGACCAAAGTGCTGTCGTGGTCCGCTGGCGCGTTGAAGCGGGCCACTGGTTGGAGGATCCAGCCCGGACCGGGCTTCCGCGGGGTGGTCTCTGGGATGGCCTCAATGCGGGCGATGGCCCACTCCCGGTTGGGGGAGTCGCATAGGACGCAAAGGTCCTGGGAAAGGAAGACGGCAACCCGCGGTCCCATGGCTCGGCGCAGGGGGCTGGTATCCACGGCCGCCCATCGCCCCTGTCGGCGCAGCATCAGGTTTTCGTAATTGAACCCGACCAGCAGGTCGTCGCCGAAGCCGGCGGCAACGAGCGTGATGTCGGCATGCTCCGGACCCTGGAACTCGGCGTTCGGAAGGGTTTCAAACGTGTGGCCGTCGAAGCGTTGGAGTCCGCGCAGGGTTCCGCACCAGATCCAACCTTCGGGCGAACGGCTGAGGGCCTGGACGCGATTCTGGGAAAGACCGTGTCGGCCATCGAAGGATCGAAGGGTCCAGCGGGAGGGATCCGCGGTTGGAGGTGGCGGGTTGGTCGATGCGATCAGGACGGCGCGGAGTGGGAACAACCACGCGCAAAGGAGGAGCAGGATTTGGAACCATCGACCGGTGGAGGACATGGCAAGGGTGTCCGATCCTTCCGTTGCCGCCGGCTTCGCGGGACTCCTAAGTATGGGTAAATCACACGCCTTCGGGTGAGGGCGCAGCCCGGGCTCACGGGCGCGTCTTGGCCAGTGCCTCGATGAGCGAGTGGACGCGGAGCTTCTGGTAGATGCTGCGGATGTGGCTGCGGACGGTGTCGACCGAGATGCTGAGGTCGGCCGCAGTGCCCTTGTAACCGCGGCCGGCCCGCAGGAGCGTGAGGATGGCGAGTTCGCGCGGGGTGAGGACGGGGTTGTCCGGCGATTGCAGGGGGCGTTGGAAGGTCTGGACAACCCGGCGCGCGATGGCGGGGCTCATGGGAGCACCGCCGGAAACGACATCGCGGATGCCGGCGAGGAGGCTTTCGGGAGGGTCCGATTTCAGGAGGTAGCCGTTGGCGCCGTTGGCCAGGGCCCGGAAGATGTCGTCATCCTCCTGGAACATCGTCAGCACCAGGAGCTGGGTGTCCGGGAAAAGGCTCCGGAGCATCGGCAGCCCGGTGCTGCCGTCGATCTCGGGCATGCGGAGATCGACCAGGGCAAGGTCGGCGGGGGCGTTGATGAGACCGGAAAGCGCGGGGACAATGCCCGCATACACCCCGGCACACGTCATGTCGGGGGCGGCATTGAGGAGGTTCCGGATGGCGGTGCGGACATCGGCGGAGTCGTCGATGATGGCAACCCGCAGCCGGCATGGTTGAGTCGGCGTCATTGGATGGACCCTGTTGGCATGAAAAGCAGCGCAGGATGCGCCCATTGCATGGGCTTGCGCCATCGCATATTCATGCGACGCCACCCGAAGGGGCGCATCTTGACACGGACTCCGCACGCAACGGGGTGGCGACGTCCTCGTCGCCTTGGGGAGGGGCCTCGGTCAAGGGCGACGAGGACGTCGCCACCCCGGGTTTGGAATTGGATCTGGGACGGGGAGGCGATGTCCTCATCGCCGTGGGGAGGGGCCTTGGTCGAGGGCGACGGGGACGTCGCCACCCCGGCTTTGGAATTGGATCTGGAACGGGGAAGCGGGCGAGCTTTCCGACGCCATCCTTCACCGCGGCGATTGCGGGACCTTCTGCAACCGGCTCACGTCGTATCCCATGTCCGTCATCCGCTGGACGAGATCGGCGTATTGGGCGTCGGGAATCTGCGGGGTGCGGGCCATGACCCACGCGTACTTCCGGGAGGGCACGCCGATGATCGTCACGGTGTGGGCGTCGTCGAGGTAGGTGATCAGGTAGGCGGCCTGGAAGGGCCACACGAACTGCATGCGCCACTCCGCGCGCGTCACCGGATCATGGATGGTGCCGACCGGATGGTAGGTCTTCACCGGTCCGGTGAAGCTGCCCTTGCGGAAGGTGAACGTCGTGGCAATCCGGCCATCGGGACGCATGGCGTAACTCTCCACGGCGTCGTGCGCACCCTTCTCGATGAAGGTTGGGATGTTGGCGATGACGTACCAGTCCCCCATGAACCGCGGGATGTCGACGTTGCTGGCGAGGGGGAGGGGCGTCTTCATCGTGGAGGATTTCTGGGTGGCGCAGCCGGTCAGGCCGACCAAGGCGAGGAACACGGCCAGACGGCGCCATCGGCGACAGACAGAAACGACCGACCGACCGGACAACGACGCGCTCATGGTGGAGTCATCAGTACTCGCGATCCATCGGACTGCCAACCGCCGCGAACGGGGTGTTACCCGAAGGATCGCGGGAGGGAGCGGGGTGTTCATCAATCGTTGGAACCGGATGCGGTCCTCTGCCGGTGAATTTTGTCCTGGCCGGCACGGTCGGACGGCGATGCGGGAAGCAGGACTTGTGGGTGGGGTGTGGCGCATCGGGCGGTGGATATGTGGAGGGCTCGCGTGCCTGGGGTGGGTGGCATGGAGCGCGGGAGTCGATGGATCGACCGCCGGCATCGTGTCATCCAGCCAGAGGTCCGCTCCGCTGGTGGCGACACCGATGCCATTCACCAATGCCGTGCCCGATGCCCCGTGGCGCGTGGCGGTGTATGCCTTTGAGCATGGATGGAGTACCGACGCCCCGCATGGGGTGCCGCAACTGGAGACGAACGGACGTCCCGCCCGGACTGCGGTGCGCGCCCGGATTGTTTCGGAGGATCCCACGGATCGAGGGTGGTTCCTGATTGCCGCGCGGCGAGCGACGAACGCGGCGGGAGACGTGTTGCGGATGCAGTCCAGCAATTGGCTGAGCCAGCGTCCCGGCCTGCTGGTCACGCCGGGTCCCGTGCCGGGGGAACCCTGGAACGTGCTGCTCGAGTTTTCGCGGAACAGCCATTTCCGGCCGGATGAACTGGTGCCGCTGCCACCGCTCGTGGTGGCAGGCCCCGGCGAGAATCCCATCGGATGGCGGACGAACGCGCATGGCATCCAGTTGGAGTTGCGGTCGGTGCGGAGTGCGCCGGAGCCACCCAATCTGATCCTGGTGGAGGTGGTCGCGTCGGAGGTCCCGGAGGGATGGAACGTCACGTTGGCGGGAGTCACGGATGCGGAGGGTGTCTCGTGTTGGCATCGGCCGCGCGGGGGAAGTTTGAATGCCAGGCGGATGACGTTCGAGATGAGGCCGACGCCAGGGGCCGGGGTGGTGCACGCGACGCTGGCGGTGCACCGGAGCCGGATGGCCGTGGTCACGGTCGAGCCGACGAGCGCGCGGTGAGGGGCGGCAACACCTGCACGGCCGGCTTGCCACCTGCGGGGTTGGGAACTACCTGCATCGCCATGGATTTGCTGGAGACCCTGCAATCGAACTTTGGTCATGCGGAATTCCGTCCCGGTCAGGAGGCGGTGATCCGGGCGTTGGTGGAAGGAGAGTCGGCCCTGGCGTTGTTCCCGACCGGTGCGGGCAAGTCGTTGTGCTACCAGTTGCCGGCGTTGCTGCGGGAGGGAACCGCGCTGGTGATCTCGCCGTTGATCGCGTTGATGAAGGATCAGGTGGATGCGTTGCGGGCGAAGGGCATCGCGGCCGCGCGACTGGACTCGAGTCTCTCGGCTGCGGAGACCCAACAGGTCTATGCGGACCTGCGCGAGGGACGGCTGAAGCTGCTGTACGTCGCGCCGGAACGGTTGTCCGGCGAGACGTTCCTCGAGCGGTTGCGTCGGGTGAAGATCTCGTTGCTGGCGATTGACGAGGCGCACTGCATCTCCGAGTGGGGACACAACTTCCGACCGGAATACCTTCGGCTCGCGGGTGTGTCGGAGGCGTTGGGATTGCGTCCGGTGCTGGCCTTGACGGCGACAGCGACGCCGGAGGTCGCGCAGGACATCTGCCGGGCGTTCGGCATCGCGCCGCAACGGCATGTCCAAACCTCCTTTCGCCGGAAGAACCTCCATCTGCGGGTGACGCCGTGCGCGTCAGCGGAGCGGTTGGCCGTGCTGGAGAAGCGGTTGGCGAATCCGAAGGTCCGGCCGGCGGTGGTGTACGTGACCTTCCAGAAGACGGCGGAAGAAGTGGCGGGGCATCTGGCCGCGGCCGGGTTGGGGGCGCGGGCGTACCACGCGGGGATGAGTTCCGAGGAGCGGGACGCGACGCAGGAAGCGTTCATGCGCGGCGAGTGCGGGGTGATCGTGGCGACGATCGCGTTCGGGATGGGCATCGACAAGGCGGACATCCGGAGCGTGATCCACTTCAACCTTCCGAAGACCCTCGAGAACTACCAGCAGGAGATCGGGCGCGCGGGTCGGGATGGTCAGCCGGCATTGTGCGAGTTGCTGGCCTGCGCAGACGACGCCGTACCGTTGGAGAACTTCACGCTCGGCGACACGCCGTCCCTCGAGGCGGTGGAGGAGCTCGTGCGACGGATGCTGGGTTCCGGCGAGGAGTTCGACGTCAGCCGATACGACCTGAGCCAGGAGACGGACATCCGGCCGTTGGTGGTCGATACGGTGATCACGTATCTGGAGTTGGAGGGGTTGCTGCGTCCGACGCGGATGTTCTACGAGAGCACGGCCATCCAGTTCGTGAAGGGCGAGTCCGCGATCCTGTCCGGGCACACGGAGGAACGGCGGCGGTTCCTGTCGGCGTTGTTTGGAAGCGGTCGGCGGGGACCGAAGTACCTGACGCTGGAGATCGATGCGACGGCCCGGATGATCAACGAACCGCGGGAACGGGTGGTGAAGGCGTTGACGTGGCTGGAGGAGACCGGTGCGATCACGCAGAAACCCGCGGGGCTGCGGCATGGTTTCCGGCTGTGCGGGGATCCGGCCCAGCGGGATCCGGCGGCGGTGGCGGCGCGGTTGGCCGGGTTGTTTGCGAAGCGCGAGGAACGCGACTCCCAACGGTTGGCGCAGATCCTGGACTTCGCTGCGCAGTCGGGCTGCATTACGCGTCGGTTGCTGGCGTACTTCGGGGAGTCGTTGGAAGAGGAGAACTGCGGGCATTGCCACTTCTGCCGGACGGGGAGTCCGTCGGAACCGCTGAGCCTGCCGGCGACGTCGGTGGCGCCGTTCAAGCAGGCCGATGCGGTGGAGGTGCGGGCGTTGATGGCCGAAGGGAATCGATCTCTCGCCACGCCACGTCAGGTGACGCGATTCCTGTGCGGATTGACGAGTCC
>JAIXZE010000169.1 GCA_027489875.1 Verrucomicrobiales bacterium
CCATCGACATCCCCCAAGGCGAGACCGGAGCCGTTGTTGACCGGGGTATTGGCCAGGGAGGTGGCCAGACTGAGATGATTGGTGAATTCGATCCCTGAGACCGCAGGAGGAACATTCGAGAAGCCGGCCTGCGCAGCGCCAGCCACGACCACCGGGTGGGATCGGAACCCAGCCCCGGCCGTCCAGTTCATCGGGGGCGCTGCCAGGGCCGCAACGGCAACGCCGAGTGCGAGGCCAACCCGGGCGAATCGTGACACTACCCCCTTTGGGAAAGGATTCGGGACCGCGATGTCCTCATCGCCTTGGGAATGGCTTTGGGAAGGCGACGAGGACGTCGCCACCCCATTCCATGTGGGGGCAGTGTCAGGATGCGCCCGGCCAACGCCGCCCATCCGGCGCGCAAGCTTCCGTTGCCCCTGTGAATGCAGCCAAGGCACAGGCCACGCTATGTCCGGCATCCGCACGGCATCAAACTTCATTCTTCAGAACTGCACCAACCGATGCCCGCTTCGTGACCTGCCCCATCGTAGCAGACGACGTCAGGAGGCTGGATCCAACCACTGCCTCGTTACCTCGTCAGCTACCCATCGACGTACGGAGGCTGGTGAAGGAGTCACACTCTAGTCACCGTTCGCCCCGTTGGGGCGAGGTGTCATTGGGGGTGGGGTGACCCAGGGTTCCGCTCCGCTCCACCGGCTGGGCTGTCGCCGTGCGCCGCGTTGCAGCGAGGGCGGGCGCGGGATGCATGTCCCGGGGGAATGCGCCCAAAAGCACAACCGCTGACTTCGGGTGTCGGAGGACTGCGGTAACAGCATTTGATCAGGACGTGACACTCGTTACCACGGCAAGGACCCCGCTATTTGACCCGCTCCAACTCCCCCTGAAAGCCCACGCGGATCTCACGGGCGTCCCCCGGAACTTCGACCGTCGTTTCACGCCCGCCCGGCCAGCGCACGACCAGACGCCCTTCTCCACGCGGTAGCACCACGACGGCGCCATCCTGCGAACCATACCCGCTGCCCGCATGGATCTCACGCGCAGGCCCGCGACCCCAGCGCAGCACGGCCCCGATTCCCCACAGGTTTCCCGGAGGCCCCTTGAGCCGGATCCGCACGCCGGGAGCCCCACCACGGTTTCCAAGGAGGACCGATGTGGCGGCATTGCGCGTGACCAGCACATCCGGACGACCATCGGCATCGGCGTCGACGACGGCTGCCCCCCGCTGGTCGCCATCCAACCGCACGCCACTGTCGCGCGGATCCATGGCGCGGAATCCCCCCTGTCCATCGCCCAGCAGCACCAACCCGAGTCCGGAATCCTGGCGGCCGGCCTCCATGTCATTTCCGGAGAAGTTCTGCGCCAGGAAGAGATCCTCCCGCCCATCGCCGTCGAAGTCGGCAACGCCGATCCCGTAGACCGGAGCCAACTGGGCGGCGAACGGCAAAGGCCGTCCCTCGAAGCGTTCACCCCGGTTGAGGAACACCATGCTTTCCAGACGCGACACGCGCGTTTCGGTCATTCCGGCCAACGCTTCTCCGAGCAGGTCGTTCACGCTCGCCTCACCGAACGCGCGATAGCTGCCCAGACGCGTGACGCGCTCCCCGAGCACGCGGCCCAAGGTCCGAAAGTCACGGCGAGGAACCCACTGCCCCGGCTTCCCACCGGGATGCGACTCCATGACCACCCACTGTCCCTCGATCTCGCCAGAGTAAATCCGGGTTTCCGACCACTCGGCATAGACACTGTTGCGTCCCATGTTTCCGGCGACGAGATCCATGCGCCCGTCTCCGTCGAAGTCACCCGCAGCCACGGAATTCCACCACCCGTTGGCACCGTCGAGACCGTAGGACTGGGTCCGTTCGCTCCAGACCCCCTTTCGATTGGCGTAGACGCGCAATGGCCCCAACTCGGTGGCGACCACGAGTTCCGGCAATCCGTCGCCATCGAGATCCGTCCATACCGCACCGGTAACCAGGCCCGCCGATTTCAGGACCGGGGCTGCCTTCGCATCTTCGGTCCACGCGCCACCCTCATTCCGGAATACCCGCGAAATGCCACTCGCCGGCCAACGCCCCGCATGCACGCGGCCACCGACGAACAAGTCAATGTCCTCATCTCCGTCCATGTCTGCGGCGGCCAGCGGGCCCACGGGATCGGTGCTGGTCCCAACCATGCCCGTCTCCTGGACCTCACCAAACCGGATCTCGAAGCCATCCACGCCCCCGCTGCCGCCATCCCCACCCGAACGGCCACCCAGCACCATTGTCCAGCCCTGCTCCACCGCCCAGCAGACTAACGCGCTGACGTCGGCGTCGCCGGCGCGCTCGAGCGCGGGCGGACGGATCCGCCGGAACCCGCCCTTCCCATTGCCGGCATGGAGTTCGAGGACCGAACCCCGTGCAGCGCCGAAGAGGAGATCCTCGTGTCCGTCGAGGTTCAGGTCTGCCACGGCCACCGGAGGTCCCAGACGCGAGAGCGAACGCGGCAAGAGGGGCTGCGTGGCCATGTCGTCCAGATCGTCCTCCCCATGCCGATGCGCCAGCACGCCCGCGCGTTCTTCAAACAGGGCCGCTGCCTGCGTCACGGGAGCGACTTTTGCGGGATCCCCTTCCGGTTCCTCGACCTCGTAGATCCGGCCGGCCCGAACATCCTGAACAGTGGAATGTCGTCCGCTCCGCCATTTCACCTCGATCCGCATCCCGGCGTTCGTTCCCGCGGCGAAGACGCGCACGGCCTCGCAGCCCGAGAGATACCGCCCACCCGAGATCATCTCCTGCGACTGTTCAACGGGACCTCCGTGAACCGCAATCCGCGCGCCAATGCCCTGACGGTTTGCCCCGCGCCCCTTCAACCGGACCGCGACCCGTCCAGCCAGCGATTCATTGCGCAAGACCCGGGCGGGCGCGTTGAGGGTGTTGATCACGACATCGAGGTCACCGTCGTTGTCGAGGTCGGCCATGGCCATGCCTTGCGACACATCCGTGGCATCGAAGCCCCAGGCCGCCGAGGTCTCCTCGAAGCGTTCCCCACGGAGGTTCCGGAAGGCGAGGTTCGGCACCAGGATCGGAGGGAAGTCCGCGAGCGCGGCGACGGGATCCAGGACCTTCCCGGAACGCTGGCGCTCCGCTGCCCGCGCCAAGGCATCCGAATCGGTCATGTCGTGGCCATGTCCGTTGGCGACCAGGAGGTCTTCAAAACCGTCGAGATCCACATCGAGGAACAGCACGCCCCACGACCATTCGGTGGCAGACACACCCAACGCCTGTGCCGCCTCCGCGTAACTGCCATCACCGCGACCGAGAAGAACGACGTTCCGCATGACCTGTGGACGGGCCAGAGGTCCCTCGCGATCCGGTGGCCAGCCCCACCACGGTTCCGGGGACAGCTCGAAATTGCTCCGCTGCCAGGCTCGCCGCTGATGCGACCGGCTCAGCATGTCGACCGCCATGAGATCCACGTGGCCGTCGCGGTTCAGGTCGGCGAAGTCCACCGCCATCGAAGCAAACGGCGTCTTGCGCACCGCGCGGCGTTCGATCGCGCGGAACGTTCCCTTCCCGTCGTTCATCCAGAGGCGATCGGGCGAGAAGAAGTCGTTGCACACGTAGAGGTCGGGCGCGCCGTCACCGTTGAGATCGTGGAAGGCCGCCGACAATCCCCAGCCCCGGGGCGGTGCGCTCAGCGGTTGGCCGGATTCGTCGAGGAACCGCCCACCCGTCCATGACTCCAGGCGGAAACGGCCGTTGCCCTCGTTCAGGAACAACTGGTCGGGTTCGCCGACCTCCATCAACGCCTGGTTGTCGCCGGTACCGCCAACGGCGAATTGCTCTGCGTGTTCCGGGGGAACAACCAGGCGCCCATCGACCCGACGCAACCTCACACGCGTCGCCCCGCCCTGCCCCTTGAAGGTACTGGCCCGGTAATTGGCGACGTAGAGGTCCAGATCGCCGTCGCCGTCGACATCGGCCAACGCGAGGGAATGGGCGCCGGACTTCGAGCCGACCCCGGCGTCGGGGATCTCCGTGAATCTCCCGCGGCCATCGTTGGCGAACAGGCGAGTCCCGCGACCGATGCCGTTGACGAGGAGGTCGAGGTCTCCGTCGCCGTCGATGTCCGCCAGCACGGCGCCGGTGGACGCCTGATCGTCGCACGCCGCACCGCCAGCCTTCGGAACCACTTCGAACTTCCAGCCTCCGCGATTCAGGAAAAGCGCGTTCGAACCCTCCAGGCCGCACAGGTAGACATCGCACCGTCCATCGCCATCGACATCACCGAGCGCGACGCCGGATCCGTTCTCCAGGATCGGGTTCCGGGCTGCCGCCTCGACCGACAAGCGATTGGTAAAGGCCAAGCCGCTGGTCGCACGATCCACGGTGACGAACCCAACTCGGTCACCCACCGCTGGCAGTACCGCTGCGTGCCGATGACCGTTCCCGTTCACCCAGTCCACGGCGGACAGGCGGAGGACGCAGCACATCGCGCCCACGACGCCCCCCACCCACACCCGGGCGGCAGCAAGCTTCCGAAGCAACGGCGCAGAATCCCTCGCGAACACGGTTCACGCTATGTCGACGATTCGCCCCCGTTCAATCGGGAATCCCCACAAGAAGGAACGAATGCTACCGATTGGCCCGGGTGCCTCTTGAGACTGCCCCCTATTGGAAAGGATTCGAGGCGGCGATGTCCTCATCGCCAGGGGGAAGGCTTTGGAACGGCGACGAGGACGTCGCCACCCCGTTCCTTACGGGGGCAGTGTCAGGAGGCACCGGGTTGGCCCCCGGTGCCCACTTGCTGTCGACCGGGTGCCCCCACTTGCTGTAGGCCGGGTGCCCACACCCGGCGATGACCAAACAACCTCGGAAGCATCAAGCCCCCCCGCTGGCCGGAGGAACCGGCAGCCTCCGCAAGGTCAACCGCGCCACGCGCAAGCCGTCGATGTCCTCGACGATGAGTTCGTGTCCGGCCACCTCCAACCGGCCACCGCGGCGTGGGAAGCCGCCCATTTGCTGCGTCACCCAGCCACTGACGGTGGTGACATCGGTATCGTCGAGGGGTTCGCCCACCAACTCCGAGAGTTCGAACAGCGGCAGCGATCCCTCCAGTTCCCAGACACCTTCGCCGCGGGCCACCAGGCGCGGCTTCTCATGATCGAACTCGTCCTGGATTTGGCCGACCAATTCCTCCAGCACGTTTTCCAGGGTCACCAATCCGATGGTGCCACCGTACTCATCCACCACGATCGCGAGATGGGACTTCCGTTCGAGGAAGAGTTTCAGGGCGGTTTCGAGCCGCGCCGTCGGGGGCAGGTAGATGAGCGGCCGCGCCACCGGAACGAGATCGCCCCCCGAGACCGCCCGATCCCGCGCCGCCATCAGGTCCTTGAAGTGGACGACACCCCGGGTCCGGTCGACATCCCCATGTTCGGCCAGGGGAAAGCGGGAATACCGTGTCTGCTCGGCGATGCGCAGGCATTCGGCAATGGGACGCGACATCGACAGGCACACGATGTCCTTGCGTGGCGTCATGACCTCGCGAACCACGCGGCGGCGGAGGTCAAACGCGTTCAGCACGAGGTCGCGGGCGAGGTTGGAATCTCCGTCGGCATGGCCGCGCGCGGAAAGCATGAGGCGGAGCTCCTCTTCCGAATGTTCCCCGCCGTGTTCGGAGGTGGCCTCGATGCCCATCCACTTCAGCACGCGCAGCGAGGCGACGTTCAGCAGCCAGATGAAGGGGTACGAGATCCAGAAGAAGAGCTGCAACGGGTACGCCACCCACAGCGAGGACGGCAAGGGCCGCTTGATCGCCAGGAACTTGGGTGCCTGCTCGCCCACGACGATGTGCAGGAACGTGATCAGCGAATAGCCCACCACGAACGACACGATGTGCCGGATCTTCTCGGAGCTGACCCGCAAGAGGTCCAGCACCGGTTCCAGCATCGCCACGAACGCCGGCTCACCGATCCATCCCAGCGCAAGGCTTGCCAGCGTGATGCCCAACTGACAGGCCGACAGGTACGGATCCAGGTGCCCGACGATGTGCTTGGCGAGGCGTGCGCGGCGGTTGCCCTTGGCCGCCAGCGGCGAGAGCTGCGTCTCGCGGATCTTCACCAGCGCGAATTCCGCCGCGACGAAGAACCCGTTCAGCCCGACGAGCGCGAGAACCGCCAGCAGCTTCCACAAGATGGCCCATGGATCCGTCATCGCGATTCCCCCCCAGGCCGGGCGTCATCAAACATCGCCCGCAGGATATCCCACAAGGTCACCAACCCACGCTCCTGTCCGCCGGGTCCGGTAACGACCGCGAACTGGTCTCCACTGCGCTGGAGCCGGCGCAGGGCTTCGTCGAGGCGCATGGTTTCATCGAGGAAAACGGCGGGACGCAGGTGCCGGCCGGCTGCCACGCCTCCCCCATTATCGGCGTAAAGCAGGTCCGAAAGCATGACCACGCCCGCCACGCGACGACGACTGCCGGTGCCGCGCCACACCGGCAGGCGGGACACGCCATGCTCGCGGCACAGCGCCAACGCCCGGTCCACCGGTGTGAGGAGATCGATGGTCACCGCCGTTTCCAACGGGCGGGCCAACCGCGCGAGGGTCGCGTTCTGGAGGTCCAGCACCCGGTTGATCAGCTTCCGTTCCGTGTTCGTCAGCGAACCCTCCGCGTCCTGCATCAACGCGCGGAATTCGTCCCGATTGCCGAACAGTCGCCCGGTGAACTGGGAACCTTGCGTCACCTTCAGCAGGACCCGGGCGAAGGACTCCGCAACCCCGACGAACGGAGTGAGCGCGAAGTGCACGGCGCGGAACGGAAGCACCAATTGGAGGCACAGCCGGTTCGGGAACCGCCGGAACAAGGTCTTCGGGAGCAGATCGCAAAAGACGTAGAGACCCGCCCACACGCCGGCGACCCCCAACCAGAACAACCAGGGTCTGCCGGCGAACCGCCCCTGCAGGTCCGTGATCAACAGGGCCGCCGCGCTGAAGTTCGCCAGCGTGTTTCCCACCAGGATCGTCCACAGGAAGTTCTCCGGCTTCTCGAGGTACCGCTGGAGTGCCCGCGCCCCGGGACGCCCGATCCGGACCCAATGCCGGATCCGCAACGGGCTCAGGACCTGCACCCCCGCCTCCATGCCGGACATGAAGAAGGACAGCAGCAACCAAGCGCCCAGCGCCGACCATTGGAACCAGGGATTCATTGGCCACCTCCCCGTCCAACAACTTCGACCAGGACCTCGCGCACGCGACGGGCATCCGCTTCCTTCACCGTCAGTTTCAGGCCGCTGCGCACGAAGCTGACGCCCACCGGAGGCACCACCTCGGACAACTGCACCACCCAACCGCCGACCGTATCCACGTCCTGGACTTCCCCCAACTGGGGACATTCGCGCCTCAGGTCCTCCAGGCGCATGGTTCCCGCCACCCGCCAACGGCCATCGCCCAGACGTTCACTGACGAAGCCGGGAGTCACCACATCGAGCCGCAAGCGACCCACCACCTGTTCCAGGATGTCCTGCAACGTCACCATCCCGGCCACGCCGCCAAACTCATCGACCACGATTGCCATGCCGCGCTTCTGGCGCTGAAGGGCCTCGAACAGCTGCAACAGGTTCATGGTCTGCGGCACGAACGACGGAAACTCGATGGCCTCCGACAAGTCCGCCTCCGGCATCAAGAGAAGCGTCTGCGTGTTCAGGATGCCCACGATCGTGTCCGGGGTCTCGTCGTACAGCGGCAGCCGATGCCGCCGCGACGCCTTCGCCACCCGGCGCATCTCCTCGAGCGAGGCGTCGTCCGGGAGCATCACCATCTCGGACCGCGGCCGCATGACGTCTCCCACGGTCCGCCGGTCGAGGCTCAGCACCTGGAGCAGGATCTCCTTCTCCGTCTCTGCCAACGTCCCCTGCTGGTGCGCCAGTTCGACCAGATCCGCGTATTCCTCATCCGACCACGCCGCGTGCACCTTCACCGACTTGGGAATGACCAACCCGAGGATTCCATCCACCAGGCGCTGGCCAGCCCGGTGTACCGGACCGGTGATCCGCATCAGGATCCCCAATGGCCGGGCCACCCGGAGCGACCATCGATCGGGTTGCCGGACGCCCAGCGCCTTGGGTGTGACCTCGCACAGGAACAGCGTCGTTCCAAGGACCGTGAGCACGGACAACGCCGTCGACCATCCGCCCACCATCGCCAGGCTCAATCCCAGCACCACCAGCAACAGGTTCGCGGTCGCGTTGCCCAGGACGAGGGTCGAAAGCAGGTCCGGAGAGTTCTCCAGCAATCGCACGACGGCCTGGCCCCGGACGGGATCCGAAGCCACGAGGCGACGCGCCCGCCACCGCCCGAGCGAAAACAGCGCCGACTCTGCCAGGGCAAAGAAGAAGCTTGCCCCCGCAGCGAGGACAAACAGCGGCACGACCGTCTTGATGGACAGCTCCAAGGCCCCACTATCCCGACTGTCGGTGCTAGAATCAATCCACAGCCAACGCGGATCTCGGCATCCATCCGACCCGGCTCCCGTCCACCGAGACTTCCATCCACTCCCCATGCGTCCGCACGACCCAGACCTCGGTCCCGGCGGGCAACGGTCGGATCGCCTTGGCCTCCGGAACCGGTGCCTGCACCGCGGACACATCCCGTTGGATGACGACCGCATTGGCCGAAAAGTGCCGGACCAGCAGGGCAGCCACCCAACCGCCCCCGAACAACAACTGCAGCGCCACCACGAGCGCAAGACTGCCGGAACCCGCCGACAGGAACAGTCGGCGTCGGAGCATGGCCGCACCCAGACCCACGCTCGCTCCGATCGCGAGCAGCGCCCATTCCTCATCCCGCAACCATCCCGTCGCCCAGCCCAGCGGATGAACCCCGGTGGTCCCGAGTTTCTCACGAACCTGCGACAGGGCCCGGCGGATGCCGCCATCCCGCGGATCAAGGCGATGCGCCTGACGCCAGGCGGCCACGGCACGGCCCGGCTCACCTGCCTGCGCCCGGGCCTGACCGAGGTTGAACCACAGGTCCGCCGAATGCGGGTTGGTGCGGACGAGACCATCCATCAGGGTCGCCGCTTCCGCATACCGCCCCAGCAGGAAGAGTTTTCCCGCATCTGCGGCGGGCTGGGCCGCACACAATCGAGGCCCTTGCAGGAGGGTCACGAGCATGACGATCGCCAGCCAGACTCCTCGGCACCTATTGGCAAGGCCAGGAGTCATCGCGCGCCCTCCTGTTCCCGCAAGGCCTTCAGCAACTCGACCGTCTCGGCAACGAACCCCTGCAAATCCCCACCCGCGCCCTTCGCGAACCGCAACATTTCGTACCGGGCAAACCACGTCTCCAACCGATCACAGGCCGCCGGATTCAGTCCTCCCGGACGCAGGTCCCGACCCACCACATCGGCCGTGATGCCATCCGGCAATCGATCCAACCACCACCCGATCCAGCACCGCACCGCGCGCGACAGGGTCGTCAGGTCCGGTGCCGGCCCCGATCCCAACGCAGCGGAGATCGCGTGGCATTCCCGAATCCAGGCATCACGCGCAGGTCCGGCCGGACGCGAAAGCCGACGACGGCGCACCGCGCTGGCAATGGAGATCCCAACCCACGCAACCCAGGGCAGACCGACGGCAACGCCCACCCACGGACTGGCCGCCCAGCCTTGCCCCACAAGAGGGGCTGCGCCGCGTGTCATGCGCCATTCCAGCACGGGTACGGAACCCGCAAGCGCGGATGCGTTGGTGCCGCTTCCCGGGCTTCCGCTGGCGCCATTGGTTCCCGCCCCCGGTCCGGATCGAACCACGGCCGGCCGCACATCCAGCGTGAGATCGTCCACGGTGGCCTGATCGTACCGACGCGTTTCGGGATCGAAGAAAACCAACGGCGGAACGGGAATCTTCAGCTTCCCTGGGCGCTCCGGAACCAGCACGAACTCCATCGTCTTCACGCCCGTCAGGCCCAATTCATCGGCCGGCATGAACCCGTTCGTTCCCGGATACACCCGGAACGCGGGATCCTCCGGCCACGTGCCCAGCTCCAACCGTTCGATGCCACCCTGCCCCTGGATGGTCAGTCGTACCGTCGCCGGATCGCCCACGGTCAACTGCGAGGGGCTCACACTGGCATTCATCCGGAAACGGCCGACCGCCCCGGCGTAATTGGCCGGACGACCGAGCGAGGGCGGGGCAATCGCCTTCAACCGGTGACTGCCGGACTTCAAGGTCACCTGCCGGGCCTCGCGTGGCAGCCCGAAGAAATCGTCCACCAGCGAATCCCGCCGGCGCGGATCCTGCGCCGCCAGGAGGAGGACCAGATCCATCTCGGCCGGGCCCACGACGAGATCGCCGGGCTTGGTGGCCGTCACCGCGAACTTCCAGATGACCACGCTCCACTGCTGGTTGCCCCGTTGCGTCGCCGC
>JAIXZE010000054.1 GCA_027489875.1 Verrucomicrobiales bacterium
GACGAGGACGTCACCACCCCGTTCCATGCAGGGGGAAGTGTGAAGATGCGCCCGATCGAACCGTCGAGGGGTTGTGGCCTGCCAGCGACCAGGCAAGGAAGTTGTCCGCGCAACCCGTGTTGCTGAAGCCGACCCGCGCCCTCAATCGGCCTCTGGAACCAGGGTGATCGTGTGATCGGTGCCCACCCGGAGCGATCGATCGCGGATCACTTCATATCCATCCAGTTCAAACCAGAACAAGGTTGGCTCGGCTGGGGCAGAATCCCATTCGAAGCGCCCCTCCGTATCGGTACGCGTTGACCACCAAAATGGCCGTCGTCCTTGACCGTCGGAGTGGGTGCGGCAGGCAACGCCCGCGAGGGGCTGACCGGACTGATCCACGACCCGTCCACGAAGCGGCGTCGCCTTCGAGAGTGAAAAATTGGCCGTCTCGTTGGTGTGGATCAGCGCCACCTTGCGGAGTTGGGGAGTCCGGCCCTTGGCCTCGACCGTAACTTCCGTCGTTGAGGAGTACTGGTTCGAGATGCCACGCAACAGGAACTCACCATTCCCATCTGATTCTGTCGTCATCCTGCGGTATCCGATCTTGGGCAAATCTCGAATTGTCGCCCCAGGTATTGGAGTGCCCTGATCGTTGGTGACACGTCCGCTGATGCTGAAACCCCGCTTGATAACCAGGGTGGCAGTCAGCGATTCAGGTTTCCCAACCGACATCTCCACATCCGTCGGTGCATAACCTTCCCGCGTGAGGGTAAAGCGAACCTCCGGATAACTTTGGGGCACGTAGGGATACTGGAAGAGGCCTGCAGAATCTGTTTCAACCCTCGTGGTTTGGAAATCGGTATGGGGTTGATCGTCCTGGAGGTCCTCCCTGGGCGTCGCCTGCAGCCTCACACCGGAAACGGGCTGACCTTCTTCATCCACCACCACACCGGCAACAAGCGCGGCGGGTTGGAGGTTCAAGACAAACTCCGATGGGAAAACCCTCCCGAAACCGATCGCAACCGGGACATAGCCAGCAATGCTGACGAAAACATTCATGCCTGCTTCCCCTCGTTCCTTCGCCTCGGGGATGAAGGCATGGCCATTTGAATCCGTTAGGAGATCGTGCCCTTCCCCTCGATTGCCTGGGTGAAAGTACGTTGCCTGCACCTCCGCACCTCGCAACCCTTGGCCCGTGTCGCCCGCGACCACTTGAAGGCGCATGCGAATCTTCTCGGACGCGAGGACGCTCGCCGTGAACACGCCGGCGGAACTCCGTTCACCGCGCGCAAGCGGTTCGCCGGGAGTCGTTGGTTCTTGAACGGCACTCTCGGTACCCGCGCCGGCATCAGCGTCCCCGCCTCCGCTGGCCACGAAGAGCCATGCAACCGCAACAGCAAGGGTTGCCGCCCCTGCAATCCGGAGTGCGCCCGCTCGTCGAAAGGACGCTGTGTGCGCGCCCCGGGAAACACGGCAAGCGGAGACAATCCGCCCAGCCAGATTCGCCGGCGCAGCCTCGACAGAACGGGCCGTCACAAGCAACCCGAGCGCCGCCACACTGCATGCAATCCCGTGAGGGACGAGTTGACCTCGCAAACGGTTCAATGCCCGGCTCACGCGCATCTTCGCTGCGTCCTCGCTGACACCCAGGGTGCTGCCAATATCGCGCATCGGCTTCCGCTCGAAGAATCGCAGCAGCAACGCCTGTCGATCTTCTTCAGAGAGTCTACTGAGTGCCTCGTCCAGGTGCGGCGTGATGTCCTCCCATACCTTGGCTTCCTCTGTCGTGGGTGATTGCATGGCAACGGATTGTTCTTCGCGGGTGCGACGCCGGGTCTCGGAACGCCACACATCAATCGCGACATGAACGGCCGTCCGGTGCAGCCATGACGCAAGCTCGCCGTCGTGCGTGAGTTTCGGAGGTGACTTGGCGAGACGTATGAAGACCGTCTGCGTCACTTCCTCGGCGAGCGATTGATCCGACACCCGCCGCTTGGCGACGGAATAAACCAGGTTGGTGTAATGCTGGAGCAATTCGGCGAAAGCCGTTTCAGAACCCGTGCTTCGGTAGCTCTCCAGCAGTTTCGCGCCGTTCATCGTTGAAGGATAATCGGCACCCGATCGAAGAAGTAACAGGTGATCTTCAGTGCCCGTGACGCACTTCGATGTGGAAGGCCCACCAGAAGCCCTGCCTCCGACCAAAGTCGAATTCCGTCCTGACCGCTTCAAGCGCAGCGTCGCCACCGCTTGATGAAATCAACCTGGCTCATGTGGATCGTCGGCTTGCTCGGGGGCGCCGCCACGGCCAGCGATCGGACCGCCCCTCCCGCTTCATGCGGCGACTCGATCAGCTTCCCACGGTCCAAGCCCGACCCGAAGCCCGCCGCCGCCGTGCCCGCGACTCCCGCTGATCCCTTCGCCCCCTTTCGCGTCGACGATCATCAGTCGATCCCGCCTCAGCCCGACATGCACCGGAACGGCATGCAGGTCTCCGGGTCCAGTTCCGGTCCGGTCAACACGGAGGAACCGGACCGCGACTTCTTCACCGACCCGCGCTTCGACCAGGGCGGGAACTGCGGCCGGTTGTTCTATAACCAATTCTTCCTGAGCAATCCTCACGATCCCCAGATCCCCGAGCGTCGGGTCTGGTTCATTTGCTGGAGTCCCCTCGACGACGGATCCCGCGCGCAACGCCTGCATGAACGTCCCGGATTCCTGATCGAAGAGGTGACGACCGACGGCCAATCCCTCCAGGTCCATCACACGGCCTACTCGGGACCCGGGACGCAGGTCGACACGCTCCGCTGGGCCGGTGACGCCCTCGGTCACGGCCGTTTCGAGACCGAAGCCACGAATGTTGCGACAGGCTGCCTTGCGAACCCAACGCCCTTCGAGATCGAACGCGATCGCGGCTACCAATTGCTCTCCGCGCGAAAGCCCACCGACGCGACGGCAGCGTTCGAAAAGGCCTTGGCCCTCCAACCCAACGACCCCGCCACCCTCTTCGCCTTGGGCGTCGCATGGGAAGAGGTCGCCGGCAGGAACCCGGCCTCCGCCTCGAAGGCCATCGACGCCTACGGTCGTGCGCTGGCCGCAGACCCACGGCGCACCACTGCCCTTCAACGCCGGGCCGACCTCTACGCCGAACTGGGACAACCGACGCTCGCAATCGAGGAACTCACCCGGCTCATTGCCCTCGAACCGGAGTCGTGGGAGCCCCACCTCGAACGCGCACGATTACATGCCCGGGCAAAGGAATATCCGAAGGCCATTGCGGATGCCGGTGAAGCCGCACGGAAGGCTCCAACCGAAGTCGCCCCGCTCGAGAATCTCGCCCGCCTCGAGTATCGCGCCGGACAACTCACGGACGCGCTCGCCACCGGACTCCGCCTGCTCGCGCTGGACGACTCCCGATCCGCCGTCCACATGACGATGGCCTGCGCCCACGCCCAACTCGGCCACTCCGCCAAGGCCCTCCGGATGTACGCCGACGCCCGGGCCAATGGCGTCTCAAACCCCGAACGCCGATGGGGAATCCGCGAACTGGAACAGTGGCTGCGGAAGGCGCCAACAGACTCCGTCGGAGTCCCAGCCGTCCAACGCCTGCTCGAACAGTTGCGCGGCACCGACCAACTGGAAGCCGCCCAAAGCGACGCCGATTGACCCGCCGTGAACATCCCTTCCCCACACCGTCCCCACCTGCTTCGGTTTCTCCTGACCCTGCTCTTTGCCCTCCCCATGTCCGGCTCCAATCCCGACCTCCATCCGCTCAGTCAGGCCCTCGACCCGGGCGACATCCAGTTCAAGCTCCGCAAGGCCGCCGCAGTCGGGGAGGATTACGCCGTCGAAGCCGTGTACCGTCCGCGCCGCGAATGGGACGTGAAGAAGTCCCGCAACCTCGGCCTGCTCGGAGGCTGGATCGGCGGAAACTCCGGCGGACTGATCCGGACGCAGCGGGAGACATTCCATTCCTTCCGGCAGCAGTTCACCGCAACAAACTCGGAGATGAACTTCTCCGTCCCGTTGCGCGACCCGGACGCCGATTTCAAATCCTACCAACTGGAAAGCGTCCGGATCGTCGGCCGCCTGACCGGCACGCTGCGATTCGAACGATGGTTCCCTGAGCGCCCATTCCTCGACCCCGGCTTCGGCCTGCACTGTGCGGAAGATCGGCTTCACGGAAGCCTGCGTCCCAGCGGCCTCGCCGCCGCACCGCTTCAAGGTTCGCTTCCCCTGTGGCCCACGCTGCGGCAGGTCGAACTCGACTTCGCCCCGGTCCACGTCCCGGGACTCCATCTTTTCGAAGCCTCCGCCAAACATCACTGGGATGGATGGCGCCAAACCTCGCCCCAGTCCTTGCCTGGTGGACAGACCATCGTCCTGCGGCACACGAACGCGCCCACGGTCTGGCGCGCGAACGAATACCATCCGTTCCCCGCTGGCGGCGACGCGCCGCACAAGCGTCCCCAACCACCCGCCGGCACCCTGCCGGGCGTCCACGTCGAGGTCTTCTGGCCCGAAGGCAACCAACTGGATTTCCCCGAGACCCGATTCGACAGCGACGTCGA
>JAIXZE010000422.1 GCA_027489875.1 Verrucomicrobiales bacterium
CAGGTCTCCGCGCGGCAAGGCCAGAAAGCGGTCGCACAGGCCGCCATCCAGCAACGGTCCAGCGAACTCGATGCCGTGAAGCGTCGTCTCGTCCGGACGGAACAGCTCCACACCGAAGGTGCTGCGCCCGCCCAGGAGTTGGATGATGCGCGCGCCGTTGTCCGGAACGCGGAAGCGGCGTTGGCGGGGGCGCAGGCTTCCCTCACGGCCGCACAGGCCGGCATCGAGGCCGCGCGCGCGGAAGCCATGGGCGCGGCCTCCAGCGTCACCGCCACCCTTGCCACCGTCTCGCGGATCGAGGCGGACATCGAGGACAGCCACCTCAAGTCCCCCCGCTCCGGACGCGTCCAGTACCTCGTGGCCCAGGCCGGCGAAGTCCTCGCAGCCGGAGGCAAGGTGCTGAACCTCGTCGATCTCAGCGATGTCTACCTCACGTTCTTCCTCCCCGAAGCCGCCGCGGGCCGCGTCGCCATCGGCGCGGAGGTGCACCTCGTCCTGGACGCGCTGCCGCAGTATGTGATTCCCGCCCGCGTGTCCTTCGTTGCCAGCACCGCCCAGTTCACACCCAAGACGGTCGAGACCGCGAGCGAACGCCAGAAGCTGATGTTCCGCGTCCGCGCCCAGATTGACCGCGCCCTCCTCCAGAAGCATCTGGCCGTGGTGAAGACCGGCTTGCCCGGCGTCGCGTGGCTGCGCCTCGACCCGGCAACGCCATGGCCCGACAACCTCGTCCTCCGCGTTCCCGAATGACCGCCCCTGCCGTCGTTCCCTGCGCGCGCCTGAAGGAAGTCAGCCTCCGCTACGGGAAGACCGTTGCCCTCGACGCCCTCTCCGTGGATCTGCCTGCCGGCCAGAGGGTGGGCGTGCTCGGTCCGGATGGCGTCGGCAAATCCAGCCTGCTCTCCCTCATCGCCGGCGCGCGGAAGATCCAATCCGGAACCGTGCACGTCCTCGACGGCGACATGGCCGATGGGCGGCACCGGGAACGGGTCTGCCCGCACATCGCCTACATGCCCCAGGGTCTGGGACGGAACCTCTACCCCGCCCTGTCGGTCGAGGAGAACCTCCAGTTCTTCGGCCGCCTGTTCGGCCATGGTTCCGTCGAACGCCGACGGCGCATCGACGCCCTGACTTCCGCCACCGGCCTTTCCCGGTTCCGCGAACGCCCCGCAGGAAAGCTGTCCGGGGGCATGAAACAGAAGCTCGCCCTCTGCTGCGCGCTCATCCACGACCCCGACCTCCTGATCCTCGACGAACCCACGACCGGCGTGGATCCCCTGGCACGCGCCCAGTTCTGGGAACTGATCGATTCCATGCGCAGCACGCGCCCGGGCATGAGCGTGATCGTCGCCACCGCTTCGATGGACGAGGCCCGTCGCTTCGACTGGCTCGTCGCCATGGACGGCGGCCGGATCCTGGCCACCGGATCTCCCGTGGAATTGCTGGAACGCACCCACACGCCTTCGCTCGAAGCTGCCTTCATCGCGCTGCTTCCGGAGGAACGCCGCCGCGATCACCACCCCGTCGTCATCGGTCCCTCCGCCGCCGTCGAATCCGAGGCCGCCATCGAGGCGACCGGTCTGACCCGCCGCTTCGATGACTTCGTCGCGGTCGACCATGTCAGCCTGCGCATCCTGCGCGGCGAGATCTTCGGGTTCATCGGATCGAACGGCTGCGGGAAGTCCACGACGATGAAGATGCTCACCGGCCTGCTGCCGGCCACGGAAGGCACCGCCGTCCTTCTGGGAAGCCCCGTCGATGCCAGCGACGTCACCGTGCGACGTCGCGTGGGTTACATGTCCCAGGGCTTCTCGCTCTACTCCGAACTTTCCGTCCGGCAGAACCTCGTCCTGCACGCCCGCCTGTTCCAGGTTGCCGCGGCGGAGATTCCCGCGCGCATCGAGGAGATGGGCAAACGCTTCGGACTCACCACGGTCATGGACGCCATGCCGGACAGCCTTCCGCTGGGCATCCGCCAACGCCTTTCCCTGGCCGTCGCGATGGTCCACAGGCCGGAGCTGCTGATCCTTGATGAACCCACTTCCGGCGTGGACCCGATCGCCCGCGACAGCCTCTGGCAGTTGATGGCGGACCTGTCCCGCCGCGACCGCGTCACGATCTTCATCTCGACGCATTTCATGGACGAGGCGGCGCGCTGCGACCGCATTTCGCTCATGCACGCCGGCAAGGTCCTCGCCAGCGGAAGTCCGGCGTCCATCGTCACCGGACGCGGCGCGCCGGACCTCGAAGCGGCGTTCATCCTGTACCTCAAGGATGCGGAACAGAACTCGGGCGACGCGGTGCCCACGCCGACGTTTGAAGCCGCGCCCGGAGCACCGTCGGCACTCCCAACGCCGCCTGACGGCACCGCTCCACCCCGGCGTTGGAGGTTCAACCTGGCTCGCAGCTGGACCTACAGCCTCCGTGAAATGCTCGAACTCCGCCGGGACCCCGTGCGCGCCACCATGGCGCTCCTCGGCACCGCGCTGCTCATGTTCGTCATCGGCTACGGAATCAGTCTCGACGTGGAGGACCTGCGCTTCGCCGTGCTCGACCGCGACCAGACCACCACGAGCCAGAACTACGCCCTGCAGCTCTCGGGTTCCCGCTACTTCATCGAACGTCCCGCCATCCAGGGCGATGCCGACCTCGACCAGCGGATGCGTTCGGGCGAACTGGCGCTCGCCATCGAGATCCCGGCCGGGTTCGCGCGCGACATCCAACGGGGCACGACCGTCCAGATCGGCGCGTGGATGGATGGTGCCATGCCGCAACGTGCGGAAACGGTCCGCGCCTATGTGCAGGGAATGCACGGGGCCTGGATGCAGGAAATGGCGACCGAACGTCTCGGCCTCGGAACGTCAACCGCTGCCGCCGTCATCGAGACACGCTTCCGCTACAATCCGGACGTCCGGAGCCTGCCCGCGATGGTGCCAGCCGTGATCCCGATGCTGCTCCTCATGATCCCGGCCATGCTCGCGGCGCTGTCCGTCGTCCGCGAGAAGGAGATGGGCTCGATCGTCAATCTGTACGTGACGCCGGTCACGCGCGCGGAGTTCCTGCTCGGCAAGCAACTGCCCTATGTCGCGCTGGGCCTGTTGAACTTCGTGCTCATGGTCCTGCTGGCGGTGACCGTGTTCGACGTTCCCCTGCGCGGCAGCTTCCTCACCCTTTCCTTCGGTGCACTGGTGTTCGTGATGTTCTCGACCGGATTCGGGCTGTTCGCGTCGACCTTCACCCGATCCCAGATCGCCGCGCTCTTTGTGACCGTGATCGGCACGATGATTCCCGTCATCCAGTTCGCAGGCCTGCTCAATCCCGTGTCGTCACTCGAAGGCCCCGGACTCTGGATCGGGCAGTCGTACCCCGCTTCCCACTTCCTCACCATCAGTCGTGGTGTGTTCAGCAAGGGCCTCGGTGTGCGCGGACTCCTGCCGTCGTTCTGGCCCCTCGTGCTTTCCGTTCCGGTGATCCTCGGCGTCTCCACCCTCCTGCTGCGAAAGCAGGACACATGAACCTCCCCAGCCTCCGCACCATCCAGCATCTCGGCGTCAAGGAACTGTGGAGCCTCGTCCGGGACCCGATGATGCTCGTCCTCGTCGGATACACCTTCACGGTCGCCATCTACATCTCCGCAACGGCCATGCCGGAATCGCTGCACAAGGCGCCCATCGCCATCGTCGACGAGGACGCTTCCCCGCTTTCGGCACGGATCGCCGCGGCCTTCCAGCTCCCCCGATTCAACCCGCCCGCCATGATCCCGATCAACGGCATCGATCCCGGCATGGACGCGGGGCGGTACACGTTCGTCCTGGATATTCCTCCGGACTTCCAGCGGCACGTGCTCGATGGCGACTCGCCCGCGATCCAGCTCAACGTCGATGCCACCCGCATGAGCCAGGCCTTCACCGGCAGCAG
>JAIXZE010000328.1 GCA_027489875.1 Verrucomicrobiales bacterium
GGGTCCGGCTACATGACTTTCGACCATTTACCATGATGAACACATTTCAGTTCATTAGATCCGCCAAGCTTCGCTTGGCGCTTTCCGAAGGACGCGAAGAAGGGAAATCCCAACACGCACGCGACGTCCTCCGTGCGTCCCACTTCCATGGCCGCGGATTCCTTGGCCCTCCGCAACATCCCAACAAGACACGCCCCCGGCGGACGACAAACCCACCCGGCAACGCCTCGCCGCACGCGTCGGTTTCGGTATCGGCATCGGCATCGAAAACTCAACACGAAGAACCGGGTTCGATCCCGATACGCCTTGGCAGCTTTGGGTCTTCCCAAGCCGTGGCCCCAGGCCCGGAGGGCCGTCAGACGATAGCCCAGCGCGTGAGCGCTGGGTTCCGTCCCCACATGAACACCCAGCCCCGGGAGGGGCGACAGAACCCCTTCCCCCACACGAGCACGAGCATCCGATCGCGTCACCAGGGCACGACAACGCCCCGGAACACGAATCGGATAAGCCGCGAAGCCTCAAAGCCGCAAAGCCCCTAAGTGGACGAGCAGCCCGCCCGGCAAACCCTCGCCGCACGCGTCGGTATCGGCATCGGTATCGGCATCGGGATCGAAAACTCAACACGAAGAACCGGGTTCAATCCCGATGCACCTTGGCAGCTTCGCGCCCTCCCAAGCCGTGGCCCCCGGCCCCAGGCCCGGAGGGCCGACAGATGATAGCCCAGCGCGTGAGCGCAGGGTTCCGTACCCCCATGCACAGCCAGCCCCGGCAGGGGCGACAGAACCCCTTTCGCCAACGAATGCTAGAGCGCGATCTCCTCTCCATCGCCCGCCAGCGCCCAGGAAAACGAGCCGGATAACCGGCATTCATGCAGCAGAAATCTCGCGCAGAGGGGCAGAGCCGCTGAGAGAGACAGGAAATCGGGAGCGTGGGCACCCGTGAACCGGATCACCGATGGGAAAGTCGATGACAATGACTGAACGCCCCCTCCTCTGCGCCTCCGCGCCTCCGCGCGAGCCAATCTTCGACATCCCACGGCATGAAGATGGATAAGCCGCAAAGCCTCGAAGCCGTAACCATGCAGAAGCCGTCTCACGCGGAGCCGGGAGAGCGCGGAGAGAGGGGCTGCCAACGAGCGTTGCAACCTCGGCAACCGGTCATCCAACGGTGACTGGCCCGCATGCCTTCCAAAGGTCCACTCTCCGCGCCTCCGCGTCTCCGCGTGAACCTTTTCTCCTTCTCATCTCACCGCCGACGCCTTCGCCGAACAAGGAACCCACGCCCCCTGACGTCTTCGCGTCTTCGTGTGAGTTTTCAGCGCATTAGAGCCTGCCTTATCTGTCGCCCCGCCGGGGCTGGGGATCCCTATGGACGTGGGACCCACGGCTGACGCCGTGGCTACCCTCTGTCGGTGCTCCGCACCTGAGGCTCCACTCGCCTCTCTCCCCTGTCGGCTGCTGAAGTCACGCGGCAGAGCCATTGCCATGGTCTCCCGGAGCCAGATAGGATCCGCGCATCGCACCATGAATTCTCGCATCTCCCATCCGGGTGTTGGCCTCGCCGTCCTGCTCGCCCTCGCCCATTCCGCGCACGCGCAGCACGCGCATGGCCTGGCCGCTGCGCAGGACCTGCTCTCGCGGTTGAAGGTCCATCCCGGCCTCGAGGTCTCGGTCTTCGCGGCCGAACCCCACCTCGTGAATCCGTGCAACATGGACGTCGATGCCGCTGGCCGCGTCTGGATCACCGAGGGTGCCAACTACCGCTCCTCCTTCCAGAAGTGGGGCAAGCTCCGCCCCGGTGGCGACCGCATCCAGGTCCTCATCGATTCCGACCGCGACGGAGCCACTGACAAGACCGTCACGTTCTATCAGGGCGAGGAGATCAACGCCGCGCTCGGCATCGCCGTGCTCGGCGACCAGGTCATCGTGTCGCGTTCCCCGGACATCTTCGTCTTCGAGGACCGCAACCACGACCTAAAGGCCGATGGCCCGCCCCGCAAGCTCTTCACGGGCATCGGTGGTGTTGACCACGACCATGGTGCCCACGCGTTCACCTTTGGTCCCGACGGCCGACTCTATTTCAACGTCGGGAATGACGGCCGGCAGCTCAAGAAGGCCGACGGCAGTGGCTGGGTGGTCGACAAGGCCGGGAATGAAACCTGGGGTCACCGCAAGCCCTACCAGCAGGGCCTCGTGTTCCGGTGCAATCCGGATGGTTCGAGCGTCGAGACGCTCGGCTGGAACTTCCGGAACAATTACGAGGTCGCCGTCGATTCCTTCGGCACGCTTTGGCAATCCGACAACGACGACGACGGCAACCGTGGCGTGCGGATCAACTTCGTCATGGAGTTCGGGAATTACGGCTACCGCGACGAGGTCTCCGGGGCGGGCTGGGGCGACAAGCGCACCGGATGGGAGGAGGAAGTCCCGCTGCGTCACTGGCATCTGAACGACCCGGGTGTCGTCCCGAACCTGCTCCAGACCGGCGCTGGATCGCCCACGGGCATCTGCGTCTACGAGGGCAACCTTCTTCCCGAAGTCTTCCACGGCCAGATGATCCACTGCGACGCCGGCCCGCGCGTCGTGCGGGCCTATCCCGTGCAGCCTGACGGTGCCGGGTATTCCGCGCGCACCGTGGATCTCGTCTCCACCGAGGACAACTGGTTCCGGCCTGCGGACGTTGCGGTGGGACCGGACGGCTCCGTCTACATCGCCGACTGGAACGACTCCGGCGTGGGCGGGCATTACATGGCCGACCAGAAGCTCGAGACCATGACCGGACGCGTCTACCGCGTCGCTCCCAAGGGCCACCGGCCGACGGCCCCCACGCTGGATCTCACCACCGCGCGTGGGGCCATCGAAGCGCTCAAGTCTCCGAACCTCACCGCGCGGAACATGGGCTGGACGGCACTTCACGCGATGGGTGCCAAGGCCGAACCGGAGTTGAAGAAGCTTTGGACGGATGCCAATCCCCGTTTCCGCGCCCGCGCCCTGCACCTCCTTGCCCAGATTCCGGGCAGGACGGAAGCCTGGGTGGACATCGCGCTCGCCGACCGCAACCCGGACCTGCGCATCACCGGACTCCGCATTGCCCGGGCACAGGGCCTCGATGTGATCCCGCGGCTGCGGACTTTGGTCAACGACCCCGAACCGCAGGTGCGTCGCGAATGTGCGATTGCCCTCCGGCACCACAAGTCTCCGGAGATGCCCGCGCTCTGGGCGAAGCTGGCCACGCAGTACGACGGCAAGGACCGCTGGTACACCGAAGCACTGGGCATCGGGGCCGATCGCAACTGGGAGGCGTGTCTGACCGCCTATCTCGCCGCCCGCGGCGGGATCTGGAACACGACCTCGGGACGCGAGATCGTCTGGCGCTCACGCTCGAAGCAGACCCCGGCGTTGCTCGTGAAGATCCTCCGTGACCCCTCCACGACGGAGAAAGAGAAGGCCCGTTTCATGCGCGCCTTTGATTTCCAGTCGGGCCCGGAGAAGGACGCCGCGCTGCTGGAACTGCTGACGGCGTCCACCCAGCCCTGAAGCCACCAGGTCCGGGGCGCATGTGAACACTGCCCCCGGATGCAACGGGGTGGCGACGAGGACGTCGCCGTTCCAGAGCCATTCCCAATGGCGATGAGGACATCGCCACCCCGTTCCAGGATCCGGGTGGCGGCAATTACATCTTCAGGTACTTCAGGATGTCGTCGTACACACCGCCCTGATTCGAATAGAGCGCGTAGTTCTTGGCGGTGGCGAACCACTCGCGGGTGGTTGGCTTCTGGCCGGCGGCGGATGCCAGCAGATCCTTGGTCCGGATCGGGGTTGGCACGCCGGTCTTCATCACCTCGCGCAACTTGTTCTCGATCGCCAGGTCCACGACGGCCTTGAGATCCGCTCCGGAAAAGCCGTCGCACTTCTTCGCCACCGCGTCGTAGTCCACATCCTCGACGGGGCGTCCTTTGAGCAGCAATCGCAAGACCCCGGCGCGCGCCTCCGGATCCGGCGGGGGTACGAACAGGATGCGGTCGAAACGGCCCGGGCGACGGAAGGCGCTGTCGAGGTGCCACGGAGCGTTGGTGGCTCCGAGGATCAGGACGCCGTCGTTGCTGGCCTTCACGCCATCCAGTTCCGAGAGGAACTGGTTGATGAGGTGACGACCGGCGCTGGTCTTCATGTCCGAGCGACTGGCCCCGAGCGCGTCCACCTCATCGAAGAACAGCACGCACGGGGCGTTCCGGCGGGCCTGTTCGAAGAGGCCATGGAGATTCCGCTCGCTGTTGCCGATCCACATGTCGAGGACGTCGTGGATTCCAACGGAGATGAAACCGGCCTTCACCTCGCCGGCGGTGGCGCGGGCCAGATGCGTCTTGCCGCACCCGGGCGGTCCGTACATCAGGATGCCCCCGCCGACGCTCTTGCCGTAGGCCTTGAACATCTCGGCATGGGTCAGCGGATAGATGATCTTGAGCCGGATCTCCTCCTTCAGCGCCTCCATCCCGCCCACGTCGGCGAATCCGATCTTCGGACGTTCGATCTCCGCCTCCGCAGTGTCCTCCGCGGGTTGCCAGGACTGCCGGATGCGACCCTCCACGACCTCGTCCTCATCCGATTCATCGAGCGCGTGGTCCGGGACGCTTGGTGCAGCGGTTTCCTCCTTCGGTGGAACCGCCGGGATTCCCAGGCGACGGGCGAAATCGGCATCGGCGGCCGAACGATCCCGCGCGACACCGACCTTGTATTGCTGGACCGCCAGTTCCACCTCGCCGATCCCGGCGAGGATGCGGGCCTGGAGCACGAACGCGCGCCCCGGTGCCTCGCTGGACTTGACCAGGTCCTCCAGCACGACCAAGGCGTGACTGTGTTTGCCGGCGGCGTGGAAGGCCCGCGCCAACCCGAACTTCAACGGGACGCTGTCGGGAAGCTGCGACAGCGCCGCGCGATACTCCTCGACGGCGCCCGGTGCCATTCCCGCACCCAGAAGGGCGTCGGCCAAGGCCTGGCGCAAGGGGGTGTTCTCAGGCGAGAGCTTCACCGCCTCGCGCAACTGTCGGATGTGATCAGGTTCCATGAGGATGGGAACCATCCTGCGGAACGGCCGCAAACGTGGCGAGGGGGAAACTCAGCGCAGAACGGGGCGGCGATGTCTTCATCGCCTTTGGAACCGGCTTTGGAATGGCGACGAGGACGTCGCCATTCCGTTCCATTCGGGGAGGTGCAACCGGCACCTCCGCGTCACGCCTGCCAGGGAGCCTTCGATTCCAGCGCCCAGATTTCGGAGAGTTCCTGGCGGCGGCGGA
>JAIXZE010000116.1 GCA_027489875.1 Verrucomicrobiales bacterium
AACGCCACTTACATCGACGTGTGGATCGCCTACGCGCCCGCGCGCGTCATGGAGTTCACCGCCCAACCGACGCTGAACCCAGGGCCAGCCGGAACCAAACCGTAGCCCCGCCCGTGATCCCCGGAAACCGTGCTGGCGCAACCCCCGAAACCGCGCAACCTTCAACGCCATGCTGAAGCTCCGAGCGCTGTGGATCCTCCTCGGCCTGTTGGCCGCCTTCGTGGGATACGCCCAAGCCCCGCGCGGCCTGGACCCCCTCGATTTCCGGGAGGTGGTCAAGAAGGGCAAGGACCGCGTCTTTCCCGCGGTCGTCTTCATCAAGGTCGTCCGCCAGGACATGCAGCGTGGCGAGAAGACCAGTCAGGAAGTCAGCGGCTCCGGCGTCCTGATCTCGGCGGATGGCGACATCCTCTCGAACTGGCATGTCGTCGACAAAGCCACCGAGGTCCGGTGCCTCCTGCTCGACGGCCGCTCCTACCCCGCCAAGGTCCTCGGCTCGGACAAGGACACCGACGTCGCCCTGTTGCGCCTCCAACTTCCTGAAGGCACGCCACCCCTGCCCTTCGCCGCCATGGGTGAGTCCACCAGTCTCACCGAAGGCGACTTTGTCATGGCCATGGGCGCGCCGTGGGGCCTGAGCCGTTCCGTCAGCATCGGCATCATTTCCTGCACCCGACGTTACCTGCCCGGTTCCTCCGAATACTCCATCTGGCTCCAGACCGACGCCGCCATCAGCCCGGGCAACTCAGGCGGTCCGTTGGTCAACATCCACGGCGAGGTCGTCGGCCTCAACACACGTGGCATGATGGCCGGCGGCGGCGACATGGGCTTCACCGTCCCGATCGAGGTCGCCCGCGCCGTCAGCGACCAGATCCGTCGCGACGGTCGCATGGAATGGTCGTGGACGGGGCTCCAGTTGCAGCCCCTGAAGGATTTCAACCGCAACGTCTATTTCCCCCACGACGACGGCGTCATGATCGCCGAGACGGACACCGAGAGCCCCGCACGCCGCGCCGGCATCCAGGCCGGGGACCGCCTCATCAAGATCAACAACGAACCCGTCGTTGGCCTCACCCAGGAAGACATTCCGGCCATCAACCGTCGGCTCGGCCTCCTGCCCAAGGGAAAGCCCACCCAACTTCAACTGATGCGCCGCGACACCCTCGTGAAGGTCGACATCACCCCGCGCGCCAAGGGCCGCGTCGAGGGCGAGGAACTCGACTGCCCGCGATGGGACTTCACCGTCAAGGCGATCAACCAGTTCGACAACCCCGACCTCTATTTCCACCGCCCCGAGGGCGTGTTCATCTTCGGTGTCCGGTATCCCGGGAACGCCGCCGGTGCCGGCCTCAACCAGCAGGACATCCTCGTCAAGATCGACGGCAAGGAGGTCAAATCCCTCGAAGACGTCCGCCGGACCCACAAGGAAGCCCTCGACAACCTCGGTGCCAAGCACCGCGCCCTGGTCTCCCTCCTGCGCAACGGCGAACTCCGGCAGGTCGTCCTCGACTACTCCCGCGAGCACGTGAAGCAGTAGGGGGCTGTCGGTCTCCGATGCGGGACCACTGCACTGCTTTTCCAACCGGAACGGGGTGGCGACGTCCCCGTCGCCGTGGACGAACCCTCCCTCAATCCCCATCCACCCGGATCCAGACCGTCTTGAGGTAGGCGGGTTCTTCCCGGCCCACCGGAAAGTCCGGCGGTTGCGGCACGTAGTGTTCCGCGCGTACCCGCCGGCCGGCCTTGCCCAAACCCGCCCGCACCTCGGCCAGGAAGCGTTCCGGCTCCAACCGCGCGGCATTCGTTGACGCGAACAACACCCCGCCCGGTGCCAGCACGCCGGCGGCCAGCGTTGCCAAGCGGCCATAGTCCGATTCCGCACGGAAGTCCCCGCTCTCCTTGGATCGCGAGAACGTCGGCGGATCCAGGAGCACCACGGCATACTGCCGACCCTTCTTCGCCAGGCGCCGGATCCAGTCGAAACAGTCGCCGTAGATGAAGTCATGCCCGGTTGGATCGAGGCCGTTCAACTCGAAGTTGCGTCGCGCCCAATCAAGATACTTCCGCGACAGGTCCAGCGTCGTCACGCGCGCTCCCGCCAATGCCGCGCACACGCTGAACCCGCCCGTGTAGGCAAAGCAGTTCAGCACCTCACGCCCCGCAAGACCGCCTTCAGGAAATGGAAATCCCGCGCCCACGTGCCCACGCAGCAAACGTCGCCGATTGTCCCGTTGGTCCAGGAACAGCCCGTAACTGTACCCCTCCGAAAGTGACACCTCGTACCGGACCCCATTCTCCCGGATCTCGAATCGCGCCGGAGCGTCCGCACCCCAGATCTTCACCGGCGAAGTTTCCTCCACGGTCTTCAGCCGCACATCGCGCCGCCATTGCTTGCGATGGATCCCCGTCGGCTGCCATCCACCCACCTTCGCCGCGACCACGTCGGCTTCCACCGCCGCCTCCGACAGAACCAGCAGGCGATCCGCCAACCGCTCCGCGTAGACGCCGGGAACCCCGGACGACGCCCCGTGCAGGACCCGGTACGCGTTCGTCTCGGCATCGCCGAACATCGCCGCCGCGAACCCGCCGCCGCAGTCCTCCGGCCGTTCGAACCCCGAAGGCACCCGGAACTCCACGCGACGTCCATCCGATGGATGCGCGAACTCGATCCGGCCCGAATGCAGCCACAGGCGATGAGACGGCGCGCCGCCATAAAGCCGATCGCCGAGGATCGGCGCGCCCATCGCCGCCGCATGCACCCGGATCTGGTGTGTGCGCCCCGTGAGCGGCCGTGCCAGCCAAAGCCCCTCCGACAACGGCTCGAACTCCGTCACCGCCTCCGAACCCGGAGTTCCTGTCGCACGGCTCACCTGAATCTCACCGGCCCGATCCAGCCATGAAGTCACGCGCCAACCGCCACCGGGCAAGGCTTCCCCACGCACCGATGCCGACGGCCGCCAGCCACGAGCGTTCGCCCGGAGATGGTATTCCTTCGAAACATCCCGGTCGGTGAACTGGGCTGTCAGCGATCGATTGGCCCGTTCGCTTTTGCCGAACACCAGGACGCCGCTCGTGTCCTTGTCCAACCGATGCAGGATCGCCAGACGCGCCCAGCGGGGTTCACGGTGGCGCAACCATTCGTAGATTCCCTCGCCGGCATGCGGTGACGGCGAGTGGGTGTTCCAGCCGGCCGGTTTATGGACGACGAGCAGGTCGTCGTCCTCATGCAGGACGCACGGTGGAGCGGTGATCACAATCCGCACCGGATCATTCGGAGCCACCGACATCAGCTGAACTCCCAGCGTCCCGTGACGATGACGTAGCCGCTGATGATCAGGTTCGTGACGGCATGCGCCAGCATGGCATCGCCGAGGCGTCCCTTGCGCAGCACCAGCCACTGATACGCCATGCCACAGATCACCCCCTGCACCCAGTGGTCCGTGTGCGAAAGTCCGAAGAAGGCCGAAGTCACCAGGAAGGCCACCAGATGGAAGGTGCCGTGTGCCACCGATTCAAACTCCGGCTTCACGATGTAGCGGTACATGAACGACCGGTAGAACACCTCCTCCAGCGCGGGCACCACCAGCGACCGCCCCAGCACCCGGATCATCACGAAGGCCCATCCCAACAGGGGTTGCCCCTGGAAGTGGCTCAGCGGGTTCCACGCCTCCACCGCCTTGGGTGCCGGGGCTGCCGGTCCGCCCGTCGCCTCGCGGATCAGGTCCCACGTCCGACCGAGGGACGGAATCACACCCGTCAACCCAAGCCAGAGCGCCGCGATCGCGACGCCAACAACGACGCCTTCCACCGAGAACGCCCAGCGCATCTCGGGAATCCGCTTCCGCCACAGCCACAAAAGCGCTCCGGCCGCGACGGTCTTCAGCGCATACATCCAATACTCCGAACCGGCGAACGCCTTCCCCGCCATCGCGCCGATCCCGAGGAAGACGACGAACGGCAACACCCGCGGAATCTCGGGCATCGACATCAGGGGCGGCTTGCCTTGCTTCACCTCGGAGGAGTCCATGGCCAGCGATTGCACGTCGAACCTCCCCCACGCGGCAAGCCGGTTCTTTGGATGCCACATACAACGCCGCGTGAGGGCACGCGGCCTGCAATCGGCAATGCCACCCTTCGATTCTGTAGGCCCGGTGCCCCCACCGGGCGGTTTCCGGCAACCGGCCTGTCCCCGCCCCCCATCCCCGATTCCTCATTTCAGCCCGCGCAAATCCTCCTTCCCAACGGGCCGTTCCTGCCTACCTTCTGGACGTTTCACGAAAGAGCACATGAGCAAGACCTTTTTCCCCAAGGTGGGAAATATCCAGTTCGAGGGCCCCGCATCACGTAATCCGTTGGCCTTCAAGCATTACAATCCCGACGAGGTGGTTGAAGGCAAGTCCATGAAGGACCACCTCCGCTTCGCCGTGGTGTACTGGCACACCATGCGCGGCAGTGGCGGCGACATGTTCGGATGGGGTACGGCCGAACGTCCCTGGCAAACCGGCGAAGGCAACGTCAAGCAGGCCATCGCCCGCGCCCGTGCCATGTTCGAGTTCACCTCGAAGATCGGCGCTCCCTTCTATTGTTGGCATGACCGCGACGTCGCCCCGCACGGCAAGACGCTCGCCGAATCCAACAAGAACTTCGACGCCGTCGCCACCGAGCTGAAGAAGCTCCAGTCGGACACCGGCATCAAGCTCCTCTGGGGCACCGCCCAGAACTTCGTCCATCCCCGCTATCTCCACGGCGCCGCCACCAGCTGCAACGCCGATGTCTTCTGCTTCGCTGCGGCGCAGGTGAAGAAGGCCCTCGAGTGGACCCACGAACTCGGTGGCGCCGGTTACGTGTTCTGGGGCGGCCGCGAAGGCTATTCCACCCTCCTCAACACCGACATGAAGCGCGAGATGGACCATCTCGGCCGCTTCATGCACATGGCGGTCGACTACAAGAAGAAGCTCGGGTTCAGCGGACCGTTCTTCATCGAGCCGAAGCCCAAGGAACCCACCCGCCACCAGTACGACTCGGACGCCGCCGCGTGCCTGAACTTCCTGCGCGAGTACAACCTCCTCGAACACTTCCAGCTCAACCTCGAGGTCAACCACGCCTGGCTCGCCGGCAAGACCATGGAGCATGAACTCGAAGTCGCCGGCGCCGCCGGTGCCCTCGGTTCCATCGACGCCAACATGGGCGACTACTTCCTCGGCTGGGACACGGATCAGTTCCCGACCGACCTGTACCTCACGACCCAGACGATGCTCCGCATCCTCAAGTACGGCGGCTTCACCGCGGGCGGCGTGAACTTCGACGCCAAGGTCCGTCGCGAAAGCTTCCAGCTCGACGACCTGTTCATCGCCCACATCGCGGGCATGGACGCCTTCGCCCGTGGCCTCAAGGCCGCTGCCGCCATCCGCAAGGACGGCCGGATCTCCGAGTTCGTGAAGAACCGTTACAAGACGTGGGACTCCGGCATCGGCGCGAAGATCGAAGCCGGCAAGGCCAGCTTCGCCGACTGCGAGAAGCACGCCCTGAAGCTGGGCGAAGTCTCCGGCCTCGAAAGCGGCCGCCAGGAACTCCTGGAGTCGATCCTCAACGAGTACATCTGAGGAGCGCCGGGAGAGTTCCCAGTTCCCAAATCCCAGTTTCCAGAATCTGGAAACTGGCCCTCTCATCGAGGCCCGGTGTCTTCACCGGGCCTTTTCGCGTTCGCCACCATCCACCGCCGCGTGAGGGCACGCGGCCTACAATCACGAAGGTCCCTTTCTCCATGCTGAAGGCCCGGTGCCCCCACCGGGCGGTTCCATCCATGTCCGCACTCGGTGATGGGGATTCCGGGGCCTTTCCCGCGTGGTTTACGCCAGAGGCGTTACAGCAGGTAGCCCGGGGTCGCGAAGCGATACCCCGGGTCACCTCGCAATGAATCATCAACCCTGAAGGGGTTGCAGAGAGAGGCGGCTTCGCACCGCCTTCGGGGTGCGGATCTTCCTGTCTGGCAAACCCCGGGTAGGCGCTCCCGCGCCAACCCGGGGCTATCGTCTGAAACGCCTCCGGCGTGCTGACTCCGGCAAATTGGCAATCCTCCCGGATCAATCCCCCGCGTCGCCGATCCGACGCACGCGGTAGAACCGTTCCTCGTCCGGAGCGACCAGATCAAAGGTCGAGAACCCGCGGACGGCGTCGATCACCGGCAATGCGGGTTGCCACGACAACAGATCCGCGGAGGTCTCCACGCGATACTGGCCACCTTCCAGGGTGAACGTCGTCAGACGCACCGCAGGCCGGATGTCTACCCGGCCATCGGGGGCTTCACTGGGCGTTGCCGGATCCAAACCGCTGAGGATCTCCACGCGATCCGACAACCCATCGCCATCCGAATCCGCAGAATCACCCCGGCTGCCCAGACGTTCTTCGTATCCGTCCTCCAATCCGTCTGCGTCGGCATCCGTCTCGGCAACAAGGACGACCGTGCGGTAGGCCCCGGCGGCAAAGGCGACAGGTGACGGTGCCCATTCAGGCACTTCACCGCGGCCCTGCCGGACATCACCCCAGACCACCAACCGCCCTTCGGCGGTCTGGGCCACGTTGTGACCAAATCCGCAGGAGATCCGCTGGACACCGCGCAGGTCTCCCGGAACCGAGGCCTGTCCATTCTCGTTGAGGCCCCACGCCCGGACGCTTCCGTCCGCCAGCAGGACCAACGAATGCGCCGCCCCCGCGGCGATCGCGGTGACACCCGACAATCCGGCCGGAACCGCGGTTGCCCCGAACTCCGAGCGACCCCAGCACCGGACCGTCCCGTCTTCGCGCAACGCGATGGAGTGATGCCATCCCGCGGCGACCGCCACGACCCGGTCCAGGCCAGCAGGAACCGTCGCCTGGCCGTACTCGTTGTCGCCCCAGGCAATCACCCGACCGGCCTCCGTCACGACGAGGCTGTGGCCACCGCCCACGGCGATCGCCTTCACACGTCCGTCGATCGTGGGGACCTGGTTGTACCCACGATCCCGTCCGCCCCAGGCAATCACGCGGCCGTTGTCGCGCAGTGCCAGGGTGTGCCATGCACCAGCGGCCACCGCAGTGATGCGGGTGGCGTTGGACGGCGGCTGAAGTTGTCCGTCAAAGTTGAGTCCCCAGCACTGGACCGTTCCGTCATTCAGCAAGGCCACCGTGTGATTCCAGCCGACGGAGAGCGATCGCACACCCGCCAGCAGCTGGGGCACGCGGTTCAACCCCTCCTGGTTCCCGCCCCAGCTGGTAACCGTGCCGAGGATCGGGAACGGACCGGTTTCGGGTTCCACAGCGCCTTCGGTCGGAATCAGCCGGTAATGCTTTTCGCCGGGCAGGGGAAACCGCAGCCAGCGCGTCCGTCCCTGGCGGTAGGATGCGGGCGAACCAAGGTCGGACCACGATTCACCATTGCTGGAAACCTGAAGTTGGTACCTGCGGCTTTGTCGGGCGAAGGCATCCAGTTCGAACATCGGCTCCACCTGCATCCACCCATCAGCGCGTTCGGTCGCGGCCAACGCATCGTAACCGTTCTCGAGTTCCACGCGGTCAGGCAGTCCGTCCCTGTCCGAGTCCGCCAGCAGCGGGCTGGTTCCCAGCTTGAGTTCCACACCGTCTTCCAACCCGTCGAGGTCGGTATCAAAGACATTGGTACGCGTCCCGAGGGCGAGTTCGAACGGATTGTCCAACCCGTCCATGTCGAAATCCGGAGCTCCCACCAGCGCCACCGCATGGAAGTATCCCGCCGAAAGCGCCACGACATTGCTGAGGCCCAGCGGCAACCTCATCACGGCGTTGGTCCTCTCGCCCCACACTCGCACCCGGGAATCCGGGAGCAGCACGGCCGTAAACCCGTAACCTGCCGCGATCTCAAGTCCGGTGGGCGCAGGATCCGGAATCGTCACCTGCCCGAAGAAATCATCCCCCCAGCTCACCACACGACCATCCGTAAGGAGGACCGCCGTGTGATTGCCGCCGGCGGCAATGCGCCCCACGGGATCCAGTGGATCCGGGACATCACATTGTCCGTAATCGTTCCCACCCCAGCACACGACCCGCCCGTCCGCACGCAGCGCCACCGTGTGGAACACGCCGGCCGCCACGGCAACCACCTCGGTGGCTTCGTCCGGAACTTCCAACTGCCCCTGCGAATCATCGCCCCACACCACCACCGAGCCATCGGCCCGCAAGGCAACGCTGTGGAAATACCCGGCGGTCACGGCCACCACATTGCTCAGTCCGGGCGGAACGTTTGTCTGCCCCAATTGATTGTCACCCCAGGCCACCACCGTGCCGTCACCACGCAGGGCCAGGGTGTGGGCCGCACCGCTGGCCACGCGAACCACACCCTCCAGAACTTCCGGAATCGCGGTCTGGCGCAGGTCGTTGGTACCCCACGCGTAAACCTCGCCCTTGTCGCTCACGAGTGCGGAGTGCGCGAGGCCACCCGCGATCCCCAACGAAGGCTGATCCAGCAGCACCTCCGGCACATTCGTCTGCCCAAAGGTATTCTGTCCCCACGCCACCGGCCGGCCCATCGGCTGCCCGATCCGCACCCGCGGCATCCAGGGCAGCACTTCGACATGGAGCGCGCGGCTGGCCTGTTCGCTCGTCAGGACCGCCGCCTCGACGCGGTATGCCCCTGCATTCGACTCCCCGATCCGATGCAGCACCAACGCCGCATTCGTCTGCGTCGGGAGCGCGTTGTCATTGAAGAACCACTGGAAGGTCACCCAGTTCGTCACGGTTACCTGGTTGGTCTCAAACGTGGGTTCCTCGTCCGGCATGTCGTCCGGCGGCGGGTTGGTCACGATCACCGTGTTCGTCGTCAACAGGAAGTCCACGATGGGCCGCACCCGGAACACCAACGTCTCCGTCGGCAGCATCTGCCGATCCCGGAGTTCCTCGAAGAACAGGGGGAACACCCCGCGATTCCGCGGATTGGTCTGGGCGATGTACTCGTCGAAATCGGTGAACTTGTCCCCGTCCGTGTCCGCCTGGACTGGACTCGACCCGAAACGCAACTCGATCAGGTCCGGAAGGCCGTCCCGATCGGTATCCGGCCCGGTCAGGGTCGAGGCGTCCAGCCACGGCGGCAACGGACGCGTGACCTGAGCCAGAAGTTGGGATGCGCCTGAGATCAGTAGCAACCCGAACAGAACCCGGGTCACCCCGGCCACGAGATTGGGAATCGGTATCCTCATTGGAACCCCCCCTCCCGACGCCGACGCCACGCCACAGTCCAACCCGGATCAACGTTCGTGAAAGAGGATGGTTGTGCTATGCAAGTTCCGTTCCGAAAGAGGTTAAAAAGCAAAGACAGCACCGTGTCGGATTCGTTTCATCCGACACCGCGCCCAACGCACCCACCAGGACCACCCGGACGGCTAACGCCCGATCACGCCCAGGAATTTCTCCAAACGGGCGACCTCCGCCCGATCCCGCCGCTCCTTGTAGATCAGATGCAGGTTCGAAATCATCCGATGCAGGATCCGACGCGAACTGATGGGCTGGAGAACGGTGTCCTCATAATCCACCGCGAACTGCTTCAACCGGCGCAGGCAATCAATCCGGGTGAGCAACTTCCCACCATGAAAGGCATCAATGTAATGCTCCTCCCGCGGTGTCTGGTACCGACACAGGAAGTGACCCGGCATCCCGATCCCCGTCACGGGCAGGTTCAATCGTCGACAGAGGAACAGATAGATGACGCACATGGAGATGGGGATCCCCAGACGCCGGTCCATCACGAGGTTCAGATACGTGTTGGCCGGGTCGTAATACTGCTGTTCGTTGCCCTTGAACCCCAATTCCGTGAACAACACCCGGTTGATCCGCCCCAGGATGTCCGCCCCGGTCGCGGCCTCCGCCATTTCCTCGGACAGTTGCGCCGCCCAGGCGTCCAGTTGCGCCCGATAGGCTGCCACCGGTGCTTCCGGGAACCGCGTCCGCACGAACCGCCAGACGCCTTCCTCCAGATCCAGATTCTCGCCGCTGCTCGACAGGAACCCCACCAACGCGGTCTCTGCCTCCGTGGAACCAAAGTGATCCAACACCTCCTGAACGCGGCGACGCGCCTGTGGATCGGGATGCAGCCGATGGTTTCCTAGCCAGGCGAGGGTTTCCGGACCGCCGGCAATCAACTGCGACCGGATCTGCGCGGAGATCGCCGGATCGTCGTCAGCCAGCAGCGTGATGAGGGCCGACTGCCGTGCCGGCGTGGGAACCGTCATCGTCCCGGAACTCTCGAGCGGGTTCATGAACTCACAAAGGGTTGTGCGTTGCCGGATTGGAATCGGCGACGTGTTTGACCTGCCCAGACGCGGAGGATCACTCCCCATTCAATTGCCTTACAGGACTTTTTTTGCCTGCGTTGCCCCCCTTCTGCATCTCACCCTAAGGACCTCGATGGCCCTCGTCCGAATCCTCATCGATGGCTACAGCCTGCTCCACGCCTGGCGGGAGCTGGCTCCCGGCCATGCGCCCCACTCGGCCAAGGCACGGGAAGCGTTGGTCCGTCAATTGACCCGGTACCAGGACATGACCGGCGTCCCACTCACGATTTTCTTCGACGGCCAGGGAGCCCCGGCAGGCACCCCAAAGGTTCCCTCCAGCCCGAACGTGGAGATTCTCTATTCAAAGCACGGGCAGACCGCCGACGACATGATCGAGCGGGTCACTTACCGCCTCCGCCCCTACGGAGAAGTCCTGGCCGTGACCAACGACAATGCGGAGCGGGACACGGTGATCGCGATGGGCGGACATGCCCAGAGCTGTGAGGCGTTCATTGGGCAGGTGGAGACGATCCTCGGCGAGATGGAGGGAGATCTACAACGCTACAACCGGAACGAACGGAACCGCTACAACCAGCGGTGATCGAGGCTCAGTGACGCTGGTTCAGGAACCAGAGCAGCAAGCCCATGAGTGCAGAGGCCACGATGCCCACGATCCAGGCAGCCACCAGCTGGCGGCGATGCTTCTGTCGTGCCCCCCTGCCCTGACCCGGGAGCAAATAATAACGATGCTCGTCGGGGTTCTTTGGTTTGCCGAACCCTAAAAATCCCATGCGGAACGGCCTTCATACTCCGACCCAACGGCGAGCGCAACGCATGGGTTCGGCTTCGGCGGATTGGATTCGGGGCGGCGATGTCCTCATCGCCCTTGGGAATGGCTTAGCCGTATCCATGCGGTTGAAAACGGGAATAGGTTCACGCGGAGACGCGGTGATTGGACATTTGGAAGGCAGGCAGGCCAGTCACCGTTTGGTGACCGGTTGCCGAGGTCGCAAGGCTCGTGACCAATCCCTCTCTCCGCGCTCTCCGCGGCTCCGCGTGAGACTGCTACCGCATGGATACGGCTCAGGAACGGCGACGAGGACGTCGCCACCCCGTTCCGCAGGGGCAGCGGCAGGAGGTGCCCGGGAACAAGCGAACGGTTGAGAATCCGTTCCTGAGCTGGAATGCTCCGTCTCATGTTGCGGCGGCTATCCTTGCTGGTCTTGTCGCTCTGGCTCGGGACCGGAGTGGGCGTGGCGTTCATTGCCATCCCCGTGGTCTTCTCGCCCGAGATCAAGACCACGCTTCCACCGGGGATGGCCGGTGGGGTTGCCCAGGCGATCCTGCTCCGCCTCTTCATGTGGCAGGTGGGATTTGCCGGGTTGAGTGGGTTGCTGTTCGCGTGGGAGCGATTCCGCGATGCCGAAGCATCCGGGCGGTTGCGGGCGTGGCTGCTGCCGCCCTTGATCCTGCTCTCGCTGGTTTCCCTGTTCTTTGTCCACCCGTACCTGGCCCGGATGCATCAGGAACGGTACGCGATCGAGACGCCGGAACCGCGGCGGCGGGAGTTGGCGACGCGTTTCGGAGCACTCCACGGCGCTTCGCAAGGGGTAAACCTCATGATTCTCATCGGCGTACTTGCATGCTGGCAAAACGTGGCGCACCCTGTCAGCAGTATCGCAGGCAGGAATGGGAGGGTTGTACCGTAGAGCGTGTCGGGGGGATCTGTACGCAGTCCCGCAAGGGCATGCGACCGTGCTCGACGGCTGTACCCACCTGCGAACCAATCAGCCAGGGAACTATGGGAAAACCTGAACAGAATCTGGGGGATGACGCATTGCGGGTGGAAACGCTGCGCGTCGAGAGGAAGGTTCTAACACTGGTCCTCCGCGAAAATCCGCGAGGACGCTTTGTCCGTATCGTGGAAGACGTCGGTGGCCGCCGCGATACCGTTGTCGTGCCAGCCGTGGGATTGCGGGACCTCAGGGATGCCCTGACCCGCCTTATCGAAGCCGACGAGGCCACGCCTCGTCCTCCCAGTGTGCTTCCACCCGGATGAGACGCCTCTGAACGGGGATGTTTTTCGCCCCGTTCCAGCGCTCATCCAACGTTCGCAGAACGTAAGGTCAGGCCCGTTTTTCAGTGCCCGACCTTAGCTACCCAGGAATCAGGGTTTGATTCGCAAGTGCTTCAGAGGCCGCATCCGCAAACCTTGCGCATGCGGCCTTTCTGCGAGGATCACTCCTCGCCGTCGTCCGTCTCTTCCGTCGCCGCAACCTCGGTCCCGCCCACGCCGACGATGCTCTTCTTGCGGGTCGCCCGGATCCGGGGGGCATCCCCCCACAATCCCTCGAGATCATACTTCTCGCGGGTCTCCTTGCGCATGACGTGGACGATGACGTCGAAGAAATCCATCACCAGCCAGCTTCCCTGAGCCGTTCCTTCCGTGGAGGCAGGCCGGATGGATTCATCCTCGGCCAACCGACCCACGACTTCGCTCTCGATCGCCCGCAGGTGGGGTTCACTCGTGCCCGTCGCAATGACAAAATAGTCCGTGACGCTCGACAGCTTCCGGACGTCGAGGATGACCACATCCTCCGCCTTCCGATTCTCCGCCAGTGTCCGACAAAGCTGTGCCAGCTTCCGTGATTCCATGTGGGCCAATCTTGCTGGACGAACCCGCCGGAGTCCATGGGCTTTCACGCCCCATCAAGACCGGGGCGCGTTTCATCGCTTCCAGCACTTCGACCGGGGCGGCGACGTCCTCGTCGCCCTGTCCCAACACCTCCTCCCAAGGCGATGAAGACATCGCCACCCCGTCCCAAAGTCGGGGCGGCGACGTCCTCGTCGCCCTGTCCCAACACCTCCTCCCAAGGCGATGAGGACATCGCCACCCCGTCCCAAAGTCGGGGCGGCGACGTCCTCGTCGCCGTTCCACAACCCTTCTCAGGGCCACGAGACCCTCTCCACACCGAAGCCGCCTGCGGCTGGTTCAGGATGCGGTACCCACAATGCCAAGGCCAAGGCGTGCGGTGCCAATGACCCGGCGGATGCGTTCCCGGTGGCGCTCGACATCCAGATCGGGGCCGATCAGGACCCCGAACGTCTCCGGATCCGGCTTCGCCGGGAACTCCTCCACGAGGACATGTCCCCACACCTTCTGGAACACGAACACCTTGCCCGGGGTCTCCCGGAACCGCACGAACCCCTTGGCCCGGACGACCTGCCTTGGATCGAGCCCGCACAGGAAATCGGCGAACTCCTTGCGGAAGACCGGCACCGGAAACCGCCACGTCAGGCTGCGGTATCCCGCATGCAGGTGGACCTTCGCCGCCTCGGAGGAGGCTTCCTCGGCGAATTCAGCGGGGGGCCGCTTCAGCAGGGCTCCCACCTCCGGAAGCCCAAAGGGCAACCGGACAAATTGCGCCGCGGGATTCCACGCGCGCATCGATTCTTCCACGGCTTGCACCTCCTCCGGGGTCAACAGATCACACCGCGAAAGCGCCACGACATGGGCGAATTCCACCTGTCGTCGGGCAAGAACGCGTTCGCCGATGGCATCGCCGGAACCGTCTCCCGGCCGCGAAAACCAGGACGCATCCACCACCGTGACCACCGCCTGCAAGCGCACCTCGGTGACGAGATCGGGGTCGGTCAGGACATCAATGACGCTGTCGGGATCCGCGAGACCGCTGGTCTCCAGCACGACGTAATCGCATTCGCCGGAGCGCACCAACTCCCGGCAGGCCCGATCGAGTTCGGAGTCGGGAGCGCAGCAGACACACCCACCGTCCACCTGGCGGATGGGCAATCCCGGCCGACGGAGCAACTGGCCGTCCACACTGTCGGCTCCGAACTCGTTCATCACGATGCCCACGCGCAGGCCGGTGGCGGGACTTTCCGAAAGCCAGCGCAGGAGCAAGGTGGTCTTGCCGGCACCCAGGAAGCCCGTCACCAGGATCAACGGCAACCGGCGATCGACGGTTTCCCCGGTGGCGTCGACTGAAGTCGCGCTCATGCGGACCGGGACGCCATCGCCTCCGTCAGCCGCGGCCAGAGATGGACGGCCATGCGCATGCCCGCCGCGTAGGCGTCGAGGTTGAACTTCTCGTTGGGCGAATGGGCATTGTCGTCGGGCAAGGCCATACCAAGCAGCAGCGTGTCCGCGCCCAGGACCTTCTGGAAGGCGGAGACGATCGGAATGCTCCCGCCCTCACGGGTCAGCAACGCGGGGTGCCCGAAGCCTGCTTCGAGCGCCTTCAAGGCCGCCTGCGCCAACGGGCCATCCGGAGAAACGATGTAAGGCTCCCCGCCATGACCGTGTTTCACGGTCAGGGTGACAGTCGGCGGGCACAGCTTTTCGAGGTGGGCCTTCACGGCGGCGATCACCCGGGAGGGCACCTGATTGGGCACGAGCCGCAAGGTGAGCTTCGCACTCGCCCAACTGGGGATGATCGTCTTGCTGCCTTCGCCCTGGTAGCCGCTCGAGAGCCCGTTGATCTCGAACGTGGGCCGGCTGGTGCGCTGTTCCTCCGGCGTGAACCCAACCTCGCCGAACAACCGGGGGCTGCCCGTCAATTCCCGATACTCCTCGGCGGTGGCCGGGATGCGTGCCAACTGCTGGCGCTCGTAGGCCGACAACGGTGCCACATCATCGTAGTATCCCGGCACCGTGATGCGTCCGTCGGCATCGCGCATCTGGGCCAGCAACTGGCACAGCGCCATGGCCGGGTTCTCGACCGTCCCGCCGAACAGGCCCGAGTGCAGGTCCCGCGAGGGACCGTTCAACCGGATCTCGATGGCGGCGATCCCACGCAGCGCGTAGGTCAGCGAAGGGAATTCCAGACCCGGAATGCCATTGTCCGAAATGATGATGGCCGAACAGGCCAACTCTTCCTTGTGGGCGGGCAGGAATTCGTAGAGGGCCTTGGACCCGATCTCCTCCTCGCCCTCGATCAGGAACGTCAGGTTGCACGGAAGCGGCGTGCCCGTCCGCAGGTAGGCTTCCACCGCGTTCAGGTGCGCCAGGTGCTGTCCCTTGTTGTCACTGGTTCCGCGACCGAACAGGTCCCGGCCCCGGACCTGCGGATCGAACGGCGGCGTGGTCCAGAGCTCGAACGGTTCGGGCGGCTGGACGTCGTAATGCCCGTAAACGAGGAACGTCGGAGCCCCCGGAACGGGCGGTGTCTTGGCGACAACAATCGGATTGCCGGCGGTCGGGTAAACCGTCGTGGCCAGGCCGACCTGACGGCAACGGGCGGCAATCCAGTCCGCAGCCCGGAGAACATCCGGTCCGTGGGCGGGCTGCGCGCTGATGCTCGGGAAGCGCACGTACTGGCAGAGGTCGTCGACCAGTCGGGACTGTTCCCGGGCGAGGTAATCGAGGGGGGATGACATGAGGTGGAGATCGGGAGTGGCCGGATCCGCGACTACTTCTTCCCGCGACCGAACGGCAGGCCATCGAGAAGGCTGGGAGCCTTCGCCGGCGTGTTGGTGGCCGCAGGTCCATTCGTCGCTGCATTGTTGGTTGGCCTGCCGCCGGTCAAGGCGCCGAGGGCACTTCCAAAGGCGTTGATCACACCGTTGGTGCTCTTGCCATCGCCGGGCAGGAGGCTCTTCACGGCGTTCGCGCCCTTGTCGAGGGCTCCACCGGTCTTCTCGTTGATGAAGGCTCCTGCCTGTCCCACGCGTTCACCGACGTTGCCCACACCGGGGATCGTGATGCCCTTGGCCATGGCTCCGAGGGTGACCCAGTTCGGGTTGAATTTGACCTTTCCAATCGTCCCGTCGGCGCTGCCGATGTTCCGGAGTTCGTCCAGCTTCCCATTCGATGCGAAAGCCAACTGGACCGGAATCTGAACCGGAGAGTTGTCCAGGTTGTCGTCGAAGCGAACCCCACCGGTGACGGCTGTTTCAAATGCAGCGCTGGCGATCAGTGTGTTCGTCAGCACCACCCCACCCTGCCCCATGACGGCATGCGCCTGGATGGTCCGGATGGGTTCGGCGAGAACGGAGCGCTTGCCGATCATTCCGAGGATGTGCGCCGCGTCGATCTCGGCGGGCAGGAACCAAACAAAGCTGCGGATCCAACCAGGAACAGGAATGGGAGTCGTCGGAATCCGAACCTGGGCGTTCGTGGCCTCAAGCGTCAGGAAGCCGTTCAGGTTCCGCTTCAACGAAGCACCCGTCACGCCCGCGCCCTTTACCTGGAGCGCCGTCAGCACTTCGCCCTGCGCGGCCCCGTTCAGCACGGGGACGAACGTGTCGGCCAACGGTGCCATCTGGAGGCGTTGGGCGGAGAAATCCACATCGTACTCGTATCCCGGGACGCCAAGGTTGGCGCGGGCTTTCGCCTTCACTGGCGCGCCATTCATGGTGAATCCGAAACCATCGAGCGTCACCACGTCGTCCTTCAATCGGGCTTCTCCCTTGAGCGCGGCGATGTCGACCTTCCGAAGGAAGATGCGCGCGATGTCGAGCTTCAGCGTGGCGTCCTTGAGCGGCAGGTGGATGGGCGGTGGCTCGATGTTGGGAGCTCCCGGGGCGGAATCCCTGGGCGGCGTTGCCGGAGCCGCCGCGGCGGCATTGGTGGTGCCGGAGAACAGGTCATACAACGGCGTCAGATCCAGGCCGGGCGAAGTGATGGTGACGACGGTCGGCACCGGCTTGTTGGTCCCGGAATCGAACTGGGCCACCACTTCGAGACGGTTCGTTGCCTGGGCCGTGGCACCAAGGTCGACGATGAGCTTGCGCACATCGATCAGCGTGCCGCGCAGCGAGGAATCGAGATCCAGCCCCAATTCGAGGGGTGTCTTCGGCAGTTTCCCTGCAGGATCCTGCACGCGCAGGTTGGTCACACGCACCTGGGTCTTCACGGACTGGCTGGTGGTGCCTTCGAGGACCGCATTGCCCTGCACGTCCAGCTGAACCGAGGTCAGCCGGTTCGGAGCGAGAGCCTTGGCGAGGAACGGAGCAAGGGCGCTTTCGTTCAGGGCGACGACGTTGAAATCCAACGTGCCCGACTTGAGCGGTCCTGCGGCCGCCTCGGAGGGCGACGGCAGCTCGAACTTGCCGCGGGCCATCACGCTTCCGCCCGTGGCGAAACCCGTTTGCGCCGCGAGACTCATCCGCTGCAGATCGATGGATTGCCCCTTCAACCCCGCCGCCAGATTGAAGGTCACCTGATAGTCCTTCAGTTCGATATCCGCGACCTGCCCGGTGAGGTTGGCAACGGTCACGTTGATGTCGGCCGAGGAACCCGTGTCGCGGTAGGTGGCGCTGATGCTGGTCTTGAGGACGCCTTGGGAGAACCGGACATCCGGCACCGGATACATGGCGAGCAATGCCGGAACCTTGGCTTCCAGGGAATTCTGCACGCCGCCCTGTTGCGTGGTCAGGTTCCAGTCCGCCACGCCCGTCAGACCCAGGACCTGATCCCGACCCTGCCGCACGTCGACCGTATAATTCTCGACCGCAACCTTCGCGAAATCCGTGAACGATCCCGCGACGCTCACGGTCGCCGTGGCGTTGCGCAATCCGCCGACGCCAACCGCCGCCGTCAGATCATTCGCCGTGGCACCCAGGGTGAACCGGATCAGACGTCCCGCCTGCTCCGCGGTGATCTTGAGTTCCGTGCTCACCAAGCCCGTCGGCGGATTCGTGGGAAGCACCGCACGCCATTGCGAAAGATCCAGCGTCCCGACCTTCAAGGCGAAGGAAGCATCGCGGAATCCCTGGGCTGACTTGTCCCAAGAAAGCCCCATGGACCGATCCAGCCCACCCTTCAAGAGTTCGCGGCCGCCTTGGGTTCCAAGGAAATCGAGCCGGTCCAACTGTAGCTTCTTCTCGGTCTGGTTCAGCGCGAAGCTGTAATCCGTCGACAGATCCACCACCGGTGTGCGCCCGCCGTTGCCCGCCAGACTGAAGGAGTTCACCTGCAACTTGCCGGCCGAGGTCACCTCGACCCCGGCCTTGAGCACATTGATCTTCCCGGAGGCACTCACGCGGGTGTCCCCGAGATCCAGACCGGAAGCCGCTCCTGCGAGGGCCAGGACGCGTCGGTCCAATCCCGCGATCTCGTAGTTGAGCCGGGCCTCACTCTTCGGAAGATCCAGCATGCCCTTGAGCCCGATCCGGCCCAACTCCTGGCCACGCTGCGAGAACCTCAGCGCGAGATCCTTCAATTCGTCCTTCGTCAGGTCCACATCGAGCGAGACACCCACGCCACCCAGCGTCTGGAGGGCTCCGGTCGTTTCGCCGAGGTCCACGCGGACCCCACCCTTGGCCAGCGTCGGCAGGAGGTTCGCATCCAGTGTCGTGTCGATGGTTCCCCCCAGCTTTCCAGCGAGGCGGCCCGACTGCGGCTGCCCGCTCAATTCCGCCTTGGCATCGGCACCGATGGTCACCTTGGTGGCCTGGCCATTGATGACCTGATCCACCCCGACGTTCAGACCGGTGATCTCCGCCACCGTGCGAGCTCCGGCTGCATCGGTGCGGTCAAACTTCAGGACACCGCCCTTGATCTGCACGTTCCGGATCGAAAGTTTGGGCGCCGGAGAGGTCGTCTTGGGTTCGTCGGGCGACTGCGGAAGCCCCTTCAACAGGGCGTTCAGGTTGCCGGAACCATCCGCCTTCTCGACGACGGTGATCGTCGGTCCATCCACGGTCACCTCGTCGACCCGGATGTCCCCGCCAATGATGGCAAACAGGCTGTAGCGCGCCCGGACCTCCCGGATTTCGGCCACTGCGGTCTCGCCTTTGGGCACGAGCTTCACCCCACGCAGGACCAACGATGAGAACGGACTCAGCGAAACATCCTCGGCAGAAACCTCGCTGCCGACCGCGGCAGAAACCCGGGGCAAGATGACAGAGCGGATGAAGACGCCGCTGGTGGCGACGAAATAGACCACGACCAACGTCCCGGCGATCCCGCCAAGGACAAGGGGCCAACGGCGCCGCCGCTGGATATTCACGTTCGTATTGGCACTCATGGAATCTTGATTCGATCGAAACTCACCGCACTCAGCGCGCACCTTCGAGCGTTGCGACGTAATCCGCAATGCCCGTCGTGGGCGTCCACCCCGGCCGGAAGTCCAGTTCCGCCGCGGCCCGGCTCATGTCCGCCTGCGTGTGCGGCTGATAAAAATGGGCGTACGGATTGTCCATGTACTCCGGTTCCAGCGATGTCCCGAGGCAGCGGTTCAACTCGGCAATGACCTCGTTGAACGAAACAGCAACCCCGGATCCACAGTTGAAGACTCCGCTGTGTGGCGCCGTGGCCGCCCGGATTGTCAGGGCCACCACATCCTTCACATAGACAAAGTCACGGCGATGCTCGCCAGACCTGAAGACGCGCGGACGACGTCCGGCCTTCATCTGGAGATACAGCTGATAGATCATGCTCGCCGCCGCCTTCTTGTGGACTTCCCGCGGCCCGTAGACGTTGAAGTACCGCAGGCCCACGATCCGCCACGAGGGGTTCTTGGTGGCGTGCTCCCGCGCCAGGTTGTCCAACTGGACCTTCGAGAAGGCATACACGTTGGCCGGAGCCGGCGGTTGATCCTCGTGCTGGATCCCCGAACACACCCCGTACGTCGCGGCACTGGAGGCGTACACCACCGGGGTCTGGTGCGGGGCGGCAAAGGCCAGCACCCGACGGAACCCCTCGACGTTGTCGTGCGTCTGCAGGAACTGGTCGTGCACGGTCGTGTCCGTGATCGATGCCTCATGGAAGATCACGTCGAACACCCGGTCACCGAACTGGGCGTTCCAATCCAGCCGCGAAACATCCGCCGCCACCACGTCCCCGCGGAACCCGCGGAAATTCTTGAAGTCACCGGAGCGGAAGTCGTCGACCACCACAATCCGTGCCTCTGGGTACCGGCTCTGCAACTCCGCGGTCAGGTTCGACCCAATGAACCCAGCACCGCCCGTGATGAGAATGTTTCGCACGGCCGGAAGTTAGGTAGGTGTCCGTCAGGTGCAAGCTTGCGGAAATCCGGTGAAGCCCGGAATCGGGGAAACCGCAAACAGGCAGGGATTGGATTGGGTGGCAGGAATCGCTGCAAGCCGGGTACCCTCACCCGGCGGGATTGGGGATGCGCCGCGTGGGGGCACGCGGCCTTCAATGGGTCGAAACTGAAGGCCGGGTGCCCTCACCCGGCGCATGCAGTGAAGACTGCCAGTTCATTGCTGCAAAACACCCTTTCCGCAGAGGGTCGGTTCTTCGCGTGAGCAAAAGCCGGTACCAGACGCGAAATGCCTCACGGTAGAGTAGAGAGGAGAGCACGGATTGAGAGGTCCAAGGACCAATGACCGTGTCTCCCCTCTCCCTCGTCAAACCGGACA
>JAIXZE010000073.1 GCA_027489875.1 Verrucomicrobiales bacterium
ACGTGGCTGGAACGTCCCGAGCGCGAAACCGAGGAACGCCCGCGCATCCTCCTGGATGCCCTTGCCCTCAAACCCGGCCAGACCGTGGCGGATGTGGGTGCCGGCTCCGGTTACTTCACCTGGCGCATGGCGCAACGCGTCGGCCCCACCGGCCGGGTTTACGCCACGGACATCCAGCGCGAGATGATCACCATCCTCCGCACGAACATGACGGCGCGTGGCCTCACCAATGTCGTTCCGATCCTTTCCCTCCCGGATGATCCCCGGCTGCCAACCAACAGCGTCGACCTGATCCTCCTCGTCGACGTCTACCACGAGTGCGATTTCCCGTACGAAATGGTCCGTGGCATGGCCGCGGCCCTGAAGCCCGGTGGACGCCTCGTCCTGGTCGAATACCGCGGCGAAGACCGCTGGGTGCCCATCAAGCCCCTCCACAAGATGACCGAGGCCCAGGTCCGTCGCGAGATGGCCCTGCACGACCTGGAATGGGTCGGCACCGGACGCGAACTGCCGCGCCAACACATCCTGATCTTCCGACGTCCGCCCGTCCTTCCCCGTTAAGGCGCGTTCCCGACTCTGTCCCCGGCGCAGCGTTTGCTGATCCTGCAACCGTGCGAAACACAGCTGACGACCTCACGCCGAGCATCCTGCCGCCAAACGCCACGGCGGTTGCCGGGCCAGGCGCGGCCGCGTTTCACACCACCCATTGGAGTGTCGTCCAACTCGCGGGATCCGGCGGTTCTCCCGAAGCACAGGCGGCCATGGCGGCCCTTTTCCGAGCCTATTGGTATCCGGCCTACGCCTTTGTCCGCCGCTCCGGACATGACTCCGCGACGGCCCAGGATGTCGTCCAGGAAGTCTTCCTCGCCCTCGTCAGCAAGGAACAACTCGCCTCCGTGGGGCCCGACCGCGGCCGCTTCCGATCCTATCTCCTCGCGGCCATCAACCATCACCTCGCCAATGAGTGGAACCGTCGCCATTCCCAGAAACGCGGCGGCGGAGCGCCCCATGTCAACCTGGACTCCCTGGTTGCCGAAGACCTCTACTCCTCCGAACCCATCGAGCAGCGCACGCCTGAGGTCCTTTTCGATCGCCGCTGGGCCCTGACCCTGCTCGATCGCGCCTCGGTGGCCCTCGAAAACGAATGGAGGCTTGCGGGCAAGTCCGCCTCCTTCATCCGCCTCCAACCTTACCTCGCGGGCGATCACGACGCGCCTCCGTATGCCGAGACGGCCGCCGCCCTCGACTCCAATGAGGGGGCCGTCCGCGTTGCGATCCATCGCCTGCGCCGACGCTACCGTGAACTTGTCCGACAGGAGATCGCCGCGACCGTCGACAACCCGGGCGAGATCGACGACGAGATCCGCTACCTGATGCAGATCCTCCGCAGTGCTCCCTGAGCGGTCACTATTCCACACCGAGCCGGTAGAACCACGGCTGCGCGTCAGACACCAGTTCGGCATCCGAAAGCCGATTCACGGGAGGCGTGGCCTCCAGACCTTGGCGCCACACCGCGTAAGGTCCCTCGAGCGTTCGACTGCGCCAGATCGAATAGCGACGCCCGGCGACGCTCGACCACTCCAGCGGGAATCCGCTTTCGGTTGCGAACCCCAACCGCAGCACCGAACGCGCGTCCAGGGGATCCGTTCCCGCCAGGATCTCCGCGGCTTCCGTCTGCCCATCGCCATCGCGATCCGTGCTCGGCGTACCCGCGAGGTCGTGCAGGTGCTGCAACTCCAGGTGATCCGAAAGCCCATCCGAATCGAGATCCGCGCGCGAAAAGTCCAACTCCACAACCCTCGCCTGGTTTCCGGAAGCGTTGTGCAGGTAGACACACAGCAATGGAATCCGAGCGTTCGAGGTGAACCCCGCTCCGATGGCGGCGCTTCGACGCAATGTTACCCGGCCGCGGCCGTCCGCCACCTGCCACGGCCCACGCGAAAGTCCGTGAGGCGTTCCATCCACCACGCCCTGCGATGCGTCGAACCGGATCCAAGGCGTCTGGTCGGCAAACGGGCCACGGGTCACCGCCCGGTACCGGAATGCCGTCCGCGTGCCGGTCAGCCCCAACTCCGCTCCCGTCGCCGAATGCACAACCACCCCGTTCAGGAAGGCCGCCGGATCCTCCTGAGCCGGATCGAGTGAATTCCACGTCGCCGTCGCCACCAGCGGACTCGAATTCCTCGAATCCAGGACCGTCACCAGTCCGTCGTTCGCCAGCGATGTGGTTTCGAGATCCTTTGCCTGCACGCCACCGGTGCTCCCGTTCGACAGCATCGCATCGACCGACCCGTTCGAATCACGGTCGATCTCGACATCGAGGTCCATCCGATGGCGCAACGGCGCCGGCCACCCTCCCGTCGTCACCACCGCAAACCAAAGCCGCGTTGCCGCCATCGAACCCGCGCTTGCGAAGTCGGACGCCGCACCCGCCGCATGGATGTCCGTCCACGCCCGGTCCCCGCTGACTTCCGACGATCCACCGGCATAACCGCGGAGGAAAAATCCTACCAACGGTCGGCCATGCACCGCGTTCCCGACGGACGGCACCGGCATCACCACCGGATCACCCGCAGGCACGCCAGCCAACACCGCGCCCGGGGCCCGCTGCGAAAGCGCTCGTGGCGCACAATGCCAGGGAACATGAAGATCCACCGGCCCACCAAGGAACCACAGCTGCCCTGAAGCCTCCGGAACACCGTGCCTCGGCCGCCCCAGGGCAAGGGGATTGGATGCCCGGTCTGCGTCCGGTACCAACCGCTCCGGATCCACCTCAAGGATCACATCGACCAAGGCCGTCTGGCCTGCCGCCACCGAAAGTTCTGGCACCGTCGATGCCAATCGGACTCCCGGCTGGGCCAGCGTGTTGGAGGACACCACCCGATACGTGACCGCCTGCGAACCCAGGTTCACCAAGGAAACCGTTTGCGTCCGTGTCACAGGCACCGACGTCAAAATGGCCCCGAACGACAGGCTGACGGCCGAGGGGTCCGCCGCCGACCTCGCAACCACCGCCGTCCGCAGGGCCGCGCCAACATCCAGACGCCCCGCTCCCACCCGCGACTCCGGGTAAGGTTCCCCCGCAGTCGTCACCATCGGTGTGCGGGCCGTGTTCATCAGCGCCGCCTTGATGTGCGCCGTCGACCACGCCGGGTGCGCCTGCCGCAACAGGGCCGCGGCACCCGCCACGTGCGGTGCCGACATGGATGTTCCGGTCTCCGCAACCGGATCGATTCCCGAGCCCGCCTTGACCGAATCAATTGCGGAACCCGGCGCCGAGATGTCCGGCTTCAATCGGAACGACGGCCAGACCGGACCCCGCGAACTGCTTTCGGCAAGGGTGTTCGCCAATTCCGGGAACCTGAACACCGTGTTCGCCGAGAAGGTCATCGTCACGCCATCTCCCGTCGTCAGCAGGGGCTTCAGCCGATCCCCCTCCGCCTTGCTGATCATCATCGCCGGGATCCGGATCGTGGAGATGTCGCCAATCCCTGCCATGCCTTCCGGCGGTCCATCCACGTTATTCACCACGATCACGCCGATCGCTCCGGCGGCCTGCAAGGCCTTGACCTTGTCGACGAAGAAGCACACCCCGCGGTCCACCATCGCGATCTTCCCCGCGAGCGCACCCGCATTCTGGATCGCGTCGCAGGCCAGTGCCGGCTGCGTCATCACCACCCGCGACCGGATCTCGCCCAGGCCAATCAGGGCCGGAGTGAAGCTCGCCTCGACCGCGGCGATCAGACCGGAGTTGCCGCCCGGTTCCTCGACCTGCACAGCCCCCGTGGAGTAACCCGCATCGTAGGAGTTCGCGACCGCGATGGCCGTCGGTGCCACCGACGGCGAGTCGATCTTGAACACCGCGTTTCCGCCATTCCCGGCAGACAGCACCACGACGCACCCCAACCCCGCCAACCGTGTCACGGCGGAGATCTCGGGGTCCGAAGGATCCTCCTCGCCGTACGTGGTCCCCAGCGAGAGGTTCACCACGTCCAGATGGTCGCTGGGATCGCCATCCCCATTCGGATCGGCCACGCGGTTCAGTGCCTGCACGACGATGCTGCTGGATGTCAGGCCGCCCCGACCGAAGACCTTGATGCCATAAAGCGACGCCTGCGGTGCCACCCCCGGCGCGACCCGCCAGACGGTTGTTTCCACCTCTGCCCCATAACTCCCGGCGTACGTAGTCCCATCCAGCAACACCCCACCTCCGGCGGCGATTCCAGCCACGTGTGTTCCATGACCATTTTCCGCCGTGTCCAGCGGATCGGCATCCGGCCTTGGCGTGGCGGTGCCAGAACTTGCGGAATCGTAATCGTCCCCCACGAGATCGACGCCACCCACCACCTTGACCGTCGGGAACGTCCCGGCCTCGATCCGGGTGGGATCATTCGCCTTGAAGTCCGCCACACGTCCTGTGCCGCCCAGACCCGCGTGCAGGTAATCAATTCCCGAGTCGATGATCCCGATTTGGATTCCCTGCCCGGTGAAGGCCGGGCTGCCCCGCCAGACCGAGGTGGCACCCACCGCCGTCGTGCTGGTCGCCAGGCGGCGCGCGTGATGCCGCTCCGCGACCACACGCACGACGCCGGGCTGTCTTCCCAACTCCGAGAGCGTGTCCGTGGGCACCTCCACGAACGCGGCATGGTTGAGGACCGAGTAGGTCAGCAAGACCCTTCCGCCCACACCCTCCACCCATCCCCGAAGCGCTTCCTGATCGGCAGCCATCCGCTGGATTCGGTCCGTTGGCAGGGCCGCGGGTGCGCCCGACCGGCCAGATCCGCTGACCACCGGCTCCCCTTCGAGCACGACGAAAACCCGGGAGGTCGGTTCTGCCGCCCTCAGGCAAAGCCCCCACCCAAGACCTACAAGCCCTACCAGGCCCATCGAAATCCGGTTTCTCAGAAACATGCAGTACACCGACCCTAGCAATCCTTGCGCCGCGGCCAATCCTGGACACTGCCCTTCTCCACAAGCCGGGGCGGCGACGTCCCCGTCGCCCTCTCCCAAAGCTCCCCTCACGGCGATGAGGACATCGCCTCCCCGCTCACGGACGGGGCCGCGACGTCCCCGTCGCCCTCTCCCAAAGCTCCCTCCACGGCGATGAGGACATCGCCTCCTCGTTCCATGCTGGGGCAGTGACAAGATGCGCCCCCCGCGTGGCCCCCCTTGAATCTGCCATTGATCCGCGTCCGGCCCGGGCGCACGCTCCGCGCGACATTCCCCGCAGACCGATGCAAGTCGTCCTTCGCCGTTGCCTCGCCTGGTTCCCGCTCCTTGCGGCGGCCCTCGCGTTGGCCGGTGACCCCGGGAGCCCCGGCCCCGACGGTTGGGCAAATTTCCCCAAGCTCCGCACCCGCGGCCCCATCCGCGACACGGAACGTCAATGGTGGGCCATCCAACCCCTCTATCCCGGAAGCCCTCCGCGCCCGGCGTCCGAAGACGTTCACCCCATCGATGCCTGGATCCGCGCCTCGTTGACGGCTGCTGGCCGAACCCTCGCGCCGCCGGCCGCTCCCCACGTCCTCATCCGGCGCATGACGTTCGATCTGCTCGGCGTCCCGCCCTCGCCTTCCGAAATCCAGGCCTTCGAAACCGCCTGCGCCACCCAGGGACGCGAAGCAGCCGTGGCTTCCCTGGCAGAGCGCCTCCTCGCCTCTCCCGGTTACGGCGAACGCTGGGCCCGCCATTGGCTCGACCTGGTGCGGTACGCCGAATCGGACGGTTACCGGGTCGACGACGGCCGGCCCGAAGCCTGGCGGTACCGCGACTGGGTCATCCTGGCGCTCAACCAGGACATGCCTTACGACCAGTTCGTCCAGGCCCAGATCGCCGGCGACGAACTGTGGCCCGAAGATCCCCTCCGCGCCCGCGTCGCCACCGGCTACCTCCGCCACTGGATCTACGAGTACAACAACCGGGACGCCCGGACGCAGTGGCAGACCATCCTCAACGACATCACGGACGTCACCGCGGATGTCTTCCTCGGTATGGGCCTCCAATGCGCCCGCTGCCACGACCACAAATACGATCCGCTCCTCCAGAAGGATTACTTCCGGCTCCAGGCATTCTTCGCCCCGATCCAACCCCGCGAGGATCTCCCTGTCGCCACGGGTGCCGAAGTAGCGGACTACGAACGCCGCCTCACGGCCTGGAAGCTCGAAGCCGCCGCGCTGCTGGCCGAGATCGAAGCCCTTGAAGCGCCCGTCCGCGTGCGCGCCGAGGAATCCGCCGTGTCGAAATTCCCGGAAGACATCCAGGAACTCCTCCGACGTCCCCGCGGGCAACGGACCGTCCTCGAACACCAGATCGCCGAACTCGCCTACCGGCAGGTGACCTACGAATTCGACCGCCTCGCCACGCATTACAAGAAGCCCGAGAAGGACGCGATCACCCCGCTGCGTGACAAGCTCCGGGAATTCGAGAAACGCCGCCCGCGTCCCCTGCCCCGTGCGCTGACCGTGACGGACGTCGGCCCCGAGGCCCCCGTGGTGCGCATGCCCCGGGGCGATGCCGAAGCCGTGGAACCCGGCGTCCCCTCGGTCATCGACGCCCGACCCACCGCCATTACACGCACCGGGCTCCCACCATCCACCACCGGGCGACGCAGCGCTCTCGCCCGGTGGATGACCGACCCGGCCAACCCGCTCACCGCCCGCGTGATCGTGAACCGGCTTTGGCAACAGCACTTCGGCACCGGCCTCGCCGCCAGTGCCAACGATTTCGGAACCCTGGGCGAACGTCCGTCCCACCCGGAACTCCTCGATTGGCTCGCCGGGGAATTCATCCGATCCGGCTGGAGCCTCAAGCATGTCCACCGCCGGATCATCACCAGCGCAACCTATGGCCAGTCGCCCGCCCGTCCTCGCCCGGACGGCTCCGCGCCCGACGCCCGACGCCTCGAAGGGTTTCCGTTGCGCCGTCTCGATTCGGAACAACTCCGCGACGCCCTCCTCGCTGTCGCTGGTGAGCTGGATCCGCGCGCCGGAGGCCCCGCCGTCGAGGGCGCGATCCCGCGCCGCTCGGTGTATACCCGCGTCCTGCGCAATCGCCGGGATCCATTGCTCGGTGCCTTCGACAGCCCCGAACAGTTCTGCAGCACAGCCCGCCGCAACAACACCACCACGCCCACCCAGGCGCTGCTGATGCTCAACAGCGAATTCGTCGAGCAACGCGCCCGAATCCTTGCTTCGCGGATCGACGAGGAGGCGGGCCGCGATCCCGCCACCCAGGTCCACGCCGCCTTCCGCAGCGCTTACGGCCGTTCCCCCTCTCCGGACGAGCTTCGCGAATCCATCGGTTTCCTCGAAACCCGCAGGGCCGCCATTCCACGCGAAACGCCGCCCCACCTGTCGCCGTACCGTCCCCACCGCCAGGCGCTGGCCGACCTCTGCCACGCGCTCCTCAACAGCAACGAATTCCTCCACGTCGACTGAACCCGCCCATCGCCATGAACCCCTCCGGATCCCCACACGTGGAACGTCCCCGCACCCGGCGGGACTTCCTGCTGCGCTCCGGAGGTGGCTTCGGGGCGATGGCCCTCGCCGCCATGCTCTCGGGGAGCATGTCCGCCCGGGCATCCACCCATCACCCAGCCCGCGCCCGCCGGGTCATCTTCCTGTTCATGGAAGGCGGCCCCAGCCACATCGACCTCTTCGATCCAAAGCCCGAACTCAACCGCCTCGCCGGCCAACGCCTCCCCGCCTCGTTCCCCAAGCCCATCACCGCGATGGGCGAGTCCAACAGCCCGCTGCTCGGCTGCAAACGGGAGTGGCGTCAACACGGACAGTCCGGCCTCTGGATCAGCGACTGGCTGCCGCAGACGGCACGCTTTGCCGACGAGCTGTGCGTCCTGCGCTCCTGCTGGGCCGATGGCGTCAACCACTCCTCCGGGATCTGCCAGATGAACACCGGCTCGATCCTCGCCGGCCGGCCATCGCTCGGATCGTGGGTGAACTACGCCCTGGGCACCGAGAACACGAACCTCCCGGGGTTCGTCGTCCTTCAGGATGGCCCCGCCGTCGTCGTCAACGGAGCCCGCAACTGGGGTGCCGGGTTCATGCCCGCCACCTACCAGGGCGTCCCCTTCTCTTCGGGACCCACCCCGGTCGACAACCTGCGACCCGCCCAGGGCGTCTCCTCCGAACGTCAGGCCGCCCGCCTCTCCCTCCTCGACCGCCTCAACCGCACCCACGCCGGTCCACGATCCCACCAGACCGAACTCGATGCCCGCATCCGCGCCTACGAACTCGCCGGACGCATGCAACTCGAAGCCCCCGAAGCCGTCGACATCAGCCGGGAATCCGCCGCCACCCAACGCCTCTACGGCATCGACCGCCCGGAAACCGCCGCCATGGGCCGCCTCTGCCTCCTCGCCCGTCGACTCGTGGAACGCGACGTCCGCTTCGTCCAGATCTACCACGGCGCCGGCAACCGCTGGGATGCCCACGCCGGAATCGAGAAGAACCACGCCGAACTCTGCGCCAGCCAGGACCAACCCGTGGCCGGTCTGCTCGCCGACCTCAAGGCCCGCGGCCTCCTCGAAGACACCCTCGTGATCTGGGGCGGCGAATTCGGTCGGACCCCCATGTCCGAGAAAGGCGATGGTCGCGACCACAACCCCACCGGCTTCACCATGTGGCTGGCCGGTGGCGGCGTCCGCGGCGGCCGGACCATCGGCACCACCGACGACCTCGGACTCCACGCCGTCGAGGACCGCATCCACATCCACGACCTGCACGCCACCCTCCTGTGGCTCCTCGGGCTCGACCACACCGCCGTCATCTATCGCCACCAGGGCCGACCGGAACGTCCCACCGTCAACGAAGGTGATGTCGTCCGGAAAGTCGTGGCCTGATCTATTTCTCCCCAGAAGTCGGCGCGACGGCTAGCCTCGGGGCGCATGACTGACCCCGATGATTCCGGGCAACCTCAACCGCCTGCCGAAGACTTCATTTTCGCGCTGGAGCGGCCCCTTCCCGCCCTGATGACGTGCTACCTCATCCGGTGCCTGCCTGCCCTCCTGTTTCCGCCCGTCGGCCTCATCCTGCTCCTCGTCCATTACTTCCGGTTTTCCACCATGCGGTACCGCTTCGACGATGCCGGCATCTCCATGCAGTGGGGCATCCTCTACCGCCGCCAGACCATCCTGAACTACGCCAGGATCCAGGACATCCACCTCGTGTCCGGCTTCGTGGAACGATGGCTCGGCCTTGCCCGCATCCAGATCCAGACCGCCTCCGGAAGCTCAATGCCGGAAATGACGCTGGAAGGACTTCCCGATCACGAGCGCGTGCGGGACTTCCTCTATTCCCGGATGCGCGGAACCCAGGACATCGCCCACTCCCCGCGCAAGATCCATTCAGCCGCCCTTCCCGAGGCCTCCCGTCCGGTTCCAGCCACCCCCCAGGATGCGGAACTCGCCACCGTCCTGCGTGAGGTCACGTCCGAACTCCGCACCGTCCGCGAACTCCTCCAGGAACGTTCCCGATGAAAGCCATCTACGAATTCGCGCGACCCTGGGTCCTGCGGGTGCTGCGGGTGCCCCACGATCCCCATCCTCCGGCAGGCTCCCCGGAATCCCTCAGGGTGTTCCGCGCCGGAAAATCGTATTACCGGATGCGTCTCCTGCTCTGGTGCCTGCGGCAGGTGGGCGTTCTGTTCGCGTTCGCCTTCGGCGTGACCTTCTTCCACGCGTGGGTGCTCAACCCGCCCGATTTCCTGCACAACTTCGGCCCGTTCAAGTTCGTCGCCCAGAATCCCGAGTTCGTCCAACGCTGGCACATCGGCACCTGGATCCTCGTCGCCGAAATCATCGGCCTCATCATCGCCCTCCTCCAGATCCCGTTCACGTACGCCATGGTCCGGATGGACTACGAATACCGCTGGTACCTCGTGACGGATCGCTCGCTGCGGATCCGCAGCGGACTCACCAACATCCGTGAGACCACGTTCAGCTACGCCAACATCCAGCAGATCGTGGTGACCCAAGGCCCCGTCCAACGCTTCCTGGGTCTCGCCGATGTCGTCGTCACGACGGCCGGCGGTGGCGGCGGCCACCCCTCCGCGCAGAACCAACCGGGACAACACGTCGAACCCCTCCACCAAGGCGTCTTCCATGCCGTCGACAACGCCGAGGAAATCCGCGACCTGATCACCGCACGCCTGCGACTCCACCGCTCGGCGGGCCTTGGAGATGTTGGCGACGCCGATGACACCGATGACGCCGTTCCCGCCGCGCAGGTTGCTGGATCGCCCGGAGAGATTGTGCCCTCGTCCGGTGCCAACCTCGCCCTTGAAGCCGCCCGCGAACTGCTCCAGGAAACCCGGGCATTGCGCCAGGTCCTGGCGCAGCGGCCGGTCGAAAAGTGAGTGTCCTTCCACCCCCCAAAATTGAGGTGGCAAGGTCCAGGATTCGCGCCACGTTTACCGCATGGCCTCGATCCACATCCATCCGCCGTGGCTCCTTCCCGAAAGTCAGGTCACGCCCGAAAACATCCACCGCAACCGCCGCCATTTCCTGCGGGACCTGGGACTCGCCAGTGCAGGGGTTGCCATGGCCCCTTCCCTCCTGGGCCAGACATCGACCAACGCCTCCGCCGCTTTCTATCCCGCCCGACGGAACCCGGCATTTGATCCCAAGCTCAAGCTCACCTCCGAGAAGCTCGTCACGACCTACAACAACTACTACGAGTTCAGCACGACCAAGGACCGCGTCCACAAACTGGTGGGCCCATTCCGTGTCGACCCGTGGTCGGTCTGGGTCGGCGGCCTCTGCGAGAAACCCACCACCTTCAGCCTCGAGGACCTCCTCAAGCTCGCGCCCATCGAGGAACGCGTCTACCGCTTCCGCTGCGTCGAGGCGTGGTCCATGGTCGTACCTTGGTCCGGATATCCGCTCTCCAAGCTCCTCGCCAAGGTTGTGCCCAAGGCCGAGGCCAACTTCGTCAAGTTCACCACCGTCATGCGGCCCGAGGAAATGCCCGGCATCGCCCGCCTCTCCGATTACCCGTGGCCCTATACCGAAGGACTCCGCATGGATGAAGCCATGCACCCGCTGACGCTGCTCGCCACCGGCCTCTACGGAAAACCCATGGCCAAGCAGAACGGCGCCCCCGTGCGGCTCGTCGTCCCCTGGAAGTACGGATTCAAGTCGGCCAAGAGCCTCGTGAAGATCGAATTGGTGAGCGAACAACCCGCCACCCTGTGGAACGCCGTCAACCCCACCGAGTACCCCTTCCTGTCGAACGTGGAACCGAATGTCCCGCACCCCCGCTGGAGCCAGGCCAGCGAGCGGGAACTTGGCACCGGCAACCGTATTCCAACGCTGCCGTACAACGGTTACGCGGCGGAGGTCGCGGCCCTGTACGCCAGAAAGTAAATCCATCCTGCCTCCTAATCCCGCGTCGTTCCGACCGTGGGTGAAACCGGCCGCAGGCCCAATCCCTGCAGCGCCGATTCCAGTTCGGGTAGCCGCCACACTTCGAGGTCCCCCTCGGTCGTTGTCCACGCCACACGACTTCCATCGGCGGACAACGCCACCCCCAGCACCCGGCCGGAGTCCCCACCTTCCAACCGCAACACCGGCTTTCCGTCCGGAAGGCTGAGCACATGGACCCGACGATCCCCCAGCACGCACGCAAACCTCCGGCCATCCGCCGAGAACGCTGCGGTCTGTGATCCGTACCCGGCATTCGGTGAATCCTCCGGCAGCGGAATTGCACGCAACTCTCCTCCGTCCTTCGGCAATTCCCAAAGCCGGACCCGTGGTCCCACTCCGGCCAGCCAGCGTCCGGTCGGATCCAACAAGGGCCGCAGCTCACGGGATCCGCGGAACACCTGACGCGGCTGATGGGTGGAGGTATGCCACACCCGCAAGGCCTGTCCGGCATACGAACCCACCGCCAACCAGTTGCCATCGCC
>JAIXZE010000019.1 GCA_027489875.1 Verrucomicrobiales bacterium
ACGGTGGCGTTGTGCCGGACGATTGCGTCGAGCCAGGCGGAGTTGGCGGTGGAACGGATACGGGAGGAATGGTGGAAGTGGGCGGCACGGAGCGTGGCCCCGGGGCGGGCGTTGCAGTTCCTGGCGGATTGCGGGTGGCTGGGATTCTACCCGGAGCTGTCGGCCCTCCAGGAATTGGAGCAGGACCCGGAGTGGCATCCGGAGGGAGACGTGTGGACGCACACGTTGCATTGCATGGATGCCTTGGTGGCGTTGCCCGCGTGGCAATCCGCGGATGCAGGGACGCGGGTGATCCTGTCGTTGGCCGTGCTGTTGCATGACGTGGGCAAGGTGTGCTGCACGCGACGCGAGATTTCAGGAGGGCGGGAACGCATTGTTTCGCCGGGACACGAGGCGGCGGGCGGACCGATCGCGGTGGAGTTCCTCAACCGGTTGCGCGTGCCGACGGTGGTGCTGGAGCGGGTGCCGCCACTGGTCGAGAACCACATGGCGCGATTGCAGGCGGCAAGTGCGAGGGCGGTGCGGCGGTTGGCGCGGCGCCTGGAGCCGGCGACGATCGAGGAGTTGGCGGCGGTGATGACGGCGGATGTGTCGGGAAGGCCGCCCAAGCCGCGCGGCGAACCGGAGTCGGTGCGCGCCTTGCGGGCGATGGCGGCGGAGCTGGCGCTGGGCGCGGCGGCACCGCGGCCGATCCTGTTGGGTCGGCATCTGGTGGCGCGCGGGTTCCGGCCGGGGCCGCGGTTCAAGGAGATCCTGGGGGCCGGCTTCGAGGCGCAGTTGGACGGGGAGTTCGCGGACGAACCCGGGGCGGAGCGCTGGTTGGACGCGTGGTTGCGGGGTGGTTGAACCCGCTGTCATCCGGTGGTCCGCAGGCCGCTGGCGATGGCGTTGATGGTGAGGAGGAGTTCCGGAAGCACGGCGTTGGCAGCGAGGGTGTCCCCGGTGGAGACGGCGGTGCGCCAGCGCTGGAGCAGATGGATCTGCTGACGGTGGAGGGTCCGCAACGGCGCGGTGCGGAGGGCGAGCGTCCGGCCAAGCTTCGGGCGGTGACGGATGATCTCCGTTCCCCAGAGGCGTTGGAGGCTTTGGTGGGTGCGGTGCCACTCGGCCTCGATCCGGGACCAGAAGCGGTCGCGGATGACGGGATCGACGACGAGTTGCGCGTACTCGCGCATGACATCGAGGTCGCTGCTGGCGAGGGAGGTCTCGATGTTGGTCAGGAGGTACCGGAGGAAAGGTGTCGAGCGGAGGTGCTGCTGGAGGCAGGCGACGTCTGCATCGGAAAGGGCGGCGAGGGCGGTGCCGGCGCCGTACCAGCCGGTGAGGTAGTAGCGGGCCTGCGTCCACGAGAAGACCCACGGAATGGCGCGGAGATCGGCGAGGCTGGATTGGCCGGTGCGGCGCGACGGGCGCGAGCCGATGCGGGTGTTCTCGAGGGCGTCGAGCGGCGTGGCCTGTCGGTGGAAGGCCATGAAGCCGTCGGTTTCGAGGAGGGACCGGTATTCGTTGCGGGAGTTTTCAGCGAGGCGATCGAGGAGCGGCGGGAGGTCCGGCGGGAAGGGAGCGGAGTGGCGGTGGCGCCAGGTGGTGGCGGTGACGCCAGCAAGGAGGAGTTCGAGGTTGTAGCGGGCGGTTCCGGGGTTGCCGTACTTCTGGGCGATCGTTTCGCCCTGTTCGGTGAGACGGATGGAACCGTCGAGGGAACCGGGGGGCAGGGCTTCGAGGAACCGGTGGGTCGGGCCGGCACCGCGGCTGATGGTTCCGCCGCGGCCGTGGAAGAATTGCATGCGGACACCGGCCTGTTCCCCGACGGCGGCGATGCGGGCCTGGCCGCGCTGGAGCGCCCATTGGGAGGCGACGATGCCGGCGTCCTTGTTGGAGTCGGAATAGCCGACCATCACCTGTTGTCGGAGCTTTCCGGGGCGGCCGGCGCGTTGCGCGTGGTAGGCGAGGCTGGCGCGGGTGACCGGGAATTCGAGGAAGGCGCGGAGGAGTTCGGGGCCACGTTCGAGGTCCTCGACGGTTTCGAGGAGCGGCACGACGGGAAGGAGACAGACCATGCCTTCCGGGAAGAGGCGGAGGAGACCGGCTTCGCGGGCGAGGACGTAGACGCAGAGGAGATCGGAGACGCGTCGGGTCATGCTGACGATCAGCGCGCCGAGGGCGTCGGCTCCGTGGGTGGTGATGTGATTGGCGAGGACGCGATAGGTGGCGAGGACGGCGTCTGCTTCCGGACCGGCCGAGGCCGACGGATGAAGGAAGGGGCGCGGGGAACGGATCTCGCGTTCGAGGAGGCGCAGTCGCTCGGTCTCGGTCCAATCCTCCCATTGCGAGGCGTCGATTCCGGTGGCGGTGAGCAGTTGCCGGATGGCGCGGTCGTGGAAGGCGGAGTTCTGGCGGATGTCGAGGGTGGCGAGGTGGAATCCAAAGGTCTGGAGGATCCGGCGGACGGGCAGGACGTCGTGGTCGGCGAGGCGATGGGCACCGGCTTCGCAGAGGGATTGGTGGAGGGTCTGGAGGTCCTGATCGAGTTCGGAGGGTGCGGTGTAGCGGCCCGGGGAGGTGAGGATTCGGGCGAGTTGACCGGGGTGCACTTCCACCGGGAGACGGGCGGCCAGAAGTTCGGCGGTTTGGCGCCAGGGTTCGCCGGGATGCATCTGGAGGATGGCCCGGGCTTCGTCACCGAGGGCGGCGGCGCAGCGATCGCGCAATTGCACGAGGATGGCCGGGGCCGGTTGCACCCATTCAGAGAGGGGCAGGCGTTCGGCGAGGGCGACGAGCTGGCGGTGCAGGACGACGAGGGCGTTGGCCCGAAGGCGTTCGAGGGTCTCGGCGGTGACTTCGGCGGTGACTCCGGGATGGCCGTCGCGGTCGCCGCCGACCCAGGTGCCGAAGTGCAGTCGCGGTCCGGGAACAGCTGCCGAAGCGGGGGATGCCGGCAGGCCGGTGTGTTCCCAGGCAGCGGCGAGACGGCGATCGAGTTCGGGAACGACGGCCGGCAGGACGTCGCGAAGGTAGTTCAGGACGTTGCGGCGTTCGTCGGCGACGGTGGGTTTTTCGAGGAGGATTTCGCCCGTGCGCCAGAGGCGTTCGAGGAGCGCGGTGACTTCGGGGCGGAGGGTTGCGCGGTTGGCGTCGGAGCCGGCCGACTGGATCAGCCGCATGAGGGCGCGATGCTGTTCGAGGACGGAGGAGCGCTTGGCTTCGGTGGGGTGGGCGGTGAAGACGGGTTCGACGTCGACGTCCTGCAGGGCCTGCCGGATGGCTTCGGGGGTGGCGCCGTCGCGTTGGAGTTCGGCGAGTTGGTCAGCCCAGAGACCACGTTCCGCCTCGGGGCCTTCGGCGGACTCGCGGAGATGACGCATGGATTCGGCGGCGTGTTCCTCGACGGTGTTGAGCAGCTGGAAGGCCATCGCAAGGCCGAGCGCCAGCCGGGGGGGCGGGGTGGTAAAGAGGTCGCCGGCAGCCGACGCGGCGGTGGGGCGCCAAGGAATCCATTCGGCCAATTCGGATTCGCCAAGTCCGGAGAGAACCTCCGCAAGGCATCCGGCCAGCCAGCCGATGTCGCGGTCGATCTGGCGGAAGCCGAGGTCGAGGTAGTCAGGAGGCGCGGACTCAACAATTGGATTCATGGTGGCGGCGAGCGGGACGCATGCAGTCGCGCGTGCTAGGCGCTGTTCCCGCGGGACTGCCATCGGAGGCGGGATTCGTCAATGGGGGGAAGTGGGAAAGTTCGGGTTGGGCCTGCGAAAACAGAAAGCGTTCGCCTTTCGCTCAGGGGTGGGGTACCCCGTCCGGCCATGAGTGAACGTAGGGCGCGCCTGAAGCGCGTGACCAAGGAGACAGCGATCACGCTCGATTTGCGGATCGACGGCACGGGCAAGTCGAAGGTGAAGACGGGAGTGCCGTTTTTCGACCACATGCTGACCTTGGTGGCGAAGCATTCGACCTGTGACCTGCAGTTGGCCTGCAAGGGAGACCTGGAAGTGGACGCGCACCATACGGTGGAGGACTGCGGGATTGCCTTGGGTCAGGCATTCCGGGAAGCGCTGGGAGACAAGCGGGGCATCCGGCGGTACGGCACGGGCTTTGATCCGCGGAATCCCTTCACGGGCGAAGCCTACGTGCCGATGGACGAGTGCCTGGCGCGGTGCGTTATCGATTTCAGCGGGCGCTCCTATCTGGTCTGGAAAGGAATGGACCATCATTCCCAGCGCCGGATCGCGGTGGAGGACAAGAATCAGGACATGTCGTCGACCTTCCGTTTTGGGTTGGCGCGGGAGTTCTTCCAGGGGTTCGCCAACGAGGCGAAGTGCAACCTGCATCTGGAGCTGCTGTACGGGGGCGAGCCGCATCACGTGGTCGAATGCCTGTTCAAGTCGTTCGCCCGGGCGGTGGACTTCGCCTGCCAGCATGACCCGAGAATTTTGGGGCAGATTCCGAGCTCCAAGGGAGCGCTTTAGTCGGTAACCTCCTTGGGATGAAAGCGATGGGGTCATGTGACGGCGGGGTGAATCCCGATTGGAAGGAAGCTGAATAGTTTCCACGAGCAACCGTCCATGCCCATGTCGTTGAAATCAGATTAT
>JAIXZE010000419.1 GCA_027489875.1 Verrucomicrobiales bacterium
AACGGTCGAAGAACGAGGCCGCGTGCGCGGGTGCGAAACGTTTCTCCAGATTGCGGATCTTCGCGATCGTCGCCCGGATACGGTCGGCGGAATTGATCCGGAGGAGGGTGCGGATGAAGAAGTCGCGGATGCCCCGGCCGCGCTTGCGGAGGCGCTTGGATCCGAAGGTGAACAGCTGGGCCTTGTCCGCCCAGATCTCCTTCTTGATGGAGGCGAGCACCGCGAGGATCGCTCCTTCCTTCTTCTGCGGGAGCTTCTCGACGAAGACATTCGGTCCGGCGACCTCGCGGCGGAATTCGTCGTCGACCAGGGGGCCAAAGATGACGATCCGCAGCCACGGCTGGGCCTTGAGCACCGCGAAGACATCGGTGCGGAGGATGTTCCGGATGGCGACGCCGGAATCCATGCCGAGGAATACGGTGCGACGCCAGGGGCCCTGCGCGGCGGCGGAAGAATCTGAGGGAGACGGGTGCATCCAGTGCGGAATTGCGTGTCGCGGACTATCGCTGGCGGTTGCTCGGCATCACAAGGCGTTTTCCCGGGACGGGGAGGGGAGGGGCGCATCTTGACACTGCCCCCTTGAGGAAAGAATGCGGGGTGGCGATGTCCTCATCGCCATTGGGAACGGCTTTGGAACGGCGACGAGGACGTCGCCACCCCGTTCCATGCGGGGGCACCCTACCACTGGTGACTGGGAACTGGGAACTTGCAGCGGTGATTGGCCGGGACCTAGCCTGCGTGCCTTGGGACCATTTGCTGCCATTCGATACCTCCACCGCGTGTGGAAGGCGCGCCGCCGGGATGAGCGGGACGAGATCGCTGCGTTGCGGCGATGGGTGCGTCCGGGCGACGTGGTGCTGGACCTGGGAGCCCACAAGGGCAGTTACCTGTTCTGGCTGCAGCGGTCGGTGGGGGCTTCGGGTCGGGTGCTGGCCTTCGAGCCGCAACCCTTTCTGGCGGGATATCTCCGGGAGGTGGTCGGCACCTTCGGATGGCGTCACGTGGACGTGCGCAACGAGGGTGTTTCGGAGAGGCCCGGTACGTTGACGCTGGTTTTTCCGGAGGGCAGCGGGGCGGTCTCGCCCGGGGCTTCGTTTGAACGGGCAGCAGGCACGGGTGGGCGTGAGGTGCCGATCCCGGTCACGTCGTTGGACCGGGAATTTCCGGAGGGTTCGAAGGCGCCCAGCTTCATCAAGTGCGACGTCGAAGGCCACGAGTTGGCGGTTTTCCGCGGCGGCGCGGCCCTGCTGCGTCGGGCGCGTCCGGTGCTGCTCTTCGAATGCGAACAGCGACATCTCGCCACCCATCGGGTGGTGGATGTGTTCCGTGAGTTGGAGTCGTACGGGTACCGCGGCGAGTTCTTTGGTTCGGACGGACTTCGGCCGATCGCCGAGTTCCGGCCGGAGGTGCACCAGGCGTCCGATGGCGACCGGTTCTGGGATCGGCCGGGTTACTGCAACAACTTCCTGTTCGTGCCGGCCGACGCGTCCCGCGGGTGAGTCCGGCTCAACCCTTCAATGACGCCACGGTGGCGGCGAGCGAGGGCACGTCGGCCACGTTGAGCGCCTGGGCGGACTTGTCGATCCGGCGGAGGAATCCGGTAAGGGCCGTGCCGGGGCCGAGTTCGATGAAGCGGGTGAACCCCTGGGCGAGGAGCGCCCGGATGGATTCCTCCCAGCGGACGGATCCGGTGACCTGTTCCACGAGGAGTTGGGCGATGGCGTCGGGGCTGCCGTGGGCGGCGGCGCTGACGTTGCTGATGACGGGGACGGAGGGCGGAGCGAGGCGGATCCGGGCGAGTTCAGCGGCGAGCTTGGGCTGCGCGGAGGCCATGAGCGGGGAGTGATAGGCGCCTGCGACGGGCAGGGGGATGGCCTTGCGTGCGCCCTTGGCCTTGGCGAGTTCGATGGCCTGGGGGATGCGGTCGGTGTCGCCGGAGATCACGATCTGGCCGGGGCAATTGAGGTTGGCGAGGGTGACGCCGGCCTCGGCGCAAACCTCCCGGGTGGGGGCTTCGTCGAGGCCGATGATGGCGGCCATCCCGCCGCGGGTGGCCTCGCAGGCTTCCTGCATGAACCGGCCGCGGAGGCGGACGATGCGGAGACCGTCGTCGAAGGAGAGGCTGCCGGCCGCGGCGAGGGCGGTGAATTCGCCGAGGGAAAGCCCCGCGGTGGCCTGGAAGGTGAGATCGGGAACCTGTTCGCGCAGGAGGGTCAGGGCGACCCACGAGACGAGGAAGATGCCCGGTTGGGCGTTCTCGGTCCGGGTCAATTCCGGTTCGGGCCCGTGGAAGCAGATCGAGGCCAGATCGTATCCGAGGGCGGTGTTGGCCTGATCGAAAAGGGCGCGGGCCGTGGGAAACGTTTCAGCGAGGTCGCGGCCCATTCCGACGGCCTGGGCACCCTGCCCGGCAAACAGCAATGCGGTCTTTTGCATCAAGGGCGGGGATGAAACCACAGGCGGGCCAGGAGTTGCCAGTTCCCAGAGGCCAGTTGCCAGACACCGGGCGCCTCGTTTTGGAAAGGATTCGGGGCGGCGATGTCCTCATCGCCTTGGGAATGGCTTTGGAACGGCGACGAGGACGTCGCCACCCCGTCTGTGAGCGGAGTGGCGATGTCCTCATCGCCTTGGGGAAGGGGCCTTTGAGGACGGCGACGAGGACGTCGCCACCCCGTTCGTTACGGGAGCAGTGTCAAGATGCGCCCCCAGACACCCGTTCCCGGAATCCCTCAGTTGCTGATGATTTCGAACTGGTGGTGCAACTGGGTGTACTTCAGGAGGCGGAGGAAGGTGTCGGTGGGCTGGACGAGCCGGATGGATCCGTTCCTGGATTGGAGGGATCGATGGAGGCTGACGAGGGCCCGGAGCCCGGCGCAATCGACGAACCGCAGCGTGCTGGAGTCGATTTCGACGCTTTGATGTTCGTCGCGGAGGGCGGAATGGATGGTGAACTGGACCGCCGGGGAAGAGGGGGCGGAGAGTTCGGCGAGTCCCGAGACCCGGAGGACGGGACCAAAGGATTCGGTTTTCATGAGGTCCTCCCGTTGGGGGTGGAAGGGGAGGGGACGGTGGAACCGCCGCGGAGGGCGGTGACGGAAGCCGCGGAACGGGAGTCATTCCGGGCGGCAGCAATTGTTGAGGGGATGGGGTTCATGGTACGGGCACCGAGTGGTGCGACTTCCAGGCCCCCTAGTTTCCCTTGGCCCGCAACGCCGGTCAGGGCGTTGCTGAATTGCTGTGTGTGACTGTTGTTCTCCTTTTCGGCTGAACCTGAGAGTTACTGAGCGGAACAGCCGAGATACTGTGCCGCACATTGATTCCTCTGCGATCGCTTGGAGCAAGTTTGCAGAATTTGCAGGAAATCTTTCGGTCCAGACCTTGGTAGGGATTGGGTTGCAGCATCAACGCCAGTTCGTGGCGGCCCGCCTCGCGAGTTCGGTCAGGCAGCGGGCGGCATCGGATTTCGCGGTCTCCAGCGGGGCGATGTCGGGGACGATCGCGTGGGTGGCGGTGAAGAGGGAGGTTTCGCCCGGGGCGAGGGTTTCGACGAGGCCTGCGAGGCCGATGCAGGGGCGGCCATGACGCTGTGCGCGCTCAGCAACACGACCGGTTCCCTTGCCCATGAGCGATTGACGATCAAGGGAGCCTTCGCCGGTCAGGATGAGGTCGGCGGAGGCGAGTTGCCGGTCCAGATCGGCGGCGGTGGCAAAGATCTCGAATCCGGATTCCACCCGGGCGTTGAGGAAGGCGGGAAGTGCGAAACCGAGTCCGCCCGCGGCACCACTGCCAGGTTGTGGGGCCAGATCCCGGCCCAGGTGGTCCGAGAGCACGGTGGCGAATCGCGTGAGGGCGGCTTCCGCGGCGGCCATGTCCTCGGGGCGCAGGCCTTTCTGGGGACCGTAGATCCGCGAACATCCCTGGGGACCGACGAGGGGGTTGTCGACGTCGACAGCGACGGTGAAGCGGCATTGGTCAGCCAAGGATTGGGGCGGTGGGATGACGCGGGTGAGGCGTGTCAGGTCGGGCCAACGGAGGATCGGGGCACCGGAAGCGTCCAGGAACTGCCATCCGAGGGAGCGGGCGAGGCCGAATCCGGCGTCATTGGTGGAACTGCCGCCGATGCCGACCCAGCATTCCCGGGCACCGGTGGCGACCGCATCGCGGAGCACGGAGCCGATGCCGAAGGTATCGAGGTCGAACGGGTGGAATTGGCGGTGGGGCAGCAGGGCGAGGCCGATGATCTGGGCGGTTTCAACGACGGTGATGGAACGGGAGGGAGAGTGCCACCACTGCGCGGTGCGGGGGCGTCCAGCCGAGTCGACGGTGACGGATTCCAGGGTGGACGCGGCGAGGGCGTGGGCCAGGACGCTGCCGAACCCGTCGCCCCCGTCGCTCATGGGAATGCGGACGAGATGATCGGTTGGATGGACGCTGGACCATCCCGCGGCGATGGCATCGGCGGCCTGTGCAGCGGTGAGGGTGCCCTTGAACTTGTCGGGAACGATGAGGATATGGCGGGACATGCGGCGGTTCGGGGGCGAGGTTCAGGCCGGGGTGGATCGGGATTCAAGGGATTCCCGGCGTGGGATCCGGCGGCGCGGTGCCTACCGACACTCCCCCCGGGAACGGGGTGGCAACGTCCACGTCGCCGGTCCAGAGCCTCCTCCATGGCGATGAGGACATCGCTGCACCGCCCGTGGGAAGGGAGGAGATCAGGGGGTGCCTTCCGGTTCCTTGATGCCGAGGGCGATGAGGCGTTCGCGCAGGGTGAAACGGGTGATGCCGAGCCACCGGGCGGCCTGGGACTTGTTGCCGGCGGCCTGTTCCATGGTGATCTGGAAGAGGACACGCTCGGCATGGGCGATGAACCGTGCATGCGCGTCGTCGGAGCCGGTTTCGCGGGCGGTGGCGAGGAACTGGCGTGCGAGGGCTTGAAGGTCGTCGTCAGGGGCGTCATTCGGGCGTTCGCCCTTGGCGAGGGCGCTCCGGACGTGGTCCTCGCTGACCGGACCCCGTGCGACGACGAGGAGTTGGCGGATGAGGTTGCCGAGTTGGCGGATGTTGCCCGGCCAATTGAACCCCTGGAGCAGTTGGACGGCCTCCTGGGTGAATGCGGGACGTTCGATGCCGAGTTCGCGACCGAAACGCCGGCCGAGGTGGCGGATGAGGTCGGGGATGTCCTCCGGACGCTGGCGTAGCGGGGGAAGGGTGATGGTGAACTGGCTGAGGCGGTAGAAGAGGTCCTCGCGGAACATCCGCTCGTGGATCATGCCCTCGAGGTCGCGATGGGTGGCGGCGAGGATGCGGACATCGACGGGGATGAGTTCGTTGCCGCCGACGCGTGAAAGGGTGCGTTCCTGGAGGACGCGGAGGAGTTTTGCCTGCGTGGTCAGGGAGAGGTCGCCGATCTCGTCGAGGAACACGGTGCCGCCCGAGGCCTGTTCGAAGCGACCGACGCGGCGTGTGACGGCACCGGTGAAGGCACCGCGTTCATGGCCGAAGAGTTCGGATTCGAGCAGGGCTTCCGGAATGGCGGCGCAATTGACGGCGATGAACGGGGCGTCGGCGCGATGGCTATGCTGGTAGAGGGCGCGGGCGACCAGTTCCTTGCCGGTTCCGGTTTCACCGCGGATGAGGACATCGACGGGTTGGGCGGCGACTCGACCGATCTCCTTGTAGATGTCGCGCATGGCGCGGGAGTGGCCGACGAGGGTGTCCTGGGCGGGGGTGCCTTCACCGAGGCCGACGGGGTCGACCATGATGCGGCGGGAGGATACGGCGCGGGCGGTGACGGCGAGGAGTTCCTCCATGTCGAGCGGCTTGAGGAGATATTCGAAGGCTCCGTGCTTGGTGGCCTCGATGGCGGTCTCGGTGGAGCCGTGGGCGGTGATGAGGACGATGGGCAGCCGCGGGTGGGATCGGTGGAGCGACTGGATGATCTCGATGCCGGACGCACCGGGGAGACGCCAGTCGGTGATGACCACGTCGTGGTCACCGGAGCGTGCGGCGTTGAGGCCGGCGTTGCCGTCGGGAGCCACCTCGACGGAGTAGCCTTCCGCCGCGAGAAGGCGTTTGAGGGACGAAGCGGCGCCGGAGTCGTCCTCGATGAGGAGGATGCGTGGGGAGGGGAGCACGATCAGGTAGCGTGGAGGACGGAGGAATTGGGAACCGAAGCCACGGGAACCTCACGTGGTTGGGCCACGAGCGGAAGGTGGACGAAGAAGGTGGTACCGCGGTTGGGGGCGGTCTGGTAGGCGAGGGATCCGCCGTGCGCTTCGACGATGCGCGCGCTGATGGAGAGCCCGAGGCCGGTGCCGCTGGGCTTGGTGGTGAAGAAGGGATCGAAGAGGCGGCGCTGGACCTCGGGTGGGATTCCAGTGCCCCGGTCGCTGACGGCGAGGGTCATGATGGGGACGACCTGACGATCGATGCGCAGGTTTCCCCGGTGGGCGGAGAGGGTAATGGCGCTGCCGGGTTTGCTGGCGTCCATGGCGTTCCGCAGCAGGTTCAACAGGACCTGGCGCAGTTGTGCGGGATCTGCGGGGAATGCGGTGTCGTCGGTGGAGGAAACATCGATCCGGAGCTGCCGCCGTTCGAGGTCGGGTCCGAGGAGGGCCGCCAGTTCGCGGAAGGTGGATCCGGACTGGACGAGGGACGGGCAGGGAGGCGTGGGTTTGGAGAAGCGGAGGAAGTCGTCGACGATCCGTTCGAGGCGGGCGATCTCGGAGCTGATGACGACGGCGTCGCCGTGTTCGTCGCTGTTGTGCCGGAGCAGGCGGGAGAGCGTGAAGGCCCGGGCCTTGATGCTGGTCAGGGGGTTGCGGATCTCATGGGCGACGCCGGCCGCGAGAACGCCGAGGGAGGCGAGCTTCTCGCGTTGTTCGAGGGCGAGGCGGGATTGCTGGAGACGGGAGCGGAGCGGGGCGATGAGGTCACGCCAGACGAAGAAACCGAGGCAGGCCATCAGGCCGAGGAGGGTGGCGAGGGATCCCAGGGTGAAGTTCTGGAGGGTGGAAACGGACTTCTCGGCTTCGGCGAGGGAGAGGCTGATCTGGTTCCGGTGGACGTCGTCGAGTTCCTGGGCAAGGGCGAGGAGCGCACGGGAGTCCTGTTCGAGTTCGTCGATGAGTTTGGTGGGTTGGACTCCGGTGCTTCCGGCGGCACGGGTGGCCAGCAACTGGTCGGCGTCGGCCTCGAACGCAGAAAACGCTGCCTGGATGCGGCTCAGGACGGCTGGGTTGGGGAGGCGGGTGGGATTGGAGGACTGATCCTTGAGCCAGGTGCGGAGTTGGTTTCGGGTGGAGGAGAACCGTTCGCGTTCGTCCTCGATGCCGGTCACGCCATAGCGGGCGAGGGCGTGATTCATCTCGAGGACCTGGGCCTTGTAATGTTCGGCGAGTTCCTGGCCGGCTTCGAGGGTGGGTCCCAGGTTTGCCAGACGGCCGGTTTCGCCCCAGGCGACCCACGCACGCCACCCCAACGCCGCAGACACCACGAGGATCGCGGTGGCAAACAGCGCCACACGGCGCGGGAGATCAAGCTTCACGTCAGTACAATGTCGAAGGTCCGGCAGGTTGCAACCATGCGCGCATGCAGCGAAGGTGGACCCTGTGAAATGGTCGATCCTGATTGCGCGTCCCTTCGGCGTCGAAGTGCGGTTGCACCTGACGTTCCTGCTCTTGCTGGCCTTCTTCGGCTGGCGGGGGTGGGACGCTTCCGGTGGTTCCCTGCGCGGGGCGCTTTCGAGTGTGGCGTTCCAATCGATGATCTTCGGGTGCGTGCTGCTGCATGAATTCGGTCATGTCCTGATGGCCCGTCACTTTGGGATCCGGACCCGGGATGTGACGCTCCTGCCGATCGGCGGGGTGGCCCGGATGGATTCGACGGGTGAGACACCGCGGCAGGAGTTGCTGATCGCGTTGGCGGGGCCGGCGGTGAATGTGGTGATTGCGGCGCTGGCGTTCGGCTGGCTGCTGTTGGCCCCGGTGGTGCAGGGATCGTTTGATCTCGCCCTGCTGCGGGGGCCTGCTCCGCTGGCGTTGATGGTGGTCAACGTGTTCCTGGTCGTCTTCAACCTGATCCCCGCGTTCCCGATGGATGGGGGCCGCGTGTTGCGGGCGATCCTGTCCTGGCGTGGGAACCGGGTCTGGGCAACGCGCGTGGCGGCGACCGTCGGCAAGGGATTGGCGCTGGTGATGGCGGGCGTCGTTTTGCTCGGCATGGGCGGCATCATTCCCTTCCAGCAGCCTTTGCTGCTGTTCATCGCGCTCTTCGTCTGGATCGGTGCGAGCCAGGAGGCCGATGCCGTCGCCACGACTTCGGTGCTCCATGGGGTGTCCGTCCGAGATACCATGATGCGCGAGTTCCGGGTGGCCGCCCCGTTCGACAGTCTCCGGGATCTCTCAGAGTGGTTGCTCGCCGGGTATCAGCAGGACTTTCCGGTCGTGGCCCAGGGGGAGATCATCGGGATCGTCTCGCGGGCGGACCTGTTGCGCGGGCTTTCCGGCGGGGGGCCGGACACGCTGGTCCGCGATGTGATGCGCGAGGATTTCACCGTGGCCTCACCGTTCGAGCCGATCGAAGCCGTGCTGCGGCGGACGCAGGCAGGAGAGGGCGCGGCGACCGCGATCCCGGTGGTGGAAGGGGGAATCCTGGTGGGGTTGGTGACCGCGGAGAATGTCGGCGAGTACGTGATGGTGACGGCGGCGCTGAAGGGGGTCAGGGGAGGGAGAGTTTGAAGTTTGGATCCTCTCTTGCCATCCGGGGGTGGAGTCCGTGAGGATTTGCGCCAGGGGTGCATCGGGGACCAAACCGGGAGGGTTGGTGGGGAAGCCGTGGGTTCCTTTTTTCCGTGGCAGAACACCGGGCCTGAATGTTCGGTTTCGTTGCCGGGGCCCCGTTACCTATGGCGAAACCGACTCCCCAACACATGCCCCAGTTGGACGGCTTGCGTGCCTACGCCGTCCTCTTCGTAATGATCCACCACTGGCTTCCGGGCCTGTTGCACTTCGAGCCGTGGGGGGAGCTTGGGGTGCGATGCTTCTTCGTGCTGAGCGGTTTCCTGATCACGGGGATCCTCCTGAGGTCCCGGGGATTGCTGGATTCGGGCAAATCGACCCTGGGCTGGCAGTTGCGCCAGTTCTACATCCGGCGTTCGCTGCGCATTTTCCCGATCTATTACCTCACGCTCATCGGCGGGGTGATCGTGGGGATGAACACCCTGCAGGTGAGCTTCTGGTGGCATGCCTCGTATCTTTCGAACTTCTACTTCGCCATCCGGAACGCCTGGCACGGGTACGTCAGCCACCTGTGGTCGCTGTCGGTGGAGGAGCAGTTCTACCTGATCTGGCCGGCGGTGCTCCTGATGATGCCGTTGCGACTGTTGCCGCGGTTGCTGCTGGCATCGATTCCGGCGGCGGTGGGGTTTCGACTGGCGATGGCGTTGTGGCTGGGACACGACCATCTCGCGACTCGGGTGTTGTTGCCGGCGTGCATTGATCAACTGCTCATCGGTGCCCTGCTGGCGTGGTATCAGGGCGGGCTCGGGGCGCGTGGAGAAACCCTGGAACCCCTGCTGAAGAAGCTGTGGGTGCCGGCCAGCGTCGTGATGCTGGCGCATCTCGTCCTGAACCAGTTCCGGTGGGTGCCGGTGTTCACCGCGACGGTGGGGCCCGTGGTGGAATCCCTGTTCTTCGCGGTCGTGGTGGGCCAGTGCGCGGTGGGGTTCCAGGGTGGGTTCCGGCACGTCGTGGCCAATCCCGTGGCGCAGTACTTCGGTCGGATCAGCTACGGTCTGTACCTCTACCACATGTTCATGAAGTACATCGGCTCGATGCTGGAGAACAAACTCGGGAAGTTTGGTTTCCACATGCCCAAGGACGAGGTGGCGCAGTTCTTCGTGTTGCTGGTGAT
>JAIXZE010000396.1 GCA_027489875.1 Verrucomicrobiales bacterium
AACTCACCCGGTTACTCTCCGGGTCGACCGGGTTTTGAGACCCTTCTTTGCTACCAATGAACTGAGCACCCGTTCGTTGAGGACAAGCCACGGATCTGAAGGCCGGGTGCCCTCACCCGGCGGGATTGGGGATGCGCCGCGTGGGGTCACGCGGCCTTCAATGGGTCGAGGCTGAAGGCCGGGTGCCCTCACCCGGCGCATGCATTGAGGACCGCCCGCTCATTGCTGCAAAACACACTTTCCGTAGAGGGTCGGTTCTTTGCGCGAGTCATTCTTCGGCATTCAACGGCATGGACACGGCTGAGGCGGGCCGGAATGGTCCCAGTCGGGAACCGGCTCGGAATCAGAATGGATTCCGATGAAGGCCCTGCCGCTTGTTCTCCCTATCCCGAAGGGATTTCAGCGGGGTCGCGAAGCGCACCCCGGGTTCACGTGGGAAAGGGAAACAACCCCGGCAGGGGTTGCAACCTCCCGAATCTTCGCACCCCTCCGGGGTGCGGATTCCAAACCGACACGCCATTCCCCGGGTGCGTGCTTCGCACGACCCGGGGCTATCGGCTCCCATCCCTCCGGGATGCCCGCACACCGGAGGCGTGGGAGTGGGTCCGGCATCGATTGGACCAAGGTAGTCACCCCGGCTTGGGAACTGGCTCTGGAACGGGGAGGCGATGTCCTCATCGCCGCGGGAGGAGCTTTGGTGGGAGGGCGACGGGGACGTCACCACTCCGTGCCATGCGGGGGGAGTGTCAGGATGCGCCGCTCACGCGTCCGCCAGCGGGGCGAGGGGCTGGCGTTTGAGAGCGCGGAGTTGTTGCTGCTCCCGCAGGGTGTTGATGTGTGTCTCGTGGTCGAGGGATGGATCCGACAGGCGGCTGGTGAGCAGGACGATCTGACGTTCGATCCACTGGTCGCGGAGGCGTCGGGTGAGGTCCGCCAACTGTGTGGGGAGATTGGCGATGACCCGCTGTTCGGAGGCGGCCTCGGTCACGAGCTGCCGGGAGAAGGCGTCCTCGCCCAGCTCGTTCAGGAGCGCGGTCATTGCCAGATCGCCGCCCGCCTGCTGGATCCGGGCCTGGAGGATCTTCCGCGTGATCGGATGCTGGATCCATTGGGGATCCAGATGGTGCATGGTCCAGTCGAGGAGTTCCCCATCCGCCTGGCAGAGGAATTTGATGAGCCACAGGTCGTTTGGTTGCGGGCGCGTCGGCGCTTCCTCCGGTGCGGATCCCGTGTATGAGGGATCGGGTTCGGAGTCGGTGTAGCCGTTGTCGGAAGCGGGCGGACGTTCCGCGCGTTCGCGGGTTTCCTCCGGTTCGGCGCGTGGAGCCGGGGCCTTGATCTTGCGGAACTCGGTGCGGACAGCGTCCACACTGACGCCGAGGCGTTGGGCGGTGCGCTGGGCGTAGGTGTCGATGAGGACCGCGTTCCCGGTCAGCTGCAACTTGCTGCCCATGCCGGCGAGGATGGCGAGGCGACCGCGATCGGTGGCGGGGTCGTTGCCGGTGATGAGGTGCTGCAGGTAGAAGTCGAAGAAGGACTGGGCCCGCGTGAGCACCTCGCGGAAGGCTTCCGGGCCGGCCTTGCGGATGTAGCTGTCGGGGTCGTCAGGGGCGGGGACACTGGCCACACGGATGGACAGGCCCGAGCCGAGGCAATCGTCGAGGGATCGGATGGCAGCGTTGCGGCCGGCCTTGTCGCCATCGAAGCAGAGGATGACCTCCTCGACATAGCGGCGCAGGATGCGGCCGTGGGCGGCGGTGAGGGCGGTGCCCTGGGGTGCGATGACATTGCGGACGCCGGCGGCGTGGCACGCGATGGTGTCGAGCTGGCCTTCGCACACGACGGCGTGGCCGGCGTCGAGGATGGCGCGCTTGGCCTTGTCGAGGGCGAACAGGACCTTGCCCTTGGTGAAGAGCGGGGTCTCGGGTGAGTTGACGTATTTGGCGGTCTTTTCGTCGCCTTGAAGGATGCGTCCGGAGAAGGCGATGACGCGGCCCTGTTCGTCGCAGATGGGGAACATCAACCGGCCGCGGAAACGGTCGTACCAGCGGTTGGATTCGGCCTTGTGGATGATGAGGCCGGCTTCCTGGCAGAGCTTGGCATCGAAGCCCTGGCGTTTGGCCCAGTTGACGGTGTCGTCCCAGGATTCGGGGGCGGCGCCGATGCGGAACTCGCGGACCGAATCCGCGGAGACGCCGCGCTGGATGAGGTAATCGCGGGCCACCTGACCTGCGGCCTCGTTGGCGAGGCATTGCTGCCATCGGACGCAGACGGCTTCGTGGAGCTTGAGCAGCTGGTCCTTGATGCCGCGGTTGCGCTGGGCTTCCGGGTTGTTCTCGAACTCGAGGGGGATGCGAGCGCGTTCGGCGAGCCGTTCGACGGCATCGGTGAATGAAACGCTTTCGTATTTCTGGACGAATTCGAAGACGTCGCCGCCGGCCTGGCACCCGAAGCAGTGGAAGATCTGCTTGCTGGGGCTGACGTTGAAGCTGGGGGACTTCTCGTTGTGGAAGGGGCACCGCGCGACGAAGTTCGTGCCGGCCCGTTTCAACGGCAGGCTGGCCCCCACGACATCAATGATGTCGCTGGCGGCTCGGACGCGCTCGATGAATCCAGACGAGTAGAGTGGCACCGGAGATGTGATCCTGCCGGGGGCATTCAACCGAAGCCAGACGCCAGATGCCAGAACTGCGGGTGAAGGCTGCGTGCCCTCACGCGGCGATGTGGGGGATGGAAGGACGCGCCGGGTGAGGGCACCCGGCCTGCAGTGGGAGTTTCCAGATCCCATTCGCCACGGGTGAAGGCTGCGTGCCCTCACGCGACGATGTGGGGGATGGAAGGACGCGCCGGGTGGGGGCACCCGGCCTTCACTGGGAGTTTCCGGATCCCAGTCGCCAGATGCCAGAACTGTGCGCGGTCACGCGGCGTTGGGCACCGGATGAGGACACCTCGTCTACAGATTTGGAACGGGGTGGCGACGTCCTCGTCGCCGTTCCAAAGCCATCCCCAAGGCGATGAGGAAATCGCCGCCCCGAATCCCGCCAAGGAATCCCGCTTCCCGCGGGATGGTTGGGAGCCTAGGGTGGCGGGGAATGAAGCATGCCGGTAAAGCGATGCAGTCAGCGGTGAAACTGCTGACGTTGGCGGTGGTGATCCTGGGCGTCCTGGCCGTTGGGCTCCGATTGGTCGGGGTTCCGCTGGGGTGGACGTTGGGGGCTGTTCTGGGGCCGTTCGTCCTGTTTGCGGTGTTCACCCTCTATTTTTTCCGTGATCCGACCGCCAAGGTGCCTTCGGGTCGTGGTTTGGTCGTGGCTCCCGCCCACGGGAAGGTCGACATCATCGATGAGATCGACGAGCCGGCCGTGATGGGCGGGCGGTGCCGCCGGGTTTCGATCTTTCTCTCCGTCTTTGACGTTCACGTGCAGCAGGCACCCGTGTCGGGCCGCGTGATGTTGGTGCAGCACAATCCGGGGAAATTCCTCAATGCGCTGAAGGCGGAATCGGCCACGGAGAACGAGAATGTCCTGATCGGGTATGACGCCACGGAACCTGGGAAGGGGCGGATCGGGATGCGGTTGCTGGCAGGGTTGATCGCGCGTCGGATCATTCCCTGGGTGAAGCCCGGGGATGAGGTGGCGAAGGGCGAGAGGGTCAGCCTGATCCAATTCGGATCCCGGGTGGACATCTACCTGCCATTGGCGGCAAGCGTGGAGGTGAAGATGGGACAGCGGGTGGTGGGCGGAGAAACGATCGTGTCGCGCTGGGAGGCATGAGCACCAAGGCCAAGAGGACGGAGCCGGCGGTGGAGGACTCCGATGAAGTGCAGGCGCGGATTCCAATCTACCTCCTGCCAAACCTGTTCACGGCGGGCAACCTGTTCTGCGGGTTCCTGGCGCTGACCAAGATCGTGGAGGCCAACCTGGCGGTCGGGGATTACTCCAACATCAAGGTGGCGCTGGCGCTGATCCTGTTGGCCTGCATCTTCGACCTTCTGGATGGCCGCGTGGCGCGGATGGGGGGGTACGAGAGTCCGTTTGGTCGTGAGTTCGATTCACTGGCGGACATCGTCTCGTTCGGGGTGGCTCCAGCGTTCCTGGTGCATCGGATCGTCCTGAAGGATGTCTTTGCAGAACACCCGGAGATCGGTTGGTTCATCGCGGCCGCCTATGTGATCTGTGGCGCGTTCCGTTTGGCGCGTTTCAACTGCCTTGCCGAATTGTCCGGTTCGGGCGGGGGACGTCATTTTCTCGGATTTCCAATCCCAGCGGCGGCGGGGTTGGTGGCGTCGCTGACGCTGTTGCTGGTGCATTGGGACGAGAAGGACTTTCCGAAGGGAAACTGGCGCTACGCGTTGCCGGTGATCCTGGTGTTCCTCGCGGCGATGATGGTCAGCGAGGTCAAGTATCCGACCTTCAAGAAGATCCACTGGAGGACACAACGGCCGTTCACGAAGATGGTGGTGATCGTGCTGGCGGTGATGCTGTTCGTGATGCTCTGGAAGCGTCTTTTGCCGTACATCGCCCCGGCGGTGTTCACCAGTTACCTGCTCTACGGATTCATCCGGCCGTTCATCTCGCGCCGCATGCAACAGCGGGTGGAGGCGGACGATGACGAGGAAGACGGGCCGGGGAGCGGGGATGCGGCCGCGCCGCGCGTGGACCATTGACGCTGACCGAAATGTCCGTTGACCCATTGATCGCCGCGGTGCTGGGTTTTTTCGCCGGTTTTGTGACCAGCATTCCCGGGGGACCGGTCAACGCGACCTTGATCGCGGAAGGGCCGCGCCGCGGGTTGAAGTGGTGCGTGTTCCTCGGGTTGGGAGCGGTGTTCATGGAGGCGATCTACTGCGGGTGCGCCTTCGCCGGGTTCGTCGGGTTCTTCGAGTCGCGATGGGTCCATGCAACCATCGAGTTGGTCAGCTTCCTCCTGATGCTCTGGCTGGGGGTGAAGTATCTCCGTGGCGGGCCGATTCCCGGGGAGCAGCGGATGGAGAACTTCGTGAAGGAGACCTTCCATCCGCACACGGCCTTCTGGACCGGATTCTTCCGCGTGATGGGTAACCCGGGTGTCCTGTTGTTGTGGATCACCGTGGCGGCAACCCTGTTGTCCCGCGACTGGATCGACAACCGATGGACGAGCAAGTGGCCGTTCATCGCCGGGGTGGCGGGAGGCGGGTTTGCGTGGTTCGCGGTGGTGGGGTGGGGAGTGACGCGTGGGCACGGTCGGTTCTCCAACGCGACATTGAGGCGGTTTTCGCAGGCGAGCGGTGCGCTCCTGCTGGTGGTGGCCGCCGTGGTGGGCTGGCGCCTGGTCCACCTCCTTGCGAGCGGCCACGGCGTGAAGCCGTGAGGGTTCAGGGGGTGCGTGAAGCCTTGGCGTGTCGCTTCTGACCACGGTGTCGGATGGCGTCACCGAGAATGGCTGCTTCGTGGGAAGCCACGCTCCGATGGTCGTATCGACGCACGAATTCCCTGCCTTCGATACCGCGCTGGCGCGCCTCTTCTGGGTGGTCCAGCCAATGCAGGATCCGGTCGGCGGCCGCGTCCGTGTTTCGAGGCGGCACCAGATCGAGTTGGCCCGGGAACACCTTGCGGAAGACGGGAAGGTCCATTGCGACCACCGGCATCCCCAGAGCGAGAAATTCGTTCACCGAGAGACCCCATCCCTCCTCGCGTGAGAAGCTGAGCCCAATGCGGCAGGTCGGGAGAAGGGCGTCCTTTCGCACTCCCGGAATGGCACCGGTGAACTCGACATTGGCAGCAAGCCCGGCCTTCTGGAATCGATCGGCGAGTTCGAGGCGGTGAGGTCCCTCCCCGATGACCAGCAATCGTGCATGGGGTCGTGCCTGCGTGACTCTGGTCCAGACGGGGACGGCGTCAAAGGCTCCCTTGTGTTCGTGGACACGGCCCAGAAGAACGGCGTCGAAGGACTTGGGGCTGTCGACGGCGATGGGAATGGAGTCGAGATCGATGCCGTAGCCGGTGGGGTGCGTTTGGGTCGGGGAAAGCCCCAGTCCGGCCTCCACCGCATTGAAGTCCTGACCGATCAGTTCGGTGCCGCAAAGGATGGCGTCGGCTTCCCGGTGCAGCCATCGGACGGAGGTTCGTTCCGACCAGATATGCAGGCGATCAAAGAACCCGCGGACCTGTCGTTGCGAGCCGAGGACATGGTGGACCTTGGCAACGAGCGCGGCGTTGAAGCGCCGGGCCAGGGCCCGGGCAGGCCCGATTTCATAGATGAACTGGGCGCAGGCAAAGATGACGTCGTACTCGGTCGGAAAGCGGGTGAAGCGATGGCTGATCATGCGCCAGGCAAATGCCGGCAGGTAGCGCCAGGTCTGTCCGAGGTGATTCGTTGGATCGAAGAGGTTGTCGCAGCTGATCAGGCGGGAGTCGGGGAATAGTTCCTTGAAGACGGGCCAGGCGGCCCGGGCCACGAGGATGTCCACGACGTGGCCTTCCGCGCACCAATGGCGGACGACTCCGGCGAAGTAGGTCTGCACGCCGGAGACCGACCGGGCATCGAGGGCCGAGTTGTAGACGATCAGGATCCGCATCCGGCGAATGGATGCCATGAATGGAGGGTGGGGGGCGAGGATTTGGGTGGGCGGAATGGAGGTGGTGATTTTGACGACGCGGACGCTTTCCGGTGACGGGGAGGGGTTGGTAGCGTGGACGTATGCGGAAGCAACGTTGGATCATGCGGGTGGCGTTCGCGGGATGGCTGATGGCGGCGGCGATGGCTCAAGCCGACGAGGCGCGGCTGCTGCGGTTTCCGACGCTTCAGGGCGGACGGGTGGCCTTCGGCTACGCGGGCGACCTGTACACGGTGCCGGCGACGGGTGGGGTTGCTCGTCGGCTGACCAGTGATGCGGGCTACGAGATGTTCCCGCGGTTTTCGCCGGATGGAAAGTGGCTGGCCTATACGGCGCAGTATGACGGCAACACCGAGGTGTACCTCATGCCGTCGGAAGGCGGGGAGCCGAAGCGGTTGACGTGGACGGCGACACTGGAGCGGGACGAGGTGTCGGACCGGATGGGTCCGAACAATATCGTCATGGGATGGCGGGATGCGGAGACGATCGTGTTCCGGACACGGGCGCGGCAGTTCAATCCATTCAAGGGGGAGTTGTGGCAGGTGAAGGTGACGGGTGGCACTCCGGAGGTTCTGCCGGTGTCGCGTGGGGCCTGGTGCACCTTCTCGCCGGATGGCGGCCAGATGATCTACAACCGCATGTTCCGCGAGTTCCGGACCTGGAAGCGGTATCGCGGAGGGCAGGCCGATGACCTGTGGCTGCACGATTTCAAGACGGGTGAGAGCCGCGTGGTGACGCAGGATCCGGCGCAGGACATCTTCCCGATGTGGCGCGGATCACAGGTGTTCTTCGTTTCCGAACGGGACACCAACCGTCAGGCCAACCTCTGGGTTCAGGACGTCAGTGGCGGCACCGCGCGGGCGGTGACCACCTATACCGATTTCGCGGTGAAGTTCCCGTCCCTCGGTGATACCGGCATCGTGTTCGAGAACGGTGGGTGGATCCACCGGTATGACTTTGCATCGGGGAAGGTGGAAAGGGTGCCGATCGAGATCCGCGAGGATCTCGCGGTGGGTCGGGGTTCGCTGAAAGATGTTTCGAAGGAGACCACCGGGTACGCCGTGTCGCCGGATGGCAACCGCATGGTGATCGGCGCGCGAGGTGACCTGTTCACGGTACCTGCGAAGAATGGGCCGACGCGGAACCTGACGCAGACGCCGGGCGTGCATGAACGGGATCCGGACTGGTCTCCGGACGGGCGGTGGATTGCGTATATCAGTGACCAGTCCGGTGAGGATGAAGTGTGGATCCGGCCCCAGGACGGGCAGGGGGAGGCACGCCAGCTCACGAAGGATGGCGACACCTACAAGTACGGCGTCGAGTGGTCCCCGGACTCCTCGAAGATCGCGTGGACGGACAAGAAGAACCGGCTGTCGGTCGTCGAGGTTTCGAATGCCGCCGTGACGCAGGTGGTGCAATCGCCCGTGTGGGAGATCCGCAGTTTTGCGTGGGCACCGGACAGCCAGTGGATCGCGTTCGTGCAGCCTGAGGATCGGCGGTTTCCGAGCATCCAGCTGCACTCGCTGGCCTCGAAGGAGACGTTCGCGGCGACGGATGGATGGTTCGACGTGGGAGCGCCCCGGTTCAGTGCGGACGGCAAGTACCTGTTCTTCACGTCGGAGCGGACCTTCAACCCGACGTATGGCGCGACCGAGTGGAACCATGTCTACAATGACATGGAGCGGATCTACTTCGTGACGTTGGCCAAGGAGACGAAGTCGCCGCTGGCACCGAAATCGGACGAGGTGAAGGTGGCCGCAGCCGACAAGCCCGAGGGTGCGGACAAGGTGGAGAAGGCTGGCGAGAAGCCGGAGGCTGCGGATCCTGCGGCGAAGAAGAAGGACGAGAAGAAGAAGGTCGTGGTGAAGGTGGATCGCGATGGATTGACGGGGCGCGTGGCCGTCTTGCCTGCGCCGGCTTCTTCCTATGGCGGTCTCACCTCGGTGGGGGATCGGCTCTTTTACTCCCGGAAGGGCAAGCTCCACGTGTACGACCTGGAGAAGGACAAGGAGACCGAGGTGGGTGATGTCGAAGGCTACGCGGTGACCGCGGATGGCAAGAAGATGCTGGTGCGGTCCGCGGGAGGCTTCGCGATTGTGGATCTGCCAGCAGGCAAGCTCGATGTCGGCGACCGGCGGATGTCGCTGGCGGACCTGAAGGTGGCGTTGGATCGCACGGCGGAATGGCAGCAGATCTTCAATGAGTCCTGGCGCCAGATGCGGGACTTCTTCTTCGACGCAAACCTTCACCGCGTGGACTGGCCGGCAATGAAGCAGCGCTACGCACCGCTGGTGGCCCATGTCCGGCATCGCGCGGACCTCACGTACATCATCGGTGAGATGATCGGTGAGTTGAACGCCGGCCACGCGTACGTGGGCGGGGGCGACATGCCCAAGGTCGAGAGGGTCCCGATGGGGTTGCTGGGGGCGCGCTTCGAGCGGCACGCCTCCGGAGCGTATCGCGTGACGCGGATCCTTCCCGGCCAGAACTGGGATGCGAAGTACCGGTCGCCCCTGACGGAGATCGGCGTGAACGTGAAGGTGGGCGACTATGTGCTCGCCGTGAACGGCCGTCCGCTTTCGGGGTATCCGGACATCCAGGCGGCCCTCGTCGGACTCGCGGGAAAGCAGGTGAAGTTGCGGGTGAACGCGGAGCCGAAGGAGGACGGGGCGCGTGAGGAAACGGTGATCCCGACGGCCGACGAACATCCGCTGTACTACCTCGACTGGGTGCTCGCGAACATCGCTGCCGTCGACAAGGCCAGCGGCGGCAAGGTGGGGTATGTTCATGTGCCCGACATGGGCGTTCCGGGACTGAACGAGTTCGCGAAGTTCTATTATCCCCAGTTGCACAAGGAGGCCCTGATCGTCGATTGCCGCGGCAATGGCGGTGGCAATGTGTCGCCGATGATCATCGAGCGCCTGCGCCGGGAGCCGGCGATGTACACGGTGGCACGGAATGGTTCCGTGAACGTTGATCCCGCAGGCCAGGTGCTGGGACCGAAGGTCCTGTTGCTCGACCAGTTCAGCGCGAGTGACGGGGACATCGTGGGCTACCGGTTCCGGAAGCATCGGCTGGGGCCGATCATCGGCCAGCGTTCGTGGGGCGGCGTGGTGGGCATCCGCGGCAGCCTGCCCTTCCTCGACGGTGGCATCCTGAACCGACCCGAGTTCAGCCGGTTCGATCTGGAAGCCCGTGAATGGATCATGGAAGGCGTGGGCGTGGAGCCCGACATCACGGTGGTGAACAACCCCGCCGATGAGTTCGCGGGCAAGGACGACCAGTTGACGCGGGCGATCGAGGAGATCCGGAAACTCATGGCGGCCCAGCCGGTGCGGATCCCCGCACCTCCGGAATCGCCGGACAAGAAGCGCTGAACTGCTGTGGACGAACGAAGTTTGACCGCGAGGGAAGCGGAGGCATCTGGGGACGCCCAACGCTCAGCCACGCTGGCCGGATTGATCCGCGCTGAAATGGACCGGGTGGGCGGTGTTGTGCCGTTCGCCCGGTTCATGGAACTGGCCTTGTACGCGCCGGGCCTGGGTTATTACGAGCACGCCACCGTGGGGCGAAAGGGAGACTTCTACACGAGCGTTTCAGTGGGGCCGTTGTTTGGGGAATTGATGGCCCTGCAAGGGGTGCCCTGGCTCGAGGAGGTCGAAGAACCCGTGTGGGTGGAGGCCGGAGCGCACGACGGCCGGTTCGCTGCCGATTTCCTGGGCTGGATGCGGGCAAATGCCCCGTCGCTGTACGGGCGGATGCGTTATCGCATCGTGGAACCTTCGGTGCGTCGGCGTGGATGGCAGCAGCAGACGCTGGGGGAGCACGGGGAGATCGTTGAATGGGTCGATGCGGTTGCCCCGTTCTCCGGTGTGCTGTTTGGCAACGAGCTTCTCGACGCTTTCCCGTTGGAGCGGTTCGGTTGGGAGGGTGGGACCGGAACCTGGTTTCGATGGGGGGTGCAGGCGGTTGGCAGTGGCTTCGGATGGTGTCGGTTGCCGGCCGGTCCGATCGAACAAACGCCTCTCGCGGGTCTGCCAGCAGCGCTTCTGGAGGTGCTTCCGGACGGATACACCGTCGAGTGCTCTCCGATGGCAGAGCAATGGTGGGGGAATGCCGCGGCCGCATTGCGCAGGGGCCGGATGGTGACCTTGGACTATGGCTACGACGCGGCCGAGCGGTTTCGCCCGGAGCGGACGCGGGGAACTCTCCGGGGATTCCGGGCGCATCGTTTCGTCGACGATGTCCTCGCGGATCCGGGATGCGTGGATCTTACCGCCCACGTCGACTTCGGGCGCATCGCGGAGGTGGGAGAACGGGCGGGGCTTACCTCCGAGTTGTTGGAGACTCAGCGACGGTTCCTGACCGGCATCATGGCTCAGACCTTGAAGCCCGGAGAGTGTGCGGACTTTGGCGAATGGACGCCATCACGCGTACGGCAGTTCCAGACCCTGACGCACCCCCAGCATCTCGGGCACAGCTTCCGTGTCCTCGTGCAGGCGAGGCTCTGAACGTGGAACGGGCGGGCTTTGGATTTTGCCATTCCGCCACAAAGTGGCCTCGGTCCCCGCGTTCGTCGCGGGATCCGGCTTGACGGAATCAGCGCCTAACATGGTCAATGGCAAGCACCATGACAGCCGCAAGACTGATTTCCACCGCCTCCTGCCTCGCTGTGGCAGGCGTACTCCTTCCCTCAAGTGTCCACGCGCAGACACTGCTCGACCCAGCCTCCGTTCCCGGAATCGCGCATCTTTGGCGTGCCGATGGCAACGGTCAGGATGCGGTCGGAACGGAGCATCTGCGGGTTGGGGCAGGGATCACATTTGTACCGGGGGCGATAGGGGGTAGCGCGTTTCGCTTCACAGGGGCAGATAGTGTGATTGTCAGCAACACGACGCCTCATCTCACCCACATCAAGAATTCCTTCACGACGGCCTTCTGGATCCTGCCGGAAGGCTCCCGTGTCTCCACGCCGCAGACCACGCGCGGCTTTGAAGGTGTCTCGGGACAGCGGTATGCCATTTATCCCGATTATGGTGGCGGCGGCCTTGCCGGCGGGGCCGGCGTCGGCATCTCGGTTGGCACCAACGGTGTCTCCGTCGTCGAACAGCGCTTTTCTTACGTTCCCACGCCGCTGGTTTGGGATGGATCCATTCAGGGATGGACGCACGTCGCGGTGGTTTATGACCGTTATGTGCCGAGCCTCTACATCAACGGGAAGCTTGTGAAGGTGGGCCTCGATACGAATCTCCGGTCGGTCATCACGCCGGGCGACATCTTCCCGTCCAAGACCTTTGGGAGCATCAACAATTATGGATCCTTCATCGGTGCCCTGGATGACGTCGCCATCTTTTCCCGCGCGCTGAAATCGGAGGAGATCGAGCGGCTTGCCGGAGTCCGCCCGCCAGACGTCAATCCTCCCCGGTTGCTGAACATCAATTTCGGCACCGACCTGACACCCTCCCGAGTAGGTCCGGCGGCGCTGGGAATGGCGACGAACGACGTGTGGAATCTCTACAGCCGGGACAACCCGACTGGCGGAGTGCGCGCGAACGGGACGCTGACGGATGTCCTGTGGTCGGATGCGGTCTCCTCCACGGTTGACCTCTTCGTCGAGAATGCGGCCGGAGCCTCCAACAATGAGTATCCGGATTCGATGATGGGCATCTTCCTCCAGCCCAATCCGCCGGTGGGGGCTGTGCGGGTGACCCTCAGCGACCTGCCGACCGGGCGGTATACCTTGCTGGCCTACGGCCACGGTGGGCCTGCGGATTCGCACAACAC
>JAIXZE010000413.1 GCA_027489875.1 Verrucomicrobiales bacterium
AGGGTTGGTCCGAGGAACGAGGACAACCCTGGGAATGCCCATCGATGCGGATCCAACCGCAACGCGGTTGTGGCCATGACGCCATGGAATCCCCGGGCTGGCTTTTGCCAAGGTCCTGTCCGGCCCAGCCATTTCGTTGATCTTCAGCGGAGGCCCATAACCCCAAATACAACCGAGCCCGACGGAGGACGCCGCGTGAGGCACGCCGCCTGCACCCGGGGCGGACCGCGCAGCCCGCTTGAAACTTGAAACTGAAATCTCGGAACTCCCTCCCCTACTCCGCCCCGAGCGTTGGACGCTCCAGCCACTTGCCCACCGCGGGGGGCTGGAACTGTTCCATCCGCTCCAGGAGACGGGCGGGATCCGAATCCACCCGAAGCACCCCGGCATGCTCCGGTCGAACGAACCCGCTGCGGGCCATCTGTTCGACGAACCCGATGAGTCGATCGTAGAAGCCAGCCACGTTCAGCAGCCCCACAGGTTTGGTGTGCAGTCCCAACTGGATCCAGGTGAGTGTCTCGAACAATTCGTCCATCGTCCCGAAACCACCCGGCAACGCGACGAAGGCGTCGCTGAGATCCATCATGCACTGTTTGCGTTCGTGCATGGACTCGACCACGCGCAGGTCAGTGACCCCCGGATGCTGGATCTCGCGCTCGAGGAGGGTGCGCGGGATCACGCCGACGACGCGGCCACCGGCGGAAAGGGCGCCGTCGGCCACTGCGCCCATCAGTCCGACATGCGCTCCCCCGTACACCAACCGGATGCCGCTCCGGGCGAGGAACACACCCATCGCGAAGGCGGATTCACGGTAGCGGGCATCGTCGCCCATCCCGGAACCGCAATAGACACAGACACTCTGGAAACGCGACACGCCGGCAGCCTGAGGCCTGGCGGTTTCGCAGCAAGATGGAAGGTGGGGACGGAGCGCCAGTTCCCAGTCTCCAGTAACCTCGTGCCCCGAAGCGGCAACCGGTGAAAGCCCGGGGACCACGCCACACAACGTGCTCTGTGCCCTGAAAGGGCACACGGGACAGGGTGCGTGTGGTCACCGTTCGCCCCGTTGGGGCGAGGTGTCATGGGGTGGGGGTGACCCAGGGTTCCGCTCCGCTCCACCCCGGGCTGTCGCCGTGCGCCGCGTTGCGGCGAGGGCGGGCGAGGTTCAAATTTGGAGCCCAACGGAGACGCCGCGTGGGGGCACGCGGCCTACAAGAGAAGTTCCCAGAGGCCAGAAGCCAGTTCCCAGAACCGATTGAAGGCCGGGTGCCCTCACCCGGCGGGAGCGATGAAAAGCCGCGTGAGGGCACGCGGCCTACACTTCTATCACCTCTTCCACAGCCTCCTGACGTCGTCTGCTACCTACGCGAGGACGCCCTCGACGACGTTGCCGTGGACGTCGGTGAGGCGGCGTTCAAGGCCGTTGTGGTAATAGGTGAGCCGTTCGTGATCGAGGCCAAGGAGATGCAGGATCGTGGCATGCAGGTCGTACACGGTGACGATGTTCTCGGCAGCCTTGTAGCCGAAGTCATCCGTCGCCCCGTAACTGAAACCCTTCTTCACGCCCGCGCCCGCCATCCAACAGGTGAATCCAGCCGGGTTGTGATCGCGTCCCTGGGACCCCTTCTGGAACGTGGGCATCCGACCGAATTCCGTGCACCACACGACCAGGGTTTCGTCGAGCAACCCACGTTGCTTGAGATCGAGGAGCAGACCGGCGGTGGGCTTGTCGAGCACCGGACCGTGGACGCTGTACTGGTTGAGGAGATCCTTGTGGCCGTCCCAGTTGCTGACGCCTTCGCCCCCGGTCTGGTAGGCCCCGTTGAAGAGCTGGACGAAGCGCACCCCCCGTTCGACGAGGCGACGCGCCAGGATGCAGTTCCGCGCGTAGGCGGTGCGGATGTCCTTCACCGGCGTGCCGGATTCGTCCGCGCCGTACAACTTCAGGATGTGTTCCGGCTCGCTGGAAAGATCGGCGATCTCCGGAACGGTGAGCTGCATGCGGGCGGCGAGCTCGTAACTGGCGATGCGCGCGGCGAGGGCGGTGTCGCCCGGGAACCGTTCGGCGTGGTGGGCATTCAGCCGTTGGAGGAAGCCGCGCGTGGCAGCGTCGGAGTCGGAACCCAACCCGCCGGGACGGGCGAGGTTGCGGATGGGTTTGGTGGCGTTGAAATCGGTGCCCTGGAAGGCGGCGGGAAGGAAGCCGGGGGCCCAATTGTTGACGCTGTTCTGGGGTTTGCCGCGTGGGTCCGGGATGGCGACGTAGGCCGGAAGACTCTGGTCCTCGCTCCCGAGGGCATACGTCAGCCAGGCACCGAGGCACGGGAAGCCGTCGAGGGTATTGCCCGTCGACATGAAGTTCTCGCCGGGGCCGTGGGTGTTGGTCTTGCCCTGCATCGAATGGATGAAGCAGAGGTCGTCGGCGAGGGCTCCCAGATGCGGCACGAGATCGGAGATCATCTTGCCGGACTGGCCACGTGGGCGGAACTCCCACGGGCTCTTCGTGAGCGCGCCCTGTTCGCCCTGGAAGGTAATGAGCTTGTCGACGCCCGGCATGGGCTGCCCATGACGCCGGATCAGCTCCGGCTTGTAGTCGAACGTGTCCAACTGGCTGCACGCGCCGCTGCAGAAGATCACGAGCACGTTCTTGGCCTTGGGCGCGAAGTGCGGCTTCCGGGGCGCGTACGGCCGGCCGGGATCGATCTCGGGTCGGAGAGCTTCCTTGCCGGAGACATTCGACCCAAGCAAACCCTGGCGGCCGAGCATCGCGGTCAGCGCGATGGCACCGAGACCGGTGCCCGCGTCGGAGAGGAAGCGGCGGCGGTTCAGGAGGGGGTGGAGGGGATTCATGGGATGAAGAGGAACTCGTTGGAATTCAGCACGGCCCGGCACAGCGCCGGCAAGCCTTCGGCCTGCACGAACTTTTCCGCCTCGCGCGCTTCGGTGGCATCGGGCGTCCGGTTGTAGGCCAGGGTCCACGCCTGGCGGACCTGCGCCGCGGGATCGTTGCCCGCCTCCTTGCGGAGGCGTTCGGCGAACACCGCCGATTGCTGGAGGATGAACCGGCTGTTGAAGAGATTGAGCGCCTGCAAGGGCGTGGTCGACAGGCTGCGCCGGGGCATCACCAGGCTGCCATCCGGGCAATCGAAGGCTCCGAAGATGCCGTCCTGTTCCATCCGGACCTTATACGCGTAGACCATCCGACGCCATTCCGGCGGCCCGAACTCCTCCTTCGGGTGGTAGTGGTACACGTTCTCCCGGTCGACCTCGTGCAGGTGGAAGCTCGGGCCGCCCATTGTCCGGTCGAGATTGCCGCTGACGGCGAGGATGCCGTCGCGGATCGCTTCCGCTTCCAGGCGTCGCGGCGGAAACCTCCAGAGCAGGCGCGACGCCCCATCGACGCGCAGGGCTGCGGTGCGGGGTGCGCTCGATTGCCGCCAGGTGGCGCTCGTGAGGATCAACCGATGCAACCGTTTCAACGACCACGCCCGGGTGGGTTCGCCCGCCGCGGCCATCGGCCGCGCGAACTCCGCCGCCAACCAGTCCAGCAGTTCCGGATGCGTGGGCGGCGAACCATTCCGGCCAAAGTCGTTGGGGGTGTCCACCAGGCCGACGCCGAAGTGGTGCTGCCAGACGCGGTTCACCAGGACGCGGGCGGTGAGCGGGTGATCCGGTGCCGCGATCCAGCCCGCGAGTTGGACGCGGCGTTCCTGCTCCGGTGCGTTGGTCGACAACGCGAGCGGCCGGAAGATGGCCAGGGTGCCCGGAGCCACGACCTCGCGCGGCTGCATGGGATCTCCCCGATGGAAGCGGCGCATTTCGGAGGGCTTTCCGAAGTTGCCGGCGTAGGCGGCCGGTCCCCGCGCGGCGGACTCGCGTTCCTTGCGGAGCTTGCCCAGTTCGGCCACCCACGCGCGCCCCTCGGCCGCGGCGGCCTCGGGGTGCCCATCGAAGACGTAGGTGGGTCCGGCGGGCTTCGTCGAGGGTCCCTTGAAGGGCTGACGATCCTCCGAACCCGCGACCCCGCGCCACTTCATGCCATCGTCGGAAACCTCGATCCGATAGGACGTGGCCACTCGATCGCCGAAGTTGCCATCGCGATCGCGTCCCCAGACAACGCGATCGATGCGCTCGGAGCGCGGGAACTCCAGTTGCACCCAACCGCGACCGTCCTCGTTGGAAATCCACGAACGGGGATTGCCGGAACGCCCATCGTTGAGGTGTTCGAGCTTGTGGATGGCGTACCCGGGAAGGGTTCCGGAAGCGGTGGCCTTGGTTCCGGTGGAGGCGAGCGCGACGTTGCGGTCGCCGGACAAGACTTCGAGTTCGTCGATGCAGGGTTCGCCACCGCTGGTCGTGAGGATGGTGAAGCGGAGGAAACGCGCCTCGCTGGCGGGAAAGGCGTCCTCGTTGATGCGGGATTGGACGGCGGGCCGCAATGGTCCGGCTCCGGCGTTGGAACCCACGACCGCCGTGACCGGCTTCGGCAGGAACTGCTTCAGGCGCGTCTCCAAGGAAACGATCCGTTCGTCCAGCGAGGCCAAGCGCACCTTCTGATCCTCCGGCATCGGGAGGGGACGGTCGCCGTGCTGCACGCCGGCGAACAACGCCGCCATCGCGTAATACTCCCGGTGCACGATGGGATCGAACTTGTGCGTGTGGCAGCGCGCGCAGCCCATCGTCAGCCCGAGGAACGCCGTGCCCGTCGTGCTGACCATGTCATCGAGTTCGTCCGCGCGTTGCTGGGCTGTGAGCACCGGATCCGGGCTCTTGACGATGTCCAGCGGTCCACCCACGAGGAAGCCGGTGGCCGTCTCCGCACCCATCGCGTCGCCCGCGATCTGTTCGCGCACGAACTGGTCGTAGGGCTTGTCGTCGTTGAACGCGGCAATGACGTAATCGCGGAAGCGCCACGCGTTCGGCCGTTCGCGGTTGGTTTCGAAGCCATTCGACTCGGCGAAGCGGATCACATCCAGCCAGTGCCGGCCCCAGCGTTCGCCGTATCGCGTGTCGGCCAGGACGCGATCGACGAGGCGTTCGTACGCCTCGGGCGATGCATCGCCCACGAAGGCCTGGACCTCCGCCGGCGTCGGAGGCACGCCCAACATCACGAGGAACATCCGCCGGACCAAGGTCACGCGATCGGCTTCCGTCGATGGGGTCAGCGCCTTCTCCCGGAGCTTGGCCGCGACGAACGCGTCCACGGGATGTCCCGCGGCCGGCACCGTGGGACGTTCCACGGGACGGAAGGCCCAGTGCGATGTCACCGGATCCACCTTGGGCTTGCCGTCGTCCGGCCACACGGCTCCCTGGTCGATCCACGCGCGCAACACGCCGATCTCCTCCGCGCTGAGCGGTTCGCCCTTGGAAGGCATCCGCATGTCCGGCACCAGGCCGGCGACGAACTGGATCAACGGGCTGCCCGCGCTGTCGCCGGGCTTGATCGCCGGGGCGTGGCTTTCACCGCCCGTGAGCGCCGCAGCGCGTTCGTCGAGCCGGAAGCCGCCCTTCTGCTTCAGGGGTCCGTGGCAGTCCACGCAGTGCTTCTGGAACAGGGGTTGCACATCCCGCAGGAAATCCACCGGGCGCGAAACGGCAGCCGGCAAATGACGAGATGGCGCTGCCGCCAGCACGGGAACGCATGCCGCCCAGACGGCGGCGACCCGGACGGCGCGAGCCACGGACGTGCTTCCACGGGTTCTGTCCTTCAAGGGCATGCCGCACATGAAACCCGATTCCCAAGCGCTCCGCCATACCTAGTCTGTGGCGTTTGTGGGGAGAGATCCGTAACGCGCAGCTGCCAGCCCACGCGGTTTACAACCCGAGGCGCTGCTTCAGGTCGGCGGCCACACCACGCTCGGGACGGGCCTCCGTCAACCGATCCAGCAGGCGGCGCACGCGGTCGGGATCCGTCTTCGACGACTGTGCCGCGCGGGCCAGGACCTGCGCATATCCGGTGGTGAAATCCGCGCTCAGGCGGGCGCTGTCGATGTAGCGGTCCAGCGCGGCGTCCCGTTGACCGGACGCCTCCGCGATCAACCCGAACAGGTACGCGTCCCGGGCGCGACGGTATTGCGTCAGGCGGACGTTCCATCCGGCCTCGTCGCGGGGCGCAGTGAAGACGCCCTCCGGCACCGCCGGTGATCGCGCCAGCAGGCGTTCGAGCAGCGCGTGCCCGGGTGTGGCGCGGCCCACCAACGTCTGCGGGGCCTGGAAGAGGACGACCGGATGATCGTCGGTGTTGAGGGCCGCGTTGCCGGCGAAACCAGACAACCATGCGGGCCCCGCGAACCACAGCCCGAAGACAGGGATGTCCTCCGTGAGCACGAGGGGCTTCAAGGCGTCCCGGAGTCCGGGGTCCGCGATGCGGCGGTCCATCCACCCTTGATCGAAACGCAACGGCCCACGGCCTCCCACCAACCCGAGTACCGGCGTATCCGCGGTGTACCGCAGCAGGAAGGCCTGGGCCTCCGGGAAGACTTCCAGGTAGGTCCGGACGATCACCCGCAGCGTGGGCTCATCCAACTGGAACAAGGGCAGCCACTGGCAGAACAAACCACCGTTCGAAAGCCGCGCGCGCACCGCAGCGAAGTGTTCCCTCGTGTAGAGCCCACCGGCTCCATCCCGCGCTGGATGGAAGAGATCGGCGACAATGACGTCATACGTGGCCGAGGTGGTGCGGACATGGCGTCGCGCATCGGCCACATGAACGGTGAGATCGGTCGAGTGCGCGTTGTGCGGGAGGAACGCATCGAGGACGGCGGCGACCTCGGGCACGAGTTCCACGCCCTCGGCTTTCAGGCCCGGATGCGCATCCATCGCCGTGAACGAGATCCCGGTGCCCACGCCGAGGAAGAGCGCACGCCGCGGTGCCGGATGCCAGAGCAACGGAAGGTGGCCGTGACGACGCTCGGCGTTGGTCGACGCCGTTCCGCCCATGGTGAAGCGGTTGTTCACCCGCAATGCCCGGTTTCCCCCGGGTTGCTCGACGACCGCCACGGTGTCCCCTGCCCCTTCGCGAACCTCCACCAACCGGGTTCCCGTCGACCGCAATTGAAGGTCCATGGGACGTGGCAACCACAGGACGACGACGGCGATGCCGACGAACGCCACCCCATGGACACGCCGCCACCCGGGCACCGGGACGAGATAGCCGGCCACCAGCCCGATCCAGCTCCATCGGCTGCCGAGCCACGGGATCATGCCCAATCCCACGACCGCAGGGGCCAGAGCCGAACCCACGGTATTGAAGGCCAAGGCCCACCCGAGACCGTCCGGGCGGCCGCGCATGGCGAGTGTGGCCAGCGAGCTGAACAACAGTCCCATCAGCACCGTGGGTGCGCCGACCACCGCGGCTGCGAGGACCCATTCCGTTGCCAGCATCGAGGTCTTGCTGTCACCGAGGATGGCACGGATCGCCGGATGCCATGCGGGCATCCACACCACGACGAACCCGCTGACAACCAGCGAAGCCGCTTGTCCCAGCAAGAGCGTGGGTAGCGCCCGATCCGGATCCCGCACCCAACGGTTCCGCAGTGCTCCGCCCAGAGCGGTGCCGCCGAGGAACACGCCCAGAACCGCGGCATGGCTGAAGACGGTTCCCTCCAGCGCCTGGCCCAGAAGCCGCGTCGCCAGCACCTCGAAACCGATCCCGAGGAATCCTGTCCATGCGAGCAACGGCAGCGACCATCGGTTCGCGGCCACGTTTCCCGTTCGCACCCCGGATGCGCCCGCGGGTGCGTGTTCAGCCTTCGCGCCGTTCTGGCGGCCCAGTAGGAGGAATCCCGCCGCGCAGAGCAGGTTGAGCGCACCGAAGGCACACAACGTGCCCTTCAATCCGAGCCACGGTTGCAGCCACCCCACCGAGACAATGACCCCCAGGACAGCGCCCAGCGTATTGAGGGCGTACAACGGCCCGACGTTGCGGTCATTCCGGTCCCCCTCCGAAATCAGACGCTCCACTGCCGGCAGGGTGACGCCCATGGCCATCGTGGCGGGCAACAGGACAGCGAGCGGCCCGACGCTGCTGACAAACGCCTGAACCACGCCGGAAGGCGTCGGCCCCATCCAGCGCATTAACCATCCGCCGGCGATGGGCACGGTCCACGCGGTCGTGATCGACCAGATTCCGATAACGGCTTCGAGGGCAGCGCAAACCGTCGACGCCTGGAAGGGCAGTCGTCGGATCCAGGCCCACGCGCAGGCTCCCGCCGCCAGACCGCCGAACACTGCCGTCACCACTCCGAGCATTGCCGGCGACTCATGCCCGAGCCCCACGGCGAACGCACGGGTCCACACGCCCTGCAAGCCCAGGCCGGAAAGGCCCGAAAGCAACAGGAGCCCTGCCCATCCCCGGCTCACGTGTGTCCCTGACATCAAAGGATCCTCGAAAGGCGAAGGTCTTACCCCGGATGGTTCCGCGGAAAAAGCAAACACCCGACCTTGCCTCACCCCGACCTTCAAGTGTCCCATGGCGGCAGGAGATTCCCTACCGGTGCGAACCGGACCACCACCCTTCCCGCAATGAAATGCTTTGTCACCGGTGCCTCGGGGTTCATTGGCGCCAACCTTGTCCATGAACTCGTCGCCCGCGGCCATACGGTCCGGGCCCTGTTCCGCCCCGGCGCCGACATCCGGGGACTCAACGGCGTTGAGTTCGAGGCGGTGGAAGGCGACATCACCGACAAGTCCGACAGCCTCGCCCGGCACATGGACGGGTGCGACTGGGTCTTTCATGTCGCGGCCAGTTACGCACTGTGGATGCCCGACTACCGACCGATGTACCGGACCAACCTCATCGGTACCCAGAAGATCCTGAAGGCCGCCATGACCGCCGGGGTGCGTCGCATCGTCTACACCAGCACCGTTGGTTGCATCGGCCTTCCCAAGCCTTCCTCGACGGGGATCCTTTTGCCCACCGACGAAACCGCGCCCGTCTCGGAAGTCCAGATGACCAACCATTACAAGCGCTCCAAGTGGCAGGCGGAAGTCGCCGCGCGCGAGGCGGCGCGCGAAGGCGTCCCGGTGGTCATCGTGAACCCGTCCGCACCGGTCGGTCCGCGCGACGTCAAGCCGACGCCCACTGGCCAGGTCATCGTCGACTATCTCAATCGCAAGATGCCGGCGTATCTCGATACCGGCCTCAACTGGGTGCACGTCCGCGATGTCGCGATCGGCCACATCCTGGCGGCGGAAAAGGGACGCGTCGGGGAGCGGTACATCCTCGGACATACCGACGGGAATTGGTCGATGCGGAAGGCCTTCGAGGTGCTTTCCGAAATCACCGGACTGCCCCCGGTGAAGCGGCAGGTTCCGTGGGAGATCGCGCTGGGCGCGGCGCACATTTCGGAGTGGATTTCAGGAATCACCGGGAAGCCGCCCAAGGCTCCGGTCGCAGGCGTGCGCATGGCCCGCTACAAGATGTACTTCAGCCCGGCCAAGGCCGTGCGCGAACTCGGGCTTCCGCAGACGCCCCCCCGTCAGGCGCTTTCCGATGCGGTCGAGTGGTTCCGCTCCAACGGCTACGTGCGGAGGGGGTAGGGAGTTTCAAGCTTTCATTGCTTCCCCGGCGGCAGGGTGATCGCCACGGAATCCGCCATCGTCCGCGTTCGGAATCCTGCAATCCGGTGGAAGGTCAGGAAGTTGGCGTCATGGGCGTTATGGGCACCTCCCAGGCCGTCCTCAAACGCGGTCCGGCATGCGGCGATCAGGTCGTTTCCGTCGAACAACCAATCGACGTATTGGAACCCGGTGCGCGCCCGATCCGGCGAATGCAGGAGGTGGCATCGAACCTCCCATTTCATCAGGTCCGCGCTGCTCAGCAGGGCGAGCGTGTTGCGCGTGGAGGCGGGCTTGCCCACGGTCTCCCACCCCTTTGGAACCACCGAGGCCACCGACCAATACCGCTGTGTCACCGCATCCCATCGGATGGCGAACTTCTTGGCACCTCCGGGGAAGTCCACGAATCCGGTAGAAGGATCGAACTCCGGCCGTCCCTGCGGACCGGGGAGCCGGACGATCGCAGCCTTCTCCGGCACGGCGCGCGTGTCGACCCGCAGGACATCGACGAGACCGCCCTCCGGCGTGACCACGACATTCCCTTCCAGCCACGCACCCATATCGCCGCCGTTCCAGCTTCGATCGCTCGGCAGGAATTCCGTAGCCGCCCACTGGGAGGCATCCAGCAGATCGGCAGCGACCGGCACCGAGAGGACGCCGGCGCGATAATGGATGCCCCACGCCATCGGGGGATTCCGCCACTCGAATCCACGCCAAAGGCGGCCGGCGTGTTCCACCACAGGCATGGGCGCGCAATGATACTCCCCATCCGCTCGCAGCAGGCCGGTGGTGGCATTGGTGGGATTCGTCCAGGTGGTTCCCCCGTCCGTGGACCGGCGGATCAGGATGTTGCCATGGTGCCGATCCGGACCGAGCAGATACAACGCGCCACGATGGACAAAGAGGGACGACCAGAAGGCTCCCTGGATCTCGGACACCTGCCGCCAGTGCGCGCCGCGATCCGACGAGCGGTAGACGCGGCTGCGGGCGCTGCGGTGTTCGTCCGACTTCGGGCCGAAGAAATCGTGGGAGGCCACGTAGTCGCCGTCCGGAAGAACAGCGAGGCTGGGGGATCCAATGTAGAGACCGGAAGTTGCCGGACTGTGCGTGATGACGACGCCGGGAACCTTTGCGGTTTCCGGCCTGGGTGCGTCGCTTTGGGCGAAGGCCCTGCAACCCACCCAGGAAAGGACCCACCACCACCACACGATCCGCATCCTCAAACCTTGCCGATCCATTTCCAATCCTCCCACACCGCCCCGATGGATGCCAGATTCCGGCGGTCGAGGAGGTGGGTGGCAGCGGTCCGGAGCCTTCCGCGGCGCAGGGCGTGCCAGGCATCGCTGGCGTTCACAGCCACCTGTTGCATCACCGACGGGTCACGGTAGCAATCGATCATGCAGCGGGTGCAGCCATCGCGCACACGCTGGGTTTCGTCCCAGGCGTACACGTGGCACATCGGGGTTTCCCAGAAGTGGCAGCGGTACAGGTTCAGATGCCAGTCGAGGTAGAAGTACTTGTGGCCACCCAGGCATCCGAAGTGCTCCTTCTCCCCGCGCACATGCCGTTGCATGTCTTCCAGGGAGGCCAACGGATTCACCACCGCAAAGCCGCTCGTCTTCTTCAGTTCCCGGATGTTCTCGAACACCTGCCAAAGTTCGTCCGGGGTGAAGCGGACGAGACCACCGTCCGAGAAACTGAGGTAACTGCTCTTCAGATCGGTGAGCGGGTAGCTGAAGGTGCACGAACTGAACCCGAGTTCGCGCAGGAATGCCGGAAGCCGGGCGTAGTCCTCGATCAACCGGCTTGCCGTCACGCTCGCGGTGGTCTGGATGCCGGCACGCGCGAAGAACTCATTTGCCTGCCGGATCTTCGCGCACACACCTGACAGGCCACGGTTCGCCTCGTGACGACCCACATCGTGTGCGTCCACGGACATGATCACGCTGGCGAGTCCGTCGTCGGCGAGTTCCCGGAGGTTGCGCTCGGTCCACAGGGAGCCGTTCGTGCAGAGCATCGGCCGGATCCCGGACTGGGCCGCATAGCGCACCATCGAGCGAAGGTCGCGGTGGACGAGGGGTTCGCCACCGACGAAGAGGAGGTAGCCAATGCCGTTGCGACGCGCGATGTCGATGACGTCCAACGCCTCGGTCAGTGTGACCGACCGACGGCGGCGCGGATCCATGGCAGACCGCGCAAAACCGCAAAAACCACAATCTGCGTTGCAGACGTTGGTGATGGCGAACTGGAGATAACCCGGGCCGCCATCCTTGAGCACTTGTTGGATCAGACGCCATGTCGGCGTCACCGGCGCAGGAACCTTTCCTTCCAACCGCGGGACCCGCGGATCCACGGGAACGTTGGCAAACCCAGGATCCGAAGCCTCTCCTCCCGCACTGTCATGGGTGGTCGGCATGGATCGGTGAGCATTCAGGCTGCCGATCCCATGCCCGCCACTGGACAGGATCAGGAATCCGTCGGCGGGGTCTCCAGCGCAGCGAACGGGCTCTCCCCAAGGGGTGCCGGGTTGACCGCCGCATCGGTGGCCACACGCACGACCGCCGCCTTGCCCGCAGCGGCCTTGGCCTGCAACTCGGTGACGATGATCGCGTGGTTCTCTGCCGTTACGTGAGTCGAAGGCACGTCCCCGGTTTCCTTGGGATTCTTGGCCCGCTTGTGCTTCGGATGCGGGCTGATCATCACGTTGATGGATCGGCCGATGAGCTTGGGCGGCGAGTCTGGATGGCCCCACGGCTCCAGATCCTCCAGGAACTTGTTCACCACCTGCTTGCCGATTTCCGTATGCGCCATTTCGCGTCCACGGAACCGGAGGGTGACCTTCAGCTTCATGTCCTCGCAGAGGAACCCGACCGCGTGGTCGAGCTTGATGCCGAGATCGTGCGGATCAATCCGCGCGGAAAGCTGCACTTCCTTCACCAGATTGGCGTGCTGGTGCTTCTTCGAATCGCGCTCCTTCTTCGCCAACTCGTACTTGAACTTGCCGTAATCGACCAACCGGCACACGGGAGGCACGGCGTTTGGCGCGATCTCGACCAGGTCCACCCCCTGGGAACGGGCGACATTCAGCGCCGAGGGCAAATCCATCACTCCCGCCTGTTCCCCGTCCTGCCCGATGACCCGGACCTCACGCGCTCGAATCTTGCCGTTGACCCGATGCAGGGGCTGCTGCGGTTGATGACGACTAAACGGGCGGCTCAAGCGACCGCCTCCGGTTGGGGGTGAATCATGCGGGATGACAAAACAGACACTTACTTTGACAGACGGAGGACGGTATAGTGTTCCCGTCAAAGAAACCGCAAGTGAAAACTGGCCATTTCACCATCCCAGCCTTGCTTTGCAGCGCATGGATCCTCTTCGCGGCCCTCGACCTTCCACGACTCGGTGCCTCCGACTACACCGCGCCTGAACGCGCCCGATTCGAAGCAACGTTCCATCGCGCCGAGCGGGCACGGGCTGAAAACACGAACACGGTTGAAGTCCTGTGGCGTTTCGGACATGCGGCTTTCGACTGGGCCGACGCACAGTCCCGGGACCGGGATCGCGCCCGGATTGCCCAGGCGGGCATGGATGCCTGCAATGCGGCCCTGGCGATCGATCCGAAATGCGCCCAGGCCCATTATTTCCTGGCCCTCAACCTCGGCCAACTCGCCCAGACCAAGACCCTGGGAGCCCTCCGCATTGTCCCCCGCATTGAAGCCGCCTTCGCTGCAGCCCTGGCTGCCGACCCTGCCATCGACAACGCCGGCCCCGACCGCGGGCTGGGCCTCCTGTACTTCGAGGCCCCGGGTTGGCCCACCAGCGTCGGGGACCGCACCAAGGCCCGCCATCACCTCGAACGATGTGTCGAACTGGCTCCCGCGCACCCCGGCAACCGGCTCTGCCTCGCGGAAGCCCTCCTTGAATGGCGCGATCGTGAAGGTGCCCGCGCCCAACTGGAGGCCATCGATCGCGACTGGGCGGCAAACCGCCTCCGTCTGGCGGACCCTGCGTTGGAGGCGGACTGGCGCGTCTGGCTGCAACGACGCAATGCCCTCGCTGCCCGGCTCAAGCGCCCGGCCATCGGGCTCGATCCGCCATCCACCAACGCTCCGCCGCCCCAACCATTGGCCTTGTGACGCATCCGCTCTCCCCGTAGGAAAGGCGCCTCCGTGGATACAGAAACCACACCGGCGTCCAGCGCCACTGAACTCCTCCGCCGAAGCCTGGCGCGCGGACGCCTTGGTCACGCCTACTTGTTCTCAGGAGACGACCTCGATTCCCTCGAGGAATCCGCGGCCCTTCTCGCCCAGACGCTCCTCTGCCAGTCGCCCCTCGAAACCGGCCCCGAAGGCCAATCCCTCGTTCCCTGCGGCCAGTGCAGCCAGTGCCGCCGCGTCGCGCACCGCACCCACCCGGACGTCACGTGGGTCCACCCCGAGTCGAAGATGCGCCAGATCCTGGCCAACCAGACCCGCGAGGTGACCCGGATCCTGGGACTGCGTCCGGCGGAAGCCCCGCGCAAGATTGCGGTCATCTGCGGAGCCGACCGTTTCAATCCTGGCGCTGCCAACGCCTTCCTCAAGACTCTGGAAGAACCACCCGCCGGATCGATCATCCTGCTGCTCAGCACCGATCCCGGCCGCGTCCTGGAAACCATCCTTTCCCGCTGCCTCCGCCTGAGTTTCGGCACCGCCGGACTCCGCCTGTCCCCGGAGGTCCGAGACTGGCTCGCCGGATTTGCCGCCGCCGCCAAGGACTCCGGCAAGGGCAGCGGCCTGCTCGCACGCTACCGGCTCCTCGACCAACTCCTTCAATCCCTGGTCGCCGCCCGGGCCCGCATCGAGACCTCCCTTTCCGAAGACTCCCCGCTGAACCGCTATGCAGATGCCTCCGCCGAGCAGAAGGAGCATTGGGAGCGCGAACTGAACGCCGCAATCGAATCGGAGTACCGTCGGCACCGTTCGGAGTACCTCGGCGGCCTGCACATCTGGCTGCGGGACCTGTGGCTCACGCGGCTGGGCAGTCCGGGGGAACTGTTTCTGCCCGACCTTCAGGAAACCACCGCCGCGATCGCAAACCGTCTCACCCCTGCGGATTCCCAACGGAACATCGAGGCGTGGGAATCCACCATGCGACTCCTCCACACCAACGTGCAGGAAGCCCTCGCCCTGGAAGTTGGCCTGCTCAAGCTCCGGTTGTGACGCGCCCGCAACCAACCTCCCACGCCGCTGAGTCCCCCGTCCCCGCGCTCCTGCTCGGGTTGGTCCTCGGACTCTCGATCCTGAAGCTCGGCAATCCGGTCATCCTCGAGGAGCAGATCGGCGTTCCGGGTTCGTTGATGGAATGGATCCAGCGCCCCTGGCCGACGCGGGTGGGCCTCTTCCTCCTGCCGGTCGTTGTCCTCTTCCACCTCTTCGCTACCCCGTGGCGCGAGCGTCTGGCGGCCGCGCCCGTTCCGGCGTGGATCTGGTTTGGTCTGGGCGGATGGACGTTCTGGCAATGGCTCAGTCACGGCGGGAGCGTCGACACACGCCTTTCCGGCCTCACCGTGCCCCACCTGCTCGCGGTTTCCGCCTGTTTCGTTCTGGGTGTCCTCACCGGCCGGACCCGATGGCAGCCCTTGCTGGTCGGACTCGGCATCGGCGCCACCCTCTGCTGGCTCCAGGCATTCAACCAGCACACCTTCGAGTTCCGGTACGCCCGCGAGGCCCTGGTCACCGGACAGCAGTCCGGATGGACAAACCTCGCCCCCGCCGACGTTGCCGAACTGCGACAGAACGGACTCATCGTGACCACCAATGGCGTGGACATCGCCAACCCGGCCATCCTCGACAAGCTCGCCCGCGGCCGCGTGCACGGTTCCCTCGTTTACCCCAACGCCCTCGCCGGCCTCGTCCTGCTGGCCTTTCCACCCCTCGCCACCGCCCTCTGGCTCAGCCGACACCGCCTGCGTCCCCTCGTCTTCGCCCTTGCCGCCGGTCTCCTCGGCCCGCTCGCCTTCTGCAGCCTCCTTTGGTCCGGCTCCCGATCCGGCTGGCTGATCGCGGTGGCCATGGCCGCCCTTGCCGTCCTCCTCCATCCGCGACTCCGCAAGGTCCGGATCCCCATCGCCGTCGCCGCCCTCGTCCTTGGACTCGGCGCGTTCGCCTTCCGCAACCAGGCCTACTTCAAGAAGGGAGCCACGTCCGTTTCCGCCCGTTTCGATTACTGGAAGGCCGCCGCACAGAACACGGTCGAAAACCCGTTCCGGGGCTCCGGCCCGGGCACCTTCATGCGGCCATATGCGAAACGGAAGGCGCCCGACGCCGAGATGGCCCGCCTCGTCCACAACGATTACCTCCAGCAGTTCTCCGACTCCGGCATTCCCGGCGGCATCACCTACCTGCTCTGGGTCCTCGGCAGCCTGGGGCTGGCCTGGGCCCGCGCGCTCCGGTCCCCGTCCGCCCTCCGCCTCGGGATCCTGGTTGGCGTCACCGGATGGCTGATCCAGGGCCTGTCCGAGTTCGGTCTCTATATCCCGCCGCTGGCGTGGTCGTGCTTCGCGCTCCTCGGCATCGCCGTCAGCCTCCCACCGGAAAACCCGTCGACACCGGACCCGGCTCCCGCCCAGACTCCACCGTCACCCGCATGAAGGCTCTCTTCCTCAACGGACCGAACCTCAACCTCCTGGGCACCCGCCAGCCCGAGGTCTACGGCCGGCAAACCCTCGCGGACATCGAAGCCCTCGTCCGCGCCCGCGCCACCGAACTCGGCGTCGAGATCGATTTCCGCCAATCCAACCACGAGGGCGAACTGGTCACCTGGATCCAGGAAGCCCGCGGCCGGTTCGATGCCATCGTCCTCAACGCCGCCGCCTACACGCACACGTCGGTCGCGCTGCGCGACGCCATCGCCGCCGTGAGCATTCCAACGGTGGAGATCCACCTGTCCAACATCCACGCGCGGGAGGAATTCCGGCATCGATCATTGATTGCGCCTGTCTGCCGCGGACAGATCTCCGGATTCGGTTTCCAGAGCTATCTTCTAGGGCTCCAAGCAGTCGTTACCCTTAACGAACGCTCGTAAACCCCATTTTTCGGCCGGGTTGACATGAGAAATCCCGCCCCCTTTTCGAGTGGAACCTTGACGCCTACCCGGCGCGGTCCCTAGGTTCCGCCCATCTGGGACGGAACCGCGGAAGCCTTCTTTGATGGGGCTGTACGGTTCGCCTTGGATGGTAGTGACCTTAACTCCTGCGTGCCGTTGCGCGGGTTCTTTGGAGTAGCGCTGTGGACCTGAAAGAGATCAAGGCGATCATCGACTTGATGAAAAAGAACTCCCTCGCGGAGTTCGAGCTCGAGCAAAAGGATTTCAAGATCAAGCTCAAGAGAGGTGTCAACGGGCCCGCAGAGGGCGATGACACCGCCTTCTACGCCGCACGTCAGGCAGTCATGGCTCACGCCCCCCTGCCCGTCGCCCCGGCTCCCGCCGCACCGGTTGTGGCGACCAACGAAACCGAGGTGAAGTCCCCCATGATCGGGACCTTCTACCGTTCGCCCGCACCGGATGCCGCGCACTATGTCGATGTCGGCGTCGAGGTCGGACCGGACACCGTGGTCTGCATCATCGAGGCCATGAAGGTCATGAACGAGATCAAGGCGGAGTGCCGCGGCGTGATTACTGCCATCGTCGCGGAAAACACCAAGCCGGTGGAATTCGGCCAACCGCTCTTCCGCATCCGGCCGCTCTGATCCGCAGCCCCCGAGGCCTCAACCGCCTCACTTCCTACCTTACCTGCCATGTTCGAGAAGATCCTCGTCGCCAACCGCGGCGAAATCGCCATGCGCATCATCCGCGCATGCCGGGAACTCAACATCAAGACCGTCGCCGTCTATTCGAAGGCCGACGCCAACTCGATGCACGTCCAGGTCGCCGATGAGGCGATCTGCATCGGCGATGGCCCGTCCTCGGAGAGTTACCTCCGTATCGACCGCCTCATCAGCGCCGCCGAGATCACGGACGTCGACGCCATCCACCCGGGGTACGGATTCCTGTCCGAGAACGCCCATTTCGCCGACGTCTGCGAGTCCTGCAACATCCGCTTCATCGGGCCGCGTTCGGCCGCGATGAACGCCCTGCATGACAAGGCGCTCAGCCGGAACCTCGCCAAGAAGGCGGACGTCCCCACGCCGCCGGGATCCGAGGGCATCGTCGATACCGAGCAGGAGGCCCTGACCATCGCCAAGCGCATCGGGTACCCGATCATGATCAAGGCGGTCGCTGGTGGTGGCGGTCGCGGCATGCGCGTCGCCCACAACGACGTTTCCCTGGTCAAGGGCTACCACACCGCCCGCAATGAGGCGGAGAAGGCCTTCGGAAACAGCGGTGTCTACATCGAGAAGTTCATCGAGAACCCGCACCACATCGAGTTCCAGATCCTCGGTGACACCCGCGGGAACATCATCCACCTCGGCGAACGCGACTGCTCGATCCAGCGCCGCAACCAGAAGCTCATCGAGGAGACCCCGTCGCCGCTCTTCGCCCGACGCGAGTTCAAGGACCTGCGCAAGAAGATGGGCAAGGCCGCCCTGCGCATCGCCGAGATGGCCCATTACACCAATGCCGGAACGGTGGAGTTCATCACCGACGACGCCGGCAACTTCTACTTCCTGGAGGTCAACAAGCGCATCCAGGTCGAGCATCCCATCACCGAGGAAGTCACGGGCATCGACCTCGTCAAGCAGCAGATCCTGATCGCTTCCGGCGAGAAGCTCTCGATCTCCCAGAGCGACGTCCAGATGCGCGGCCATTCCATCGAGGTCCGCATCAACGCCGAGGATCCCTTCCAGGATTTCCGTCCGTGTCCCGGCCGGATCGAAATGTACTACCCGCCCGGCGGGGGCGGCATCCGGCTCGATTCCCACGCCTACGCGGGCTACACGATCCCGCCCTATTACGACTCGATGATCGGAAAGCTGATCACGTGGGGCAAGGACCGCACCGAGGCCCTCAACCGCATGAGCCGGGCCCTCAGCGAGTACATGATCACCGGGGTCAAGACGACCATCCCCTTCGATCAGGCCATCCTGCAGGACCCCGACTTCCGTCGCGGCCATTACAGCACGAACTTCGTCGAACGCCTTCTCACCGGTGCCCGCCGCGAACTGATCCAGGAAAA
>JAIXZE010000012.1 GCA_027489875.1 Verrucomicrobiales bacterium
CGCATGGCTATCCAACCAAGGCCCCGCGCGCTGGCCGGATCCATGTTTCCCGCCTATGGTGCGCCCATGTCCGCCTCCGTGCCGCTTCTGGAAATCCGACGGGTGACCAAGGCCTACCGCCCTCCCGGCGGTGCACCCCCCATTTCTGTCCTTCGCGATGCTTCCCTCACTGTCACCGCCGGCGAGGCCATCGCCATCGTCGGACCCTCCGGTTCCGGGAAAAGCACCCTCCTCAACCTGATCGGGGCGCTGGACCAACCCGACGAAGGCGCAGTGCTCATCGACGGCGTCGCCCTGTCCACGCTCGACGAGGCGGCGCTCGCGCGATTCCGACGCGAGCGCATCGGCTTCGTGTTCCAGTCGCACCACCTGCTGCCCCATTGCTCGGTGCTCGAGAATGTCCTCGTTCCCGTGCTGGCCGGAAAATCCGCCACCGACGACGCCGTTGAGGAGCGCGCGCGTCACCTGCTCCAACGCGTGGGCCTCGGCGACCGGATGCACCAGCTTCCGGGCCGGCTCTCGGGCGGCGAACGGCAGCGGGCCGCCGTGGTCCGCGCCGTCATCCAGAAACCCGCCCTGCTTCTCGCCGACGAACCCACCGGAGCGCTCGATCGCGCCTCGGCCACCGAGATCGGACGGCTCCTGACCGACCTCAACGGCCTCGAACAGGTGACCCTCGTCGTCGTCACCCATTCCCGCGAACTCGCCGAACAACTGGGCCGCGTCCACGAGATGCGCGACGGACGGCTCGTCCAACTCTGATCCCCGATCCCGACCGCCCATGCGTTCCCATCGCCTCCTCTCCCGCAGCCTGCTCTTCCACCTGCGCTCCCATCTGGGCGTCCTGCTCGGAACGGCCGTGGGCACGGCCGTCCTCGTCGGGGCCTTCGCCGTGGGTGATTCCCTGCAGGCCAGCCTCCGGGAACGCGCCCTGAACCGCCTCGGCCACGTCACTGCGGCCTACGACGGACGCGACCGCTTTTTCGAGGCGGATCCGGGCGGTCCCGTGCAGGCCGAGGGTGCCCCCAATCCTGTTCCTGATCCCACCGGGCCCGTTTACGCCAACGTCCTGCGACTCCCCGGTCTGGTCACGCGCCAGGATGGTTCCGCCCGCGCCAACCGGATCCAGGTGCTGGGCGTGGACGCCGCCTTCCTCCCGATGGCGCCGGCCCCGTCAACCAACACCCTTCGTACCGAAGGAATCTGGCTCAACGCCGCCCTCGCACGACAACTGTCCGCCCGCGAAGGCGACGGCGTCATCCTGCGCCTCCACAAGCCCGGTGCGCTCTCCCTGGATGCCATCGTCTCCCCGCGCGACGACTCCAGCATCCCCATCCGCACCCAGGTCCTCGGCATCCTGACCGACGCCCAGCTGGGGGCGTTCGACCTCGGTGTCGGGCAGGAGTCCGCCCTGAATGCCTTCATCCGACTGGAAACCCTCCAAGGCCTGACCGGCCTACCGGGACGCGCCAACGTCTTCCTCGTCGGGCTGGATCCCGACCGGGTCTCGCCGGAAGCCGCCGAACGTCACCTCAAGTCGGCCGCCGACGCCATCCAGGCGAACGCCACGCTGGCCGACTTCGAATACGCGTTGCGCACGCTGCCCGCCCGGACGACGGCGACGATCTCGAATGCCGCACCGCCCTCGGTTGAATTCTCCACCCGCCGCATCTTCATCGAACGTCCCGCCGCCAACGCGGCCCTGGCCGGGTCCAACGCCGCCGTCGCCCCCGTTCCCATCCTGACCTACCTCGTCAACCAACTCGGCACGACGAACGCCCGATTTGCCCCCTACTCGATGGTTACCGCCGCCGGGTCGCCCTACACCCCCGCGGACATGGCCGACGACGAAATCCTCATCAACCAGTGGCTGGCCAACGACCTCGGCCTCAAGCCGGGCGATGCCCTGATGATGACGCATTACGACGCCGACAGCGCGTCGGCCCTCATCGAACGGACGAACCACTTCCGTGTCCGGGCTGTCGTTCCCCTGTCCGGCATCTGGGGAGACCGCTCGCTGATGCCCGAGTTCCCCGGCCTCGCCAAGGCCGAGAGCACCCACGACTGGGACGCCGGCTTCGAACTCGTCCACAAGATCCGCGATCAGGACGAAGCCTACTGGAAGCAGTGGCGCGGCACGCCCAAGGCCTTCATCACCGAACGCGCCGGACGCCGGCTCTGGGCGAACCGTTTCGGAGACCTCACTGCCGTCCGCTGGTTCCACCCCACCGAGGCCGCCGCTTCCAACGCCCTTCCCATCCTCCGGAAACAGATCCGTTCCCGCCTGGCACCCGATGAGTTCGGCATGGCCCTGCGACCCGTGCGGACGGAAGCCCTCGAAGCCGCACGCAACGGCACCGCCCAGATGTTCACGGCAATGTTCATCGGGTTCAGCCTGTTCATCATCGCCTCCGCCCTCCTCCTCACCTCCCTGCTCTTCCGGTTCGGACTCGAACAACGCGCCAGCGAGATCGGCATCCTGCTCGCGTTGGGCTGGACGCGCGCGAAGGTCCGATGGCTCCACCTCCGCGAAGGAGCCGCCCTTGCCATCCTCGGAGCGATCCCGGGAGCCCTACTCGGCACCCTCTACGCCCGCGGTTTCGTCTGGGGCCTGAACCACGTGTGGAACGATGCCGTCGCGGGCGTCTCCCTCCGATACGAAGCCACCCCCGCATCCATCATCACCGGTGCCTTGGCCGGTATCGTCGTGGCGGTGGCCACGCTGGCCCTGGCCGTCCGCCACCTCGCACGCCGACCCGCAAGCGAACTCCTCAACGAAGGTGCCGGCGGACTCGTCGACGAACAGCGCAGCGGAACCCCGGCCCGCTGGCTGCGCATCGCCCCCATTGCCTGCGCCGTTGGTGCCATCGGTCTGGCCCTCGCCGCCACGCGCCTTCCCGCCCACCAGCAACCGGGCGCGTTCTTCGGTGTCGGTGCCCTTGCCCTGACCGCCGGGATCCTCGCCCTGCGCCGGCGGCTCCTCGCGCCCGTCCCCGTGACCTCGGGGCTCACCCGCTCCGCCTTCACCTGGCGCGCGCCGAGCCGCCAACCCACCCGTTCCGCCGCCACCGTTACCCTCCTGGCCTCGGCCACGTTCCTCATCGTTTCCCTCGCCGCGTTCAAGCTCGACGCGCGCCTCGACGCCTCCCGTCGCAATGGACCCACCGGTGGATTCGCGTGGTGGGGAGAATCCGCCCTGCCCATCCTCAAGGACCTCAACACCGAGGCCGGCCTCGACGCCTACAGCCTCGCTCCGAGCCAGCTCGCCGGAGCCTCGTTCGTCGCCGCACGCCTTCGCGATGGCGACGACGCCAGCTGCCTCAACCTCAGCCTTTCGCAACGCCCACGGATCCTCGGCATCCATCCCCGCGCCCTCGCCGAACGCGGTGCCTTCAGCTTCGCGGCCGTCGCCAAGGACCTCAACGTCACCAACGCCTGGCTCGCCCTCGAAGCCCCCGCGGGCGCCGCCGAAATCCCCGCCATCGCCGACGCCGCCTCCATGCAATGGGCGTTGAAGAAGAAGATCGGCGACACCCTCGACCTGCAGGACGGACAGGGCCGTCCGTTCCGGGTCCGACTCGTCGCCGCGGTCGCCCAGGGCATCCTTCAAGGAAACCTGATCATCGACGAACGCGCCTTCACCCGCTTGTTCCCGGCGGAATCCGGCTACCGCGTCCTCCTCGTCGAAGCCCCGGCCAACCGCGCCGCCGATATCCGCGCCGTCCTTTCCCGGGCGCTCGAAGACACCGGCCTCGCGCTCACCTCGACGGTCGACCGGCTCGACCGCTTCAACGCCGTCCAGAACACCTACATCGGTACGTTCCAGGTGCTCGGCGGACTCGGCCTCCTGCTGGGCAGCGTCGGGCTCGGCATCGTCGTCCTGCGCAACGTCCACGAACGCCGCGCAGAACTGGCCGTGCTGAGGGCGGTCGGGTTCGAATCCGCCACCGTCCGGCAGCTGGTCCTCCGCGAGCACATGGCCCTCGTCCTACTCGGCCTGGGCCTCGGAACCGCCACCGCCGCACTCGCAGTCTTCCCGCTCCTGTCCAACGGTTCCGGCCTCCCTTGGAAGACCCTCCTTCCGACCCTCGCTGCCGTCGCCCTCAACGGCATCGCCTTCACGTGGATTGCCACCCGCTACGCCTGCCGCGGCATCGTCATCGACGCACTGCGCGGGGAATAGCCGCCCCTCATCCATTCCATCCCCAGACCCACCTTGAACCCCTGCGTTGACCCTCCATATTGAACCGCAGGATCTGGCCCTGAAGCAGGTCCCGTCACACGATGTGCACGTCTCGCCGCCACGTCTTCAGCTGAATCGATCGATGAAGACCCTGCCCGCCTTTTGGTTCGCCCCCCTCCTCCTGGCAGGGGTCCTCCTCCGCGCCAACGTGCCGGCTTTCTTCGGTCAGTACTGCGGTTCGTGTCACGGAGACGAGGATCCCAAGGCCGGACTCAACCTGAACGCCCTGGGGAAGCCGGCGGAATCCGCAGATTCCTACCGAAAGTGGGTCATGATCCATGATCGGATCGCCTCGGGCGAAATGCCGCCGAAAGCGAAACGCCAACCTTCAACCCCGGAACGAACCAACATCCTCGCGTTGGTGGCTGGAACGTTGATCGACCACGATCTGCGACAACAACGCGCCCAAGGCCGGGTGGCAATGCGGCGACTGAACCGCACGGAGTACGAGAATACGGTCCGCGACCTCTTCGACCTTCCCATGCTGCCAGTGCGCGATCTCCTGCCAGCGGACGGGCGGATGGATGGGTTTGAGAAATCCTCGGAAGTCCTGGACGTATCCCCGGCCCAGATCCGCAAATACATGGAAGTGGCGGATCTCGTCCTGGACGCCGCCATCGCCACCCACGAAAAGCCTCCGACCACAAAACGCCGCTTCCGGATGATCGCCAGCTTCGATCATTTCGGGAAAACAGTCTTCCCGGTTCGGAACGGTCGAGTGGATCTGCCATGGCTCCGCGAGATCAACGACCGTCCCATCGGCCCGGACCTGGTGTCCTCGGAACTTCCCAAGTCCGACGCCCTGGGGATCATCACCCAGGCCCGCATCGGATTCGCTCCAGGCATCGACCAATTCTCAGCCACCTTCCCGGGCTACTACAGGATCAACACGCGGGTCTTCAGCTTCCGACCGGGACCGGACGGAGAGTTCCTTCCGGAGCCCAGGGGACAATATCTCGAACTGGCGACCGCTGACCGATTCATCGGATTCGTGGACGCACCGTCCCTCCAACCGACCAACCAGGAACAACGGGTCTGGCTCAATGCGTGGGAATACCTCCTGCTCAATCCAACCAGCCTTTGGCCCAACTACTTCCACATCCTGCATCCCTCCACCCCGGCCTTGGCGGCCCATTACAAGTGGGGCAACCCCTCCCACCCCTTCCACTACCGGGGACCCATTGTGGCCGTGGAGTATGTCGAAATCGAAGGGCCACTGTATGATCAGTGGCCACCCGAGGGCCACCGCCGCCTCTTCGGCACGCTTTCATTCAACCCGGCCCAATCGCCAAAGGGACAGAAGCCACTCCGCCGGATCCGGAACCTCCCCCGCTGGACGGTTTCCTCCGCCAACCCCGAAGCGGAACTTCCGGCAGTCCTGCGCTCCTTCCTCAGCCGCGCCTTTCGCCGCCCAGTATCCGCCGCGGAACTCGAAGCTCACCTCGATCAGGTTCGGAAATCCCTGGCCAACGGAGAGCCCCTGGAGGAGGCATTGCGCTCCGTCTACCGTACCGCCCTCTGTTCGCCGGATTTCCTCTACCTCCACGAGCCGTCGGCCCCCGTTGCCCAGACCCGTTCCAGCGAGCCTTGGGTCGGCATCGACGACTTCGCGCTGGCGTCTCGGCTTTCCTACCTCCTCTGGAACTCCGCTCCGGATGACGCATTGCTCGAACAGGCCAAGGCCGGCCGGCTCCAGCCGCAGGAATTGAAACAACAGGCAGCACGAATGCTGAAGGACCCACGGTCCTCCCGATTCATCAACGATTTCGTGGATCAATGGCTCGGATTGAGGGACATCGACTTCACCACCCCCGACGTCGCGCTGTACCCGGAGTTCCGCAGCGATCTCAAGCACTCCATGATCGCCGAAACCCGCGAATTCTTCCGGACCCTCCTCCACGAAGACCTGGGCGTTCGGAACTTCATCGACTCCGACTTCCTCTGCATCAACCAGCGCCTGGCCGAGCACTACGGCGTTCCCGGCGTCACGGGATCCGCCATCCGGAAGGTCGCCAGGCCGGCCGGCTCCCCTCGTGGGGGATTCCTCACCCAGGGATCCATCCTCAAGATCACGGCGAACGGCACCGTCACCTCGCCGGTCAAGCGCGGCGCATGGGTCCTGGATCGCATTCTCGGCACCCCACCCCGCCCGCCTCCGCCCAACACCCCCGCCGTCGAACCCGATGTCCGCGGCGCGACCACCATCCGACGACAGCTGGAGCTTCACCGTTCTTCTCCCTCCTGCGCCTCCTGCCACGATTCCATCGATCCTCCCGGATTCGCGATGGAGAGCTTCGACGTCATCGGAGGCTGGCGTTCAAGCTACCGGTTCCGGGGCCTTCGCTACGGAGATCCCGAGCAACGGCGTGGCCGAGACCCGTTGCTTGCCTGGTTCCCGGGGATCCCTCCCAGCCATTGGGCAGACATGGTGCCAACGGTCCGTCTCGGCGCGCCGGTGGATCCTAGCGGTACAACCCCGGAAGGAGCCGATTTCGACGACATCCACGACTACAAGCGCCTCCTGTTGCAACACGAGGAAAGCATCGCGCGTGCCTTCGTCCAACGACTCGTCCTGTACGCCACCGGTGCGCCGGTCCGCTTCGGCGACCGCCCCCACGTCGACGCCCTCCTCCAATCGGCTCGCCCACACCAGTTCGGCGTCCAAACCCTCCTCATGGAGCTCATCGGCTCCCCCATCTTCCGCCAGAAGTAGACCCCGCATGCCATGAACAAACTTCCTGCCCTCACACGACGCGGCTTCCTCCGCTCCTCGGGCGTCCTGCTGGCATTGCCCGCACTCGAATCCTCGCCGCGTTTGTTCGGTGCTCCCGGACCAGAACGCGCTCCGAAACGGTTCGTCGCGATCCAGACCACCCAGGGCATCATGCCCCACCTCTTCTTTCCGAAGAATACCGGGCCCCAATACACGCCCTCACCCTACCTCGAGGTCCTCACCCCGGTCCGGGACCGTTTCACCGTCTTCTCCGGAATGTCCCACCCCAATGTCGACGGGGGCCACACCAACGAGGTCTCCTTCCTTACTGGGGCCCCCCATCCAGCCGGAGCCGGTTTCCGGAACCGGGTCTCCGTAGACCAGATCATTGCCGAAGCACACGGCCAGCAAACGCGCTTCCCTTATCTGGCTACCATCCCCGGCTCGGGTCACGGACGCACCATGTCCTTCAACCGGTCCGGCGTCGGCCTCCCACCCGCGGGCGATGCCGCCCAGCTCTATCGCAAACTGTTCATCAACGGAACAGCAGCCGAGGTCGACGCAGAGATCCGGGGTCTCGCCGAAGGCCGGAGCCTCCTCGACCAACTGCGCGACCGGGTCCGCCGTCTCGAAAGGACCGTCACCGCCTCGGACCGCGAGACCCTCGACCGCTACTTCACATCCATCCGTGAACTCGAAGGCCAACTGCTCCAGTCCGAAGCCTGGCTGCGCAAGCCAAAGCCGAAACCCAGTGTCACCACCCCGCCGGACATCGGAGACCATGGGGAATTGCTGAAACGCTTCCGGGCCCTTCTGGATGTCATCCGGCTCGCCCTCGAAACAGACTCCACCCGGGTCGTCACCGTGTTCTTCGAACCGCTCGGAATCCTCCGCGAAGTGGAAGGCGTCCAGACCGAGACCCATGCCCTGACCCATCACGGCAACCGACCCGAGATGATCGCCGAACTCCGTCGCATCGAGGAAGCCCAGTTCCGCGTCCTGCTCCAGTTCCTCGATGGACTCCGCAAAACCCAGGAGGGCGGAAAGCCGCTCCTCGACAACACCGCGGTGCTCTACGGCACGTGCATGGGAAATGCCAACGGCCACAGCAACCAGAACTGGCCCCTGCTGCTCGCCGGTGGTGGATTCCGCCACGGCAGGCATCTCGCCTTCGATTCCACAAACAACGAACCCATCGGACGCCTGTTCGCTTCCGTCCTCGATTGGTTCGGGATGAGTGCTGCCGAGATTCCCGGCGGCAACCGGACCCTCACCGGACTCGAACGCGCCTGAACCATCCGCATCTGCCCCATGACCCTCAAGACCGCCACCCGCGTCGCGATCCTCGGTGTCAGCCTTGGACTCTTCATGAGCCTTTGCGATACCGACCTCCAGTATTGGCTCATGGCCAAGCTGGGCCTCGGCACCCAGTCCGGAGCCTTCTTCAATCGCTGCTACTGGGTGCTCCGCACCCTCCTCGTCCACGGCAGCATCCTCGTCTTCCTCATCACCTTCGCCCGCCGATGGAAGGAACCGCCGGTGAAGTGATCGTGCATTGGCGGCGCACCCATTTTCGAACATCCGACAGATCCCGCGGTCGGAAGAGGTCAACATGCGGGTGGAACGTTTTCCACGCCCCCCCCGCACCCGACGAGCCATTGCCCGCCTGACCTCATGAACATCCGCCAGCACCACCTACCCCCGCTCGCCACCCTGCTCGCCCTTGGTCTCCTGTCCGCGGGATGCGGACACCAGGGTTATACCTTCTCGACCACCGCCACCTATGATGTCCCCACGCTCGGGTTCCGGGCCGACATCACCGCCGTGGGCAAGGTCCCACCCGGCGCAGACCTCTCCGATGACGGCACCAGCCGGATCGTGCTGAGCCGCCTCGACAACCCCGGCGTCGCCGTCGCCACCCTCCAGACTTCCAATAAGGTGGCCAGCGTGTCCTCCGGCGAGACCATCACCTATACCATCGGCAACCGCACTCCGGTGACCCTCCCCTGGGGCTCGACGGAATCCGAAGAATCCTTCCGCCGGATCCTCACCGCCGCCGGGTTCACCAACGACGTACCCCAGGCATTTCAGGAGGCCTTGAATGCCGTCTACGGCCCCGCCCTCGGCCCCAAATCCACCGGTGCCGGATCCTCAACCTACGTCACCGTCGTGAAGGTGAAGCCCACCTTCCAGAGGTGAGGGGTGTCTGGATTCTGTCGCCCCGCTGGGGCTTGGCTCGCGAGGGGATCGGTGAACCCGGGCTTACGCCCGGGCCTATCTTCTGCCGCGCCTCCGGCGCTGGGCCGCGGCGACCTGACAACGAAACGACCACCGTCCGTTGAAGGCCGGGTGCCCCCACCCGGCGTGGTCCGTGGTTCCGCCGCGTGAAGGCACGCGGCCTACAAGAGGGGAGTTGCCAGTTCCCAGTGGCCAGTGACCAGTTCTGGGAACTGGAATCTGGCGACTGGGATCTCCGTTGAAGGCCGGGTGCCCCCACCCGGCGTGGTCCGTGGTTCCGCCGCGTGAGGGCACGCGGCCTACAAGAGGGGAGTTGCCAGTTCCAGTTTGTCACGACCTGGATGAAAGTTGTCACTGCAGGTGCTGACACCGGAAGTCCAAGGGGGGTGCCTCCTGGTTACGCCGGAGGCGTTGAAGCGGCTAGCCCGGGGTGCGAAGCAACCCCGGGTTCGCGTGACTCAAGGAGTCAACTACCCCGGCAGGGGTTGCAGACTGCCGGATCTTCGCACCCCTCCGGGGTGCGGATTCACAATCGACACGCCATTCCCCGGGTGCGTGCTTCGCACGACCCGGGGCTATCGGCTGCAACGCC
>JAIXZE010000308.1 GCA_027489875.1 Verrucomicrobiales bacterium
GCCCCCTTTTGGAAAGGATTCGGGGTGGCGATGTCCTCATCGCCTTGGGAATGGCTTTGGAACGGCGACGAGGACGTCGCCACCCCGTTCCATGTGGGGGCAGTGTCAAGATGCGCCCCGCGGGTCCTCGGTACTCGAAGAGGTCCCTCCCCCGGCAGCGATTGCAGTCCCCCCAACCTCCGGCCCCATGCCAGGGTGCTGATTCCAGATCAACGCACCCTTCTGGAATCTGGGAACTCGGGCCAACTGAGCACTTCAAACTTCCCCGCCCCTCCTCCACCATCCCGCCATGAATCTTCCCCGACTGCTTTCGAGCGGTGCCCTCGTCCTCGCTGCCGGCATGCTCTCCTCCTGCGCCCTGGTCGGCCATGACGAGAAGGCACCGATCGGCGTCGGTGCCAAGGCACCGGATTCCGCGATCCTCCTCCTCGACGGCACGCGGGCGTCCCTCGACGACAATTGGACCTACTGGCAGGGCCCCGGGTTCGCCTCCTCCCTGCCCATCCAATGGAAGGTGGTGCCGGACCCCGTCGACGGTGGCACCGCCATCATGACCGACGATCCGGCCGCTGCCGGTGGCAAGTACGGAGCCGCCGACATCGTCACCAAGAAGGCCTTCCGGGATTTCCGCCTCCACGTCGAATTCTACATCGCCAAACCCGGCGGCAACTCCGGCGTCTACCTCCAGAACCGCTACGAGATCCAGGTCCTGGACGGGGACAAGACCTCCCATGGCATGGGTGCCGTGATCAACGAAACCCCCGCGCCCTACCAGGCCTACAACGGGGTCGGAAAATGGAATGCCTACGACATCACCTTCCGCGCCGCCCGATTCGAGAACGGGAAGCGCACCGAGAAGGCCCTCGTCTCCATGTACTTCAACGGGCAATTCGTCCACACCAACGTCCCCATCAACCAGGTCTGGGGCGGCCCGCGTTCCGGCATCGACGGCGGAAATGACGGCGGCAAGGGAATTACCGACACCCCCGGTGGACTCAAACTCCAGGCCGAGGGTCACGACGTCCGCTACCGCAACATCTGGATCCAGGAACTCGACCTCCGCACCCCCGACACACGGTTCTAGGCGAAGTCTCCGCGCAGACCCAACACCTCCTCACGCAACGAGCGATCGTCAAGGGACTCGTTCCACTGGCGCGACCGATTTCAAACTGGCCCGGGGTCCATCCTCCGGCATTGTCGTTCATGTCGACTCCCACTTCTGACAACATCGACGACCTCGCGGTCGCAGCCGCCATCCTCGCCGCCGAGGAGCGCACCTCGGGCGAGATCCGGGTCTTCATCAGCCGCCAGTCGCCCTCGAACCCGGAGCGCGAGGCCCGACGCCAGTTCGGGGTCCTCGAAATGACCCGGACCCCACTGCGGAACGGCGTCCTGCTGTACTTCGCGCCGGCCAATCGCGCCTTCGCCGTCGCCGATGACGAATCCCTCGCCTTCCGCGTCGGAGCCGCGCTGACGGAGACCGTCCGTGCCGCGATGGAACCCGCATGGACCGAAGGACGGTTTCACGAAGCCGTGCTCGCCGCTGTCGATGCCGCGGGCGTCGAGCTCTCCCGCCACTTCCCAAGGTCCCGGGTAGACCGCGACGACCTCCCCAACCACGTCCTCCGCGACTGACCCCTCCGCGTGACCGGCGCCGAACTGCAACGCAATCTCCGTGCGACCTTCACCGGTCTCATCGCCAACCTCCTCCTGGGCTCTGGCAAGCTTGCTGCCGGCATCTACGGTCACTCGGACGCGCTCATCGCCGATGCCGTGGAATCCTTCGCGGACATCCTGGGTGCGCTCATCGTGTGGCGAGGCGTGACCCTCGCTGCCAAACCCGCCGATGACGAACATCCCTACGGCCACGGCAAGGCCGAGCCGGTTGCGGCTGCCGCCATCGGCACCCTGCTCCTGTTGGCCGCCGTGGGGATCGGCTTCCATTCGATCCGCGAATTCCTCCAACCCCAACGCGGCCCCGAAACCTTCACCCTCGCCGTGCTCCTTGGCGTGGTGCTCATCAAGGAATCCCTCTTCCGCTGGGTCCTGAAGGAATCCAGCGCCACGGAAAGCAAGGCCGTTGCCTCCGACGCGTGGCATCACCGTGCCGACGCCATCACCTCCCTCGCCGCCGCCATCGGCATCGCCATCGCGCTCGTGGGTGGCCCGGCATGGGCAGGGGCCGACGACATCGCCGCCGCGGTGGCCGCGGTGTTCATCGCATGGAACGGGTGGCGGATCATGCGCCCTGCCCTGGAAGACCTCATGGACACGCAACCCTCCGCCGAAGTTCTGGAGCACATCCGTGCCACAGCAGCCGCGGTCGAGGGCGTCGATCTGGTCCAGAAGACCTTCGTCCGCCGCATGGGCAACCGGTTCCTGGTCGACATGCATGTCCACGTCGATCCCGACTTCACCGTCGAGCGTTCGCACCGAATCGCCCATCAGGTGAAGGACGCCGTGCGCGGCCAACTGCCGGCAGTGCTCGATGTCCTGGTGCACATCGAGCCAACGGCGCGAAACCTCCCCTCCTGAAGCGGGGCTGGGATGGCCTCATCGCCTCAAGGAAGGCATCCAGCAAGGCGACGAGGACGTCGCCACCCCGTCGGATACACAGGTAGCCTCGGAGCGGCGATGTCCACATCGCCATCAGAACGGCTTCGGGACGTCGCCACCCCGTGCGCCGCCGATCTCACCGCAACCGTTGGACGATGATGAAGAAGCGGCTGCCTTCGTCCGAGATCGGCAGGTTGACCTCGAAGTCACCGCCGGGAAGACGGGTCGGCGGCAAGCCCACGCCGCGGAAACCCTCTCCGAGCGCATCGGTGGCCAGCAGGTCGAACTCAAACCGGTTGGCGTAGGCTGCCGGGAAGTTCCAGCCGATCTGCTGGACGCCATCGCCAACGAGGTTGATCTGGAGGACCGGCGGGCTGAGGTCGACCTTGGCCAAGGCCTTGTAGACGTTGTCGCCGGGGTCGGTTCCATCCAGGTACTCCTGAAGGTTGGGAATGCCGTCGCCATCGAGGTCGCCATTGGGATCGCCGTTGCCCGCGAGGAAGACGCACTCCCAGGCATCGGGCAGCATGTCACCGTCGACGTCCGCCAGCGGCACCGGCGGCACGGAAAGCAAGCTGGCCGAGATCACCTGGAGATCGGTGCCCGTGCAGTCCTCATCGAGATCGTTGAAGGCGCGGACACGGATCATCGCCCCGTCGACGATCTCAAAGGACTGCGGGAACTTGAACGGGACGCCCGGTGCGGTGAACAGGTTGCGCGGTGAGCCCCCCGGAATCGTTTCGAGGACCGTGCACTCGCCATCGAAGGTCGCCGGGGTGATCACCAGATCGACCGTGACCACGGGACGCGGCCGGATGGCGGCGAGGACGAAATCGACCGAGGCCTTGGCCGTGGTCCGGGCCGCCGGGGTGATGGACGTCACCGCCGCGTAATTCGAGTGCAGGACTCCCGTGGCGATGAACTGCCGCAGCGCCTCCACCGGAAGCGGGTAGCGGCCGGGAGCGGCATTGTTGCTGAGCGAACTGATACGGTAGATGTCGTTCGCGAGATTGCGCAGGGCGACATGCTGTGCGTCCGGGAGCGAGTTGGAAACCGACCGATGCATCGCCACCAGGTTCCATGCGGGCAGTCCGCCCGGGCCGAATTCGCGGAGTGACTCCACCTCGGAGGTCGTCAACGGCGTGCGGAGGACATCGCCCGGCCGATGCGGAAAGAGCGTGATGGCGTTGCTGTCGACGAGGCCGGGTTTGCCGCGGGCCACGAAGATCTCGTGGATCTTCCGCTCGAGCAGGAGCGCACCGAGGGTTTCGAGGGGACCAAAGCGCGAGTAGACGCGCTGCGTCGCGAGACCATCGAGGGCCGCCTTCGCACCCGTGATCCAGGCATTGGCCTGGCCCAGGAGATCACCGGGACCCGGCGTGAAGACGAATTCCGCCGCCCGGACCTTGGGCACCGGCAACAGGGCCACGAGCTCACGCCCCAGATCGGGATCGCCACTGGCCCCCGAGATCTGGAAGTGCGATTCCGTCCCCATGGCCAGCAGGCCGAGTTCGAGGTTCGCCGGCGCATCGCGGAAGAGCACCGCGGGCGAACCCACCGGGCTGACCAGAGGCACCGTGGAACGTCGTCCCAGAAGGCTTCCGGCGAGATCGTACAGGCCGACTTCCTGGCCGAGTCGGAGCGGGGCTTCATTGCCCGTTGCCCCGTCGAGGGCGCGCGGCGTGGCCACGAGATCAAAGCTCGTTCCCTCATCCATCTTGCCGACCGGCTTGCTCAATTCCGAAAGCGGATCCGTGCCGTCGAAGAGCTCGTTCTTGTCGGTATAGCCATCGCCATCACTGTCATTGCCCCCGTTCGGGTTCAGGCCCTTGGCCAATTCAACGAAGTCGGGCACGCCATCGCCGTCGGAATCCTGTTCGGCGGGCGGTTCGGGGAAGGTGTAGGTGGCTCGATGGATGCGGGACCGGGGAACCCCGGCCGGGTTGCCATAGAACTCGACCGTCGAATCACGGAACAGGGTGAAGGTCGCGCTGCCCACGGTGGTCTTCCAGTCTTCGTCCGGGCGTGTGCGATACCAGATCGGCAGCGTGGGGACGGTGGACTTCACGGTCACGTCGATGGCCCGCAACTGAGGGCCACCCGGAGGAAGGATGGTGACGTCGCCCGACTCATCGCCGATGGCCGGAAGGAAGGAGGCCATTGAGATCGACGGGGCGTACTGGTTCACCAGTCCGAAGTTGGCACCTGCCGGCTTCGGACCCAGCACACGGGCCGCCGGGTTTCCGAGGCCCTGGGCCGAGGTGCCCATCCGTTCGGTGGTGGCGGAGACGTTGGCCCCGCCAAGGTTCACCGCCGAGACCCAGTCCGCCGAGTTGAGCGACTTGAGGAGGTTCGGCGTGGCCGAGACGAAAGGTTCCTCGGCGAACAGGAACAGATTGGCCGGTATGCCGAGCGGGTTCGGATCCGGGAGCGCACCCGAAGCCTTGAGGGCGTAGGTCGCGCCGCCCGGCTGGTACTGGAGGAACTGGGTGGACCGACCCGAACCGGGTGTTCCGGCGAGAAGGTGAAACTCCCCGTTGGACAGGGGGACGGCCCCGAAGAACGAGAGGCCGGCCGGCGCATTCAAGGTCTGCGCGAGGACGGGTGCCGAGGCCCCGTTGAAGGTGAAGACCCCGGCGGTGCTGCCATTGCCAAACACGACGAGCAAGCGGTTCGCAGGAGCGGAGGCCAGCACGCTCATGTGCGCGATCGGCTGGGGCAATCCGTACGTAGCCGAGGGCGCGAATCCGAAGATCGAGGGGATGTTCTCCGTGACGGCGCGGACGACGATGTTGGAACGGCCCGTGTCGTAGGAGAGGAAGTGGTGCAGCGCAGAAGCCCCGAATCGGCCAAACACGTAGCGCGAGCGGAATCCGGTGGCGGAAGCGACGGGAACGTTGGTGCCCGTGGCCATGGACCCGATGCGGAGGGTGAAATCCGAAGCCGCACGTTCCAGCACGCCGAGGAGGGTTGCGCCCCCGTTCTTCACGAGAACCTCGTTCAGGCCCCGGTATTCGGTCGCGAGCTCCAGGTTTTCGATCGTGGTGGCGGTGGTTCCGTCCCAGCGATGGACATTGCGGCGATAAGGCGTCGCGCCATTTCGCGAGGTGATGACGAAGAGATCGTCGTGGGCGGTGTCGCCGGCCCCGCCGATGTTGATGGCAAGTGCCTGAGAGGGGCCGATGCCAGCCTGATACAGCGCCGTGGGCACCGCGGCCGTCGCGGCGGTGGGAACGTCGAGGAGGTTCACCCGGTTGGCCCAGGGCGAAGACACGACCAGCGTATCACGGGTCAGGTTCAGCATCCGGCCGGCACTGGCGGTCGTTGCCTCGGGAACACCGCTCGCGCGGGCCGCCGAGAAGGTGTGCACCCCCGCGGCCAACTGGTACCCGACGCGGAAGGCACCGGTCTCGCGATCGATGAGGACGACATCCTGGCGACCATCGCCGTCGAGGTCTGCGGCCAGGTGGAGTTCACCCGGAGTCTCGTAGGTGAAGGCCATCGCCCGGGCACCGAGCGCAGCGACCACAATGCAGTTCCGAATCAGTTTCAGGTTCATGGCGTGACCTCCACAAGGGTCGTTGGGACGACATTCAGCACTTCGCCGGCATCATTGAAGCGGACCAGCAGGTAGGCGTAATTCGCGCCGATGATCACCGGCGTGGTGTCGAGCAGGACCAGTGCCCGCTCGAGCTTGTTGTCTCCGACAGGGATCTGCCCCAGCGCGGTCAACCGGATGAAGGGATCGTCGATGCGGGTGAACAGACCGACATTCGGAACATTGGTGGCCACCGCAGCAATCTCGCGGATCCGGGGTGAAACCTGGACCAGGTCGCCGGAGACCTGGGGCAGCGCGGTGCTCGGAACCTGGAATCGGTAGAGCACGGCAGGGAGAATCGATTCGCCTTGGCTGTTGGTGTAGGCGAACGACTCCGGCTTCACCAAGCCATCGAACATCGAAACTTCCCCGCCCTCGACCTTGAATTCCCGACCGTCGGCGCGCTGGGCTTCACCGATCACCACACCCAGACCATCGAAGTCGCTCATCTTGAGCCGCACGGGAACCACGCCCGGGTGGTGCAATGCGAGCGCCGGCAACGGACGCTGCGGCCAGGGAACCTTGGGTCCCACCTCTTCCGGCGGTGGCTGCCAGAAGAAATTCTCGGTGTTCGACGTCTTGCCGGTGCCCCCGCCCTTCTCGATGCCCGTGATCTTTACATAGTACCGCTTGCCCTGGATCACCGGAACGGTGACCTGGAACGCGGCTCCATCACCAAAGTTCGGCCCGATCAGCGGCGTGAGGTATTCGCCGTAATCCACCAGCTTCCACACCGCGATCGGCATGTTCGGATTCACCGGTTGCAGATCCAGCCCGCCGGCCTGATTTGCCGAGAGGACCGATCCCAACGTGTTCGGCGGCGGTTCACCCAGGATGGCGACACGCACCCGGAAACGCTCAAGCCCCGTCGGCGCGCAGAACCAGCGGATCACCATCTGCGGTGCGGCGTCGCCGCCCAACGGTTCGAGAGTGGCCAGCAACGGCTTCGCCGTCGGTTGCGACACGGTGATGCAATCGCCCAACTGCGTCAGCGGACTCGCATTGCCGTTCGCATCCAGCAACTGACCGTAATAGCAGAGGCTCGATGCATTCGCGGGCATGTCCTCATCCGGGATCTGCACCGCGACGTTCGTCACGGAGTCATACTTGGCCTGCCCCTGCTTGATCAGGGTCATCGGGCCGAAGTCCACGCGACGATAGAGTCGGTATTCGGCCGTGCTCGGGGTCAGCGGCACGACCACGATCACACCATCTTCGGGCGGAGTGTTGGTGTCGCCGACATTGCCCGGCGGACGTGGATGGTGGACATCGCAGCCCTTGCGTCCCGCCACACCGGCAACCGCCGTCGTCCGACGGCATCGGGTTGCCGCTTCGAAGTCCACCCGACGGATGGCGGTGCGCCCGGGAAGTCCCCCCGCACGGAGCCCTACCTGGGAGGAGACCTCGCCCCGCTCGTCACCCGACCGGGCGTAAGCGAAGAATGCCGCATTCTCGCTGAACAACCGGCGTGCGTAGGTCAACCGCCGGATGGCCACCGTGGAGCCTTCGTCAAAGGTCACGCGCCCCACGTAGTTCGAGCTGTTGCCACCATTCAGCGAAAACCAATAATCCACAAAACGGATGCCCGTATCCTTGCGGGTGCAGACGAGATCGAAGGTGATGACCTCCGGATCCGCGTCCTTCCCGGCATCCACGTCATACGCCTTGCCGGTCGCGATCAACGGATCGCAGCACAGGATCGCCGGTCCGCCACCGGTCGGACCCGCTGGTCCCTCGCGGTCGCGCAGGACGCCAAAGGCTGGCGCGGAGTTCGGCGAGAAATTGCCGCCGCAGGAGGACTGGTCGACGGCGCGCACCGTGTACCAGAAGGTCTTGTCGGCATCCGCAGGAACACTGGGTGCGCCCGCGCCGGAATCGATGAACGTATAGGTCGGCTGCCCCGGGACATGCGGGATCAGGCCGCTGACGCGGTTGATCACGGGTTGGTTCTCGTTCTTCTGGGCCTGGGACGGGGAGGTCCAACGATAGACGTAATACCCGGAAACGCCGGTATCCTCGGTAACGGGATTCACGGCCTTCCAGGTCACCTTCAAGTGCTGCTTCGGGGATCCAGCCGTGAAGACATAATGATTCTGGACCAGTGGCAGGCGGGGTGCGTCCGGCGGCATGCGGTCGCACAGGGTCACCAGCGTGCCGCGCGAGACCGAGCCATCGCGGCCCAACAGGTCCCGGGCCGTCACGAAGTACACGAACGCCTGCCCGTCCTTGAACACATAGGTGCCTCCGGAAAGACCACCGTCGTCGGCAACGAACGCAACCTTGTTCGTGGGATTCAGCACGGAGTTCACGTTGACCGCCGGCGAGTCATCGAAGTTGCGGCTGGCCAGCACAGGCAACTGCGTCACGCGTCCGATGGCCGGGTTCGTCTTCACCTGCTGCAGGAACTGCGTGCGGTCGGGGTTGGCCGCGTAGAACAGGCCCGCGTTGCCATCCGCCACGAACTTCGGCACGCGATACACATTGAACCCGTAGGACAGGAGCGACACCCGGCGCAGGTCGGGCGATGTCGACCAGCGGAGCTTCACGTTCAGGTGGCCCTTGCCGGACGGATCCTTCACTTCGAAGGGCGCACCGGGCGATGGGAGCACGAGCGGGTTCCCCGCCTCGACGATCACGCGTCCCAGCACGCCGCGATCGGCGTTGGCGCCGAGGTCGAAGTCGCGGACCTCGAAGGTGTGCTTGCCGTTGCTGATCTGTTCGGCGTGACCGAATCCGAGGCACATCGCCACGGCGGGATGGAAGCGCGAGAGATGGACGAGCTTCTGGTAATACTGGGGCTTATCCAGGGAACCGCGGATCACGATGCTCAACCGTTGCGACAGGGTCGGCGTCCCCGTTGGAACCAACGCCGCGAAGAGGTTGTTCACCCGGCCATCCAGGGCGGTGAGGTCATCACCGATGCTGGCCGCCCGTTGCAGCAGCGCGGCAATGGCCGCGGGATCCGTCTGGAGGGTGAGGATGGCCTGGCGCTCGTAGGGCGTGGCCGAACTGGCATCCCCCGGCTTGACGTACACGGCCAGCTTCCGCTGGGCCAGAAGGCTGGCATCGGTGGGTTGCAGGACGACGTAGGCCCAGTGGCGGTTGGTCTGGTCACGCGTCACCGTCCCCAGTGTGAAGACCGTGTCTTCGAGGATCTGACCCTGCGCACGCAGGGCCGGCGTCGCCGCCGTCAGCAGGAGGCCAAGGGCCAGGAGCAATGCTTTCATCGGTTCAAATCTCCAGGGAAAGAGGGTTTTGTGGGAGGAGCTCATGGGTTCTCAGTAGCTGACGTCCCAATCACCGTTCTTGTAGGTCACGTCCACCTGGGCATCGGCGCACAGGCACAACGGGCAGGGCCCGACGCAGCCTTCCAGCCGCCCGCCACCCTTCAGTTGCAGCCCGTCGGCGTTCTTCACCGCGAC
>JAIXZE010000128.1 GCA_027489875.1 Verrucomicrobiales bacterium
GGTTCCAGGTGACCCTGCGTGAGCTGAATTCGGTGGCGTTGGCGGATCTCGCCGGAGCCGGGCGCTTCGTGGTGGTGACGTCGACGTGGGGTGATGGCGAGCCGCCGGACAACGCGGCGGCCTTCTGGTCCGCACTTTCCAGCGACGTCGCGCCTTCGCTGGCCGGGTTGTCGTACGCGGTGTTGGGACTTGGGGATCGGAACTACGCGGACTTCTGCGGGGCGGCCCGTAGCATGGACGAGCGGTTGGCGGCCCTGGGAGCCCGGCGGTTGGTGGCGCGCGCGGAGTGCGACGTGGACTACGAGGCGCCGGCCGCCGCGTGGATCGAGGGCTTGTGGCCGATGTTGGGAGAGGTTCCTGCGGCGACCGCAAAGCCGGTCGCTGACGTGGTGCCGGCCGTTGCAGTGGAAGAAGTGGGATGGACACGCAAGAACCCGTACCCCGCCCGGATGCGCGTGGCGCGACCGTTGAATGGAACGGGGTCGGCGAAGGACACCCGGCACGTGGAGATCCTGTTGGGCGATTCGGGACTTTCGTACGCGGCCGGGGATGCGCTCGGCGTGATGCCGCAGAACTGTCCGGCGTTGGTGGAGGAATTGCTGGCGACGCTGGGGTTGACCGGGGATGAGCCGGTTGAGGCACTGGGTGGGATGCCCCTGCACGACGCGCTGAGGAAGCAGTGGGTGGTGACGCAGGCCGCGAGCGGGTTCGTGAAGTGTGTCGCGCAGAAGGCCCCTGGATCGGTGCTTGCCGGATTGATCGAACCCGCTCGCAAGGCGGAACTGGACGCGTGGCTGCCGGGGCGGGATCTGGTCGATGTGTTGCGGACGGCCCCGGGGGCGCGGTTGACGGCGGCAGAACTGGCGGAACACCTCCGGCCGCTGCAGGCGAGGCTCTACTCGATTTCATCGTCGCCCAAGGCGCATCCGGGCGAAGTCCATCTCACCGTGGGTGCGGTGCGGTACGAACTGCATGGACGCGTCCGCAAGGGTGTGGTCTCGTGTTGGCTGGCGGATCGGGTGGTTCCCGGCGAGACACCCGTGCCGGTTTTCGTGCATGTGAGCCGGAACTTCCGTCCGCCCACGGATCCCACACTCCCGATGATCATGGTGGGACCGGGAACGGGCATTGCGCCCTTCCGCGCGTTCCTGGAGGAACGTCGGGCGACGGGGGCGACGGGGCGGAACTGGCTGTTCTTCGGGGACCAGCGGCGGTCGACGGATTTCCTGTACGCGGACGAGTTGGAGCCGATGCATCGCGACGGGTTCCTGACCCGGCTGGATCTGGCGTTCAGCCGGGACCAGACGGACAAGGTCTACGTGCAGGACCGCATGCGGGAATCCGGGGCCGAGGTGTGGCGGTGGCTGGAGGCAGGTGGACATTTCTACGTCTGCGGCGACGCCAAGCGGATGGCAAAGGATGTGGAGGCGGCCTTGGGGGAGATCGTGCAAACCCACGGAAGCCGCAATGCGGAGCAGGCCGCGGAATACCTCGAAGCCCTGAGGGCTGCGGGACGCTATCAACGGGACGTTTACTGAGAACGAGAGGAACGACGCCATGCCACTGCCATTCCGTGAGGTCGCCGGACAGCCACTGAACAGCGAGCAGGTCGCCTACCTGGAGGGACTGTTTGCGGGCCTGCAGAACCGTGGCCTCACCTTCGGCGACATGGTGCCGCCGTCGGTGGTGGCTCCGGCCGGACCGGATCTTTCCGAACTGACGAACGAGGAGAGGATCAAGCGCGAGCTGCATCCGTTGGACGCCTACTCGCTGCTGTTGCAGCACGCCGCGGCGAACCAGGCACCGGACAAGGAGAATACGTTCCGGTTCAAGTGGCAGGGACTGTTCTTCATGAGCCCCATGAAGGACGGCTACATGGCACGGCTAAGGATTCCGGGCGGGCAACTGACCTCTGCGCAGCTGCGTGAGATCGCGTCGATCACGGACCAACTGACCACGGGTTACCTGCAGGTGACGACGCGGGCGAATCTTCAGGTCCGCCACATCACGCCCAAGGATGCGCCCGAATTCCTGCGCCGTATCCAGGCCATCGGACTGCATACGCGCGGTGCCGGTGCGGACAACATCCGCAACCTCACGTGTGATCCCACGAGCGGGGTGGATGTGGACGAACGGGTGGAGACGTTGCCGATCGTCCAGCAGTTGGGATTGGTGATCCTGAACCACCGCGAATTCTACGACCTGCCGCGCAAGTTCAACATCGCGTTCCATGGCGGCGGACGGATCCCGACGGTGGAGGACACGAACGACATTGGGTGGAAGGCGGTGCGCGTCTGGACACCGGCGGAGCTTGCGGCCGCGGAGGCCGGTGCCGTGCGGGTTGGGGATCTCGTGACCGAGCAGTTGGCGGCGGGCATTTACTTCCGGTGTGCACTGGGCGGGGCGACGGGGCACAAGGCGTTCGCGCGGGATCTGGGGGTGCTTGTGCCGGCGGCGGACGTGATCCGGGTCACGACGGCGTTGCTGAGGGTGTATCTGGCGAATGGCAATCGGACGGATCGCAAGAAGGCGCGGCTGAAGCATCTGCTGGAGACGTGGACTTTGGAGCGCTACCTCGCCGAGACGGAGAAGGTGCTGGGCTTCGAGTTGCTGCGGATTCCGGCAGGGGCCGAGGTGCCTGCGCCAGCACCGATGGCCGAGGGTGGGATGCACGCGCATCTGGGCGTTCACGCGCAGCGGCAGCGAGGCCTTCACTGGGTGGGCGTGGAGATTCCGGTGGGACAATTGACCTCGAAGCAGCTGCGGCGATTGGCTGAGCTCTCGGAGAACTACGGCTCCGGCGAGGTGCGGTTGACGGTGTGGCAGAACCTGGTGATCCCGAATGTGCCCGAGGCTTTTGTGGAAACGCTGAAGAAGGCGTTGGTGAAGGCGGGTTTGAACTGGCAGGCCAGCGCGTTGCGGGGCGGATTCATCGCGTGCACCGGCAACAGCCATTGCAAGTTTGCCGCGTCGAACACCAAGGGCGATGCCATGGCGCTGATGCAGTGGTTGGATCGGCGGGTGACACTCGATCAACCGGTGAACATCCACCTCACGGGATGCCCGAATTCGTGCGCGCAGCATTACATGGGGGACATCGGATTACTGGGGGCGAAGGTGAAGCGTGCCGGTGAATCGGTGGAGGGTTACCACGTGTTCGTGGGCGGTGGATTTGGCGAACGGCAGGCGGTGGGACGGGCTTTGTTCCAGGGGGTGATCCTGGA
>JAIXZE010000348.1 GCA_027489875.1 Verrucomicrobiales bacterium
AGCTTCGTGAAGGGCCAGTTTGTTCCCACGGAGTTCGCCGAGCGCTTCCTGAAGATGTGCCGCAAGGACAACGTCCCGCTGAACTTCTTCTCGTGGCATTGCTACACCGCCGATCCCACGGAACTCACCGCGCGTTCCCGGGCCATCCGGCAACTTCTCGATTCCCACGGCTTCACCGAAACCGAGAGCCACTTGAACGAGTGGAATTTCCTCCCCGGCAACAGCTGGAGCCCCATCGGAAAATCCGGAACCCCGTTGGGCCGCCAGCGTTACTACGGGGAAATGGCCGGCACCCAGGGAGCCGCCTTCATCGCCACCGCGCTGCTGGAACTCCAGGACGCTCCGGTGGACGTCTGCAACCTCTTCCACGGCGAACTCGGTGCCTTCGGCATCTTCACGGAACACGGCGTTGCCCAGAAATCCTACCAAGCCCTCCGCGCCTTTCAGGGCCTGCGAGAAACGCCACGTCGGGTCGAGTCCCACGGTGCCGTCCCCGGGAAACTGGCCTTCGCCGGCGGCCTGAATGCCAATGGCCGAGAAGCCACGATCCTCGTGAGCAACTTCAGCGACCCGCGTTCGGACTTCGCCGTGAACTGGAAGGGATTCGCATGGACCGGCGGCGTGACGGCCGAGACGCGAATCGTCAGCGCCGAAACCGATTTCGCCCAGGCCCGCACGGAGGCCCTGACCGGCGATACCGCCTCGATGAACCTGAGCCTGAAGGCACCTTCGATCGCGTTCATCCGACTGCGGCCAACCGACGGTGCCGCCGCGAAGCCGACGCTGTCCGTGGGGTCACCTGCGAATCGCCTGGTGTTCCAGCGCGACCAGGCCGGAAACGCCACGCTCCGTGTCGCCGGTCAATGCGCCTGGCCGGGTTCCACGGTGGAGGCCCGTCTCGCCGACGTCGCCACCGGCAAGGCCGGCGCCTGGACCACCCTCGGAACCGTCCAGCCAGACTGCACCTATCAGGGCGAACTCGTTGCTTCGTCAGGCTGGTACACATTGGATGTCCGCGCCCGAAGCGAAGGCATCGAAGCCACCACATCCGTCGAGCGGATCGGCGTCGGCGAGGTCTTCGTGGTCGTCGGCCATTCCGTCGCCCATGGCGGCGAGATCAATCTTCCCGGCGCGACCGATGATCGTGTCAGCACGATCGCGCTGCCCTCGGGCGATTTCGAATCCCGACGACGCTACCAGTTCAGCGGCGACCCGCAGTTCCTGCCCAAGCCGGTCGGAAGCCATTTCGATTCCAACGTCCACCCGGCTCCCGCCGGACGCGGAACCTATTTCTGGGCCCGGTTCGCCGAACACGTCGCCCGCACCCATGATGTGCCGGTCCTCGTCCTGAACGCTGCCTTCGGTGGCAGCACCCTGGAACACTGGGCGAGGTCCGCCCGGGGCGAGGCCTTCGAACACAGCTTCGTGAAGTCCTCCCTCCGCATGCCCTACATCCGACTCGAGCACGCCCTGACCCGCTACGCCTCCGTCACCGGTTTGAGGGCCATCCTCGCCGACCATGGCCAGAACGATTGGCCCGAGAAGGACGAGGCGAAGATCCTCGCGAACTACAAGGCCTGGATCGAACAGGCCCGGAAGGACACCGGATTTCCGGACCTCGCCGTGGTCGTGAACCGACAGTCACCCCCCGGCGGTTCCGGTCAGGTCCGACGCGTCCAGGAACGCATGATCCGCGACCATCCCCACTGCTTCCCCGGCCCCGACTACGACACCCTCGCCCGCGAAGACACCACCGATCGGATCCACCTCAGCGAATCCGGCGCCGCCAAGGCCGCCCGCCTCTGGGCCGACGCCCTCGACGCACATTTCTTCCAGACTGCAAAACCCCTCCTCGCCAGGTGACCGCAGCGGAAAACAAATCCCCACCTCTCGTCACCCAACGCCAAAGGCGTTGAGTCTCCAAGCCCAGGGTTGGCCGAGGAACGAGGCCTGCCCTCGGTCGAATGCCCCCACGCCACCCAACCGCAACGCGGTTGTGGCCCTCTGGCCACTCCACAGCTCTCCGTGAGGCAAGGGGTACAGCGATCGAAAACCCACACTGTCTCGGCCCTGCAAATCCGCCAGGATGTCCCTTGAGTACACTTGAACGCTACCAAGGCAGGACCGGATCGCTGCCAGAGCGTGCTCCTCCGGAGTCGAATGGCCATTGCTGAAATAGATCATCCGGCGATGCCGGTGGCCCGAGCGATCCATTCCCACGAATCTTTCGTCAGATCCTCTCGGTTCGTGTTGATGCAACTTGATATGGCTCCGTTTGGGAGAGGGTTCGGGGCGGCGATGTCCTCATCGCCATTGGGAATGGCTTTGGAACGGCGACGAGGACGTCGCCACCCCGTTGCATGCGTGGGCAGGGTCCAGATGCAGCATACCTTTCAGGTTCTCACCAATTTCGAGATCGGCCGCCGCATCGTGGAACATGAGCAGAAGGGGGAGAAGCGGGCGGCGTATGGTACGGAGATGCTGAAGGAGCTTTCGGCCCGACTGACGAAGGAATTCGGCTCCGGCTTCTTCCTGACCAATCTCAAACTCATGCGGCAGTTCTTCGTCGAATACCGTCTGTGAATTGGTCAGACGGCGTCTGACCAATCGTCACAACACCACCCAATTGGCCAGACGGCGTCTGGCCAATGGCCATCAAATCGAAAACAACAGACGGTGTCTTGTGGATTGGTGCCTGCCCAGATTTCAGAGACTCTGTCTCGGAAATCTCCCTTCACCCTGAGTTGGTCCCACTATGTCGAATTGCTCGGAATCAAGGATCCTGAGGAACGCAGCTTTTACGAAATCGAGTCGGCCAACTCAGGCTGGAACGTCCGCGAGCTGAAACGCCAGAAAGCCTCCGCGCTCTACATGCCCTCCAAGGAAGTGCTCCAAGCCAAGCTCATCGAATGGGCACAGGAAGAGGAATCCAGAAGATGAAACTGGAAACCTTCTTCGAGAAGTTCGGTTGGTGGAGATGGACGTTGCTCGACACGAGGAGCGCCCATGGGGCGAAATCAAGAGCGGCTACACCCACTTCAAAAACGGCGATGTGGTGATGGCGAAGATTACACCATGCTTCGAGAACGGGGAATCCGACGTTATGAACGGCCTGACCGGCGGCTTCGGGGCGGGAACCACCGAACCGCACGTCTTCCGCCAGACTGGCGAAGGAGTTCTTCCCGAGTTCGTGATTCTCTACCTCAAGACACGCGGATTCATCACTCGCGGCATTCCGAGGATTACGGGCTCCGCCGGCCAGAAGCGCGTTCCAAGCAATTACTTCGCGAGGTCGCCCTTTGCCCTCCCTCCCCTCGCCGAGCAACGCCGGATCGTGGCGAAGGTGGAGCAACTGATGGCCTTGGTGGACGCGTTGGAAACGCAACTCGCCGCCTCCCGCGCCACTGCGCAAAACCTCCTCACCTCCCTCGTCGCTGAACTCACCACCTCGTGAAACCGTGAACCCGATGCCTGACACCCCTGCGCCGCTCCACCATGTGTTCGTGGATTTCGAGAACATCCATCACGTCGATGTTTCCGTGATCGGGGCAAAATCGGTGAACTTCACCATCCTGCTGGGTGCCAACCAGACCCGGCTGGACGTCGGCCTTGTCGAGAAACTGATGGCGCACGCGAGCTCCGTGCAGCTGATTCGGTTGGCCTCTTCCGGCAAGAACGCCCTCGATCTGGCACTTGCCTATTACCTGGGCCGGATCGTGAGTACCCATCCGGCTGCCTTCATCCACATCATCTCCAAGGACACGGGATTTGACCCGCTCGTCGAGCACCTGCGGAGCCGGCACATTCAGGCCCGTCGTCACGAGGGCTTCGACACGCTGCCGTTCTTCGTCCCACCCAAGGCGTCAACCCTCGCACCCAAGGCACCCAAAACGCCAAAGGCGGGGACTGCGGTGCCGGAGGACCCGCTGATCCGGGCACTCGCCCACCTGCGGAAATTCGCCACCACCCGTCCGAAACGGAAGCGAACGCTCGTGAGCCAGCTGCGGACCTTGCTGGGCAAGGACGCCACCGAAGCTGATGCGGTCAGCCTGGTGGAACGGCTTCAACAGGGCGGACACGTCACCATCGGCGAAAAGGATGTCGTGGCTTATCACGACTAGCAGGATGGAAGGCGACCAACAGGCGACGGATTCTGAAAAGCCACGCCACCGGCCAGGGACCCAATCCCAGGCATCGAACCGCCCGCGCCCGCCCCAACGGGAACAACAGAGTTTCGCCAGAAACGATCCCCAACGGATTGGTACCGATCCTGCAGCGGCGGATTCCGCATGAACGCCACCCTCGATTACGTCCAGGTCACGATTCCCGGAGGAGAATCCGAGCGCGCCAGGAAATTTTACAGTGGCGTCCTTGCCTTGCTTGAGCTTCCCCAGGTCGAGGACCCCGCGGACCGGGTCGTTTCCAGTTATCAGGTGGGGGCCGTACAACTGCGCGTTGTGATGGATCCAGACTTCAAACCACGGACCACCCCACTTTTCCGGCTTATTGTGGGAGATCTTGAACAATTTGAAGGGAGACTGCGGGACTTCGGCATCGATTTTGGGCCGGTCAAACGGCCCAGCGGCCCCTGTTGCATCCGCTTCAATGATCCTTTTGGAAACCGTTTGGAGTTGGGTTCCGAAGCGATCTGCCATGGTCACCCGCGACGGGCGGGGGAGTTGCAGAATTGACCTTGGCTGAATCGGAACTCTCACCCGCGCCACACAAGATTGCCCAAACGGAGGCAATGAGTGCCGATCTGCGCTCGTTGAGGTGAACTGGAAGCGTGCACCGTGGAAAGAGACTTTCCAACCCATCCCCCGGGATCGGCAGTTCATGGAGGCAATGAACCGTAACCAACCACGATTAATTCAAACCCACACGATCAACCTTCCCCGCCACCGACGCGACGGAACCGTCGGCCGGGCAACTGACGGATCATCCGCTTCATCTCGAGGCTGAAGAGCGCCACGTTCACGGCGGCCGTGGGCATCCCCAGCTCGCGCAGGATTTCGTCGGCTTCGCGTTCCTCCGTTCCGAGGGCGCGGAGGACGGCTTCCTCGGGTTCCGACAAGGTCAGGGCTGGACCGGCGGCGGCTGCGGGTCCCGCAGGACGGTTGGGCGGCGGGAACAGGTACTCGAATTCCGGAAGGACATCGTCGAGACCTTCGCAGAGCTTGGCGCCCTTCTTGAGGAGTTCGTGGCAACCCTTGCTCCGCGGTGAATCGATGCGCCCCGGCACCGCGAACACCTGCCGACCGTAATCGGTGGCGAAGTTTGCCGTGATCATTGCTCCGCTGGTGAGGTTGGCTTCCACCACGATCGTGCCGATGGTCATGCCCGCCACGATCCGGTTGCGGATGGGAAAGCTCTGCTTGTCAGCGGGCCGATCGAACGGGAATTGGGTCATCACGACGCCTCGTTCGGCGATCCGTTCAAACAGCTCGCGGTTCTCCGGGGGGAACACGCGATTGATCCCTGTTCCCAAGACAGCAACGGTCCGACCACCGGCAGCCAATGCTCCCTGATGGGCGGCTGTGTCGATCCCACGCGCCCCGCCGCTGACGACCGTCACGCCCGTGTACGCCAGCTGGTAGGCGAAGCGCCGGGCCACCTCGTTTCCGTAGGAGGTCGTCTGTCGCGAACCCACGATCGCCAGGCCGTTGCGGTCCGCCGGCGTGAGCGTGCCCTTCAGGTACAGGACGATCGGCGGGTCGTAGATCTCGCGCAGCAGGGGTGGATACTCGGGATCTTCCATGCACAGCACCCGACACCCGAAGTCGTCGATCCGACGCAGCTCTCCTTCCAGGTCGACCGTCCCCCGCCAGGTGGCGATGGCCCCGGCGACATCAGGCCCGATCCCGTGCACCTGTTGGAGTTGATCGGCGTCCGCGTTCAGGATGGAGACGGGATCGCCGAAAGCATTGAGCAATTGTCGCAGTCGGACGGGGCCGAGGTGCTCGATGAGATTGAGCACGATGTAGGCGTGTCTGGGTTCCACCCCGTTTGCATAGCAGCCCGGGTGAGGATGCACAAATCTCGGTGGGGATGTTCTCCCGGCAGACAGGATACACAGGATTTACAGGAGGACCCTCCGACACCTTCTCCATTCCCCACCTTCCCACACTCCATCCTGTCATCCTGCCATCCTGTCCTCTTCTTCCCCGCAGACAGGATCCACAGGATTCACAGGATGACCCTTCGCCACCGTCTCCCTTCCCCACCTTCCCACACTCCATCCTGTCATCCTGCCATCCTGTCCTCTTCTTCCCCGCAGACAGGATGCACAGGATTTACAGGATGACCCTTCGCCACCGTCTCCCTTCCCCACCTTCCCGCACTCCATCCTGTCATCCTGCCATCCTGTCTTCTTCTTCCCGCAGACAGGATGCACAAGATTCACAGGATGACTCTTCGCCACCGTCTCCCTTCCCCACCTTCCCACACTCCATCCTGTCATCCTGACATCCTGTCTTCTTCCCCGCAGACAGGATGCACAGGATTCACAGGATGACCCTTCGCCACCGTCTCCATTCCCCACCTTCCCCACCCCATCCTGTCATCCTGACATCCTGTCTTCTTCTCCGCGGACAGCATCACAGTCCGCGGCGGACACACGACTCGGCCGGTACGTCCTTGTCTTGCGCCTGACCTCAAGCCGCCCGCCACCGAAGTTGAGCAGAAGCCCGACTTCAATACCTGTCGCAGTCAGGTAGTGGACCAACTGGACTTCGTTGGCAGTCGCCAGCGATTGGTTCGCCTTCAATTCCAGCAATACCCGGTCCTCAACCAGGATGTCCGCTGAGAACTCGCCAACAACGATGCCGTCGTAATGAACGACGATCCGTTTCTGACACTCCATCCTCAGTCCGGCTTTGCCCAACTCGTGAACCAATGCCCTGAGATAAACGGATTCCAGAAACCCCGGCCCAAGTCCGGAATGGACACGCATGGCACAACCAATGATTTTTCCTGTCAGTTCCTGCTCTTCCATTCAGAGAACCTTCAAGGCAGCTCTTTCGTGTCAATTCTCACCTGCAATCGGACCCTTACGATGTTCCCGATGAGCCGACGCAAAAGGACCCGACGGCTACCCATCCCGTTCCTCCTGTCATCCTGTCGTCCGCTGCTGCTGTGGGTTCTGTACCTCCTCAACGTCGAGCCATCCAACGCCGCGGATCTGGAATCGCCTGCCACCGAAGTCATCGTCCTGTCCCCGAGCCATTCATTGCGTCGAATCACCAGCACGGCTGGCAAGTCCCACGCGTCCCCGACCACTTGGCGCAGTTCCGTGGAAAGCCTTGTATCACCGCTTCTCGACATTCCCGACAGCTGGAAGTCGCCCGTCCAGCAGACCTTCACCACGCCCTGTGAAAGTCTCGGCCTTTGGTTCCGCGACGACCCCGCCATCCAACCCGGCACAAAGGGTGTGCCCATGCCGGTCGCTCCTGCCATTCAGGCCCGATTCTCAATGGACGGTCCGTTGGCTGGAGTCAGCCGCGCCAATGGCTCTGTCGGACCCTGGTCCGCCCTGCTGCTCCTCGATTTCTATCCTCGCAGAGTCCCTGAGTTCACCGTTCAGCTCACCTCATTCAATGGCCAATCCCGCACCTTGAATCTGCTTCGCGTCCAAAATCCATCCCCACTTTCGGACGCTGGATGGCAGGCCGCCCCACTCCCAGCCCGAGTCGGCGATCCCGATTCCGCGTTGATCATCCACGACCTCACCGTCACAGCCACCCCCCGCACACGTTCCAACGGGCAGCGTTGGGTACAGGTCCAAACTCAGGCGTCATGGTCGGCTGCCAACACCTCCAATATCCCTCGAATCGTGGCTGCACGCTTGAGCGACCCCGGCGGCAACAAACTTCCCCTGAATCCCGGCCAGACACCTCCTCAGGAACGGACCCATTCATTCTTCGGCTCTGGATCGCTCTTCTTCGACGAACCCGTCTGGCAACTCGAATTGCTCACGCCCGACCATTCCGCCTCCGCTGCAACTCCTGAAATCCTGCCCGCAGGTCCGATCGGGATTCAAAGCCAAGGGCCCATCGACGCGGACAGTACGGCTCAGGCTATTCCCCTTTTCCGCGAAGCCCGATCCACCAAGTCCTCGGCGGCCGTGACCGGCATTGCCATCCGCAGCACCCATACCCAGACACCGCCCAGCTTTGTCCTGCACTTCGTGGTCGAATCGATTCCGCAAGACCATTTCCTTCAACTCACCTCCATTACCGATGACCTCGACCAGTCCTGGTCGCTGACGACCCCAATCCAGGCGATCTACGCCCCCAGACTGCATCAAGTTGCCCTCGTACCACCGACTCCCCATACCAAACCTCCGAAATACTTCAGGATGATCTTCACCGTCCATCCCACCCGCGCGCACATCCTGCGTATCTCTCCACGGTTTCTGGGCCCCGATCTCAAACGCAACGACTTGGTCTTCCCGTTCCGCCCCAGACCCTGAAGACCCGACATTCCACCCCATCCTGTCATCCTGCCATCCTGTCTTCTTCCTTCCCAAAGACAAGATGCACAGGATTTACAGGATGCCCCTTCGCCACCCTCCCCCTTCCCCACCTTCCCCCACCCCATCCTGTCATCCTGACATCCTGTCCTCTTCTTCCCCGCGGACAGGATGCACAGGATACACAGGATGACTCTTCGACACCGTCTTCATTCCCCACCTTCCCCCACCCCATCCTGTCATCCTGCCATCCTGTCCTCTTCTTCCCCACAGACAGGATGCACAGGATTCACAGGATGACCCTTCGCCACCGTCTCCATTCCACACCTTCCCCACCCCATCCTGTCATCCTGCCATCCTGTCCTCTTCTTCCCCGCAGACAGGATCCACAGGATTTACAGGATGCCCCTTCGCCACCCTCCCCCTTTCCCACCTTCCCCCACCCCATCCTGTCATCCTGACATCCTGTCCTCTTCCTCCCTCCAATCCTGTCACACCGCCCAGACTTCCGGGTTGCCAGTGCTGGCCCGAACCGTACCTTTGCCCTGCACATGAGTTCGCAGCTGCAACAGTACCTGCCGGTCCTGATGTTCCTTGGGGTGGCGGTGGGTTTCGCCTTTGGAACGTTGATCTTCTCCGTCGTCGCCGGGAAGGTGGGACGCCGCACCAAGGTCAAGGATTCCGCCTACGAGTGCGGCATGCTTCCCGAAGGCGAAGGTTCCGCGCGGCTGTCGGTGAAGTTCTACCTGGTGGCCCTGCTCTTCGTGTTGTTCGATATCGAGGTGGTCTTCATGTACCCGTGGGCCGTGACCTACAAGGACATGCTCAAGACCGACGCCGCGTTGGTCCTGGGCGGCATGCTCTCCTTCCTGGGTATCCTCTTCGTCGGCTACATCTACGCCGTGAAGAAGAAGGCCTTCGACTGGCGCAGCTGAGGCCGGATCCTCGCGCCCTGTGGGTGCTCCCGCCTCCTGCGTCCGCCCCGATCTGCCCCTGCTTTTCTCCTGCTTCCCGACCCCTGTCCCTCCAACCCACCCCATCCATGCCCACCCCCATCAAGTTCGGCACCAGCGGCTGGCGCGGCCTCATCGCGCGCGACTTCACCTTCGACAATGTCCGGGTGGCCACCCAGGGCATCGCCGACCACTGGAAGGCGGAACTTGAGCGCCCCGGATCTCCCATCCATGGCCGCAAGCCGGTGGTGATCATCGGACACGACACCCGTTTCCTCGGACGCGAGTTCGCCCTCGCCGTGGCCGAGGTCCTCGCTGCGAACGGACTTCAACCCCTGCTTTGCCAGCGCGACGCCCCGACGCCGGTCATCGCCTTCGCGATCCGCTCCAAGAAGGCCATTGGCGGCATCAACATGACCGCCAGCCACAATCCCGCGGAGTACCAGGGATTGAAGTTCTCGGTGCAGAACGGCGCAGCGGCTCCACCCGAGGTCACCAAGCAGGTGGAAGCGAACATCCGCAAGCGACAGGAGGAAGGTTGGACGTTCAAGGCGGCCATCGTCGGCACCTACGAATGCCGTTCGTTCGATCCCGCGCCCGATTACTTCAAGCAGATCCGGAAGCTCATCGATTTCGAATCCATCCGGAAGGCCAAGCTCAAGGTCGCCGTCGAGCTGATGTACGGCACCGGCCGCGGTTACCTGGACACCTTCCTGACCGAAGATGGCGGGGCCAAGGTGATCCGCTTCCATGACGTCCTGAACCCCTCCTTCGGGGGACATCATCCCGAGCCCAACGCCGAGGGCATGTCCGAAGCCCGTGAGGCCATCCTCGCCGGCAAGGCGCAGTTGGGCCTTGGCCTCGACGGCGACGCCGACCGCTTCGGCATCGTCGACAAGGACGGCACCTGGCTCACCCCGAACCAGATCCTCGCCCTCGCCCTGTATCACCTGAAGAAGAACCGCGGCTGGACCGGATCGGTCGTCCGCACGGTCCCGACCAGCCATCAGGTCGATGCGGTGGCCCGGCTCCTTGGCGTCCAACTCCATGAGACACCGGTTGGGTTCAAGTACATCGGCGCGCTGATGGAATCCGAGCCGGTCATCGTCGGTGGCGAGGAATCCGGTGGACTCAGCGTGAAGGGTCACGTGCCCGAGAAGGACGGCATTCTGGCCTGCCTGCTGATGGCGGAACTCGTCGCCGTCGAGAAGCGCCCCCTCGGCAAGATCCTGGCGGACCTCGCCAAACAGGCCGGCGAATTCCACACCGACCGCATCAACGTCGCGGTCCCCGCGGACAAGAAGGAAGCCCTGCTCACCCGGCTGGCGGCCGGGATGGAATCCTTCGCCGGCAAGAAGGTCCTGCAGTTCATCACCACGGATGGATTCAAGTTCGTGTTGCCCGATGATGAATGGGTCGCCTTCCGCGCTTCGGGAACGGAGCCCCTGATCCGGTGCTATCTCGAAGCCAAGTCGCCCGCCGGACTCAAGAAGCTGGCCGCGGC
>JAIXZE010000276.1 GCA_027489875.1 Verrucomicrobiales bacterium
AAGGCCCACCACCGTCGAGCCATCGCCCGAGACGCCGAGGGCACCGCTGAAGAAAAAACCGCCGGCCAGGTCGCCCAGACCCACCATGCCCCCGCCGCTCGTCCACCGGAACGCCTCGTTGCCGCTGGCGCCAGTGCCACTGCCCACCACCGTCGAGCCATCGCCCGAGACGCCGTAGGCAAAGCTGTTGAAAATGCCGCCGGGCAGGTCGCCCAGACCGATGATGGAAGCCGCTTGGCTGACCGGGACAGCGGCCCCTGCCAGCGCGGCCCACACGACGGCGGCCGAGAGGCGAACTCGGGTACGGACAGAAGGGTGGTTCATGATGCCAAAGCGCTCTGTGCTGTGTTGGTTGACCCGTAGCTCACGGTCGTGACAGCAATGCGACGCGGATTGCCTGCACCCCCGGCCAGCAACGGATGGCAAAATACTAACTCTAAGTACTCTGCGCGGCTCATTCCGACCCGGCAAGGTGTTTCCCGGCGTTGCCACCACCCAGCCGCTCATGCCCATCCACCGAATCAGCGCACGGGATTCACGGAGGGCAATGCAGTCCCATCTTTACATTCTATGTTTCGCCACGCAGCAACGAACACCACGTGCCGGCAGGGCATCGGTCTGCATTCGTCGCTGCCGTCGCGTCGTGGTTGTTCAAACCTCCGCCTCACCGATTGCGGGCAAGACCCTGATCGGATACCACTGCGCCCATGAGTTTCCCGATCCGCAGCCCGTACGAGAAGGTCTCTGGCATCGTCCTGGTGTCCCGCCTGATCGACAAGGTCCGGCTCCACGCGGCAGGCAAGCTCCCGGAGGGTTACCACGTGGGATTCATCCCCGGTAACCGGACCTTCGACGACCGCTTCTGCCGCTTCCTCCACATCACCTACGAAAGGTTCACCGAGAGCGTACTGGCCGGCGGAACCGACGAGGAAATCCTCGAGCGCTGCCTCGCCCAGGGACGCCGCCCTGACGCCGAGGAGATCGAGGTGTGGAACACCTTCATGATGAAACGTGGCTGGCGCGATTCCGGCACCCCCAGCCTCCTCCGGAGCAAGGCCGACGCCGGCTTGGCCCATCGCGACGACCTAATCACCTTCTTCGAGCTCATGGACGTCGAGGAAGGCCGCCGGCTGTGAGCCCCACGAATGCGCACCAACCTGGAACCGGAATGGTTTTCCACACATGACACAGATCGGAAGGCCGTGGAGTTTGTCTTGGATGTAGGCCGCCTGCCCTCAGGCGGCGATGTGAAAGCGCCCGCTCAGGGAGGACAATGGGGTCGCGTCTTTACATTTTACATTTCCCCTCGCACCACGCGTCGCCGATGGATCGAGTCCGGGCGATGCAACAACGCGTCCGAGGTTGTACGGGCCGCACTGCGCAGTTTGCAGGAAACCGAGGGTGAGATCTCTCCATCAACAAAGTGAAGCGATTCAAGACTCGATGGCAGGAGGGTGGAGGCAAGGAGTTCGTGGATCGTCTCGTCTCCATGGGGCGGTCTGGAAACGGCTTCAGCGTATTGGAATCACCCTTCGGCATGACCGAGGATGGGCTGCTCGATTTTCGCGGCCTGTGTGTGCCAGAGACTGCTGAGTTACGGCGGGTCCGCTTTGGTCCTGCTGACTTCACCGCCTCTTCATGGGCAAGAGTCTGGCTGGAGCGCAGCAGATTTGACCGCGCGGATTTCGCAGGCGCTTCCTTCCAGGCGATAGGAGACCACGGAAACGAGTTCCTCTCCTGCCGTTTCTCAAGAACGTCGTTCCGTGGAGGCGTGCTGGGCTACCGGGGGAGTCGGTTTGTGTCCTGCGCCTTCGACCGCGCTGACTTTACTCAGGCCCTGTTTGTTCGTCCGGAGTTTGATGATTGTGAGTTCCGCGACTGCAAACTGAATGGATGCGACTTCAATGGTGCGTCCTTCGAACGATGTGGGTTCATGGGGGAGTTGAGGGATGTCTGGTTCCGAGGCGGCTTTGCGCTTCCTGACGATGTGTTGGAGTATGGAGTGCCACGAACAAACCGCATGACGGATGTCTCGTTCGAGGGTGCCTGCTTGCGGGACGCAACGTTCAGCAATGCATGCGATCTCTCTTCCGTGAGGATTCCAACGGACGGATATCACCAACTCTGCGCGCAATGGTCGCAACGGCTGAGGATTCTGGAGGAGACCGCCCGAACGTGGGGGCCTGAGGCCGGGAGTGCGGGGAGCGCCTTTGCCGCGATCCACCTGGTTCACGCCCGCACCCAAGACTGGTTCATCCTCAATCGAAGGGATCTTGATGAGGAGTACGGCCGCGATGTTGCCGACCTGATCTGGCAATCGCTTGCGGGAACCCCGTAGGAACGCCGGGGAGGACAATGGGGTCGCGTCTTTACATTTTACATTTCGCCCCAGCCCATGCGTTCGACACCACCCAAAGGTAAACTATTTAGACGCCCCCCATTTCTTCCCCACGAACTCGGACTCGGACTCGGGATGTGAATCCGCATCGTTCCCCAGCGCCGGAGGCGCGAAAGATGATAGACCCGGGCGTCAGCCCGGGTTTCCCCGGCCCAAAGGCCAGAGCCCCAGCGGGGCGGCAGAATCCCTGAAAAATCCCTTCCGCCCGCCTGTCCCTTTGCGGCTTCGCGGCTTCGCGGCTTTTCCGGTCCCGTCCTTCCGAGAAGGGGAAAGGCCGAGTAAGCCGCCAAGCCTCAAAGCCGCAAAGGGGAGGGCAATGGAGTCGCGTCTTTACATTTTACATTTCGCCACACACGAAGCATTCCGCACCGCCCAAATGTAAACTATTTAGACGCGACCCCATTGCTTACCGTCTCTATTTTGAAAACAATCCTTAATGCGGACAGTCTTCATGGGTCCCGTTGAGGACATAATCAAAGTATGGGGGCAAAACGGCCGCGTAGACTTGACTGCTGTTAAGTACAGGGCGATTTTGCATTCTTGCTAAAAATCACCAAAATCGGCGTGATCATAGGCGTTTTAACCTGTTTGGCCTTGTGGCTATACATAGCGCTGACTGATACCGATGGGCGAAGACGCAGAACAGTGGAATCAACCCTTAGTGTCACGATTCCGCCATGCATCCAGATCGATGGCAACAGATTCGATCAGCAAGGAAGTGAGTTACTGTGTTATCTGCGAGTCGATTCCGCGGAATGCGCGCAGGCGGTGGAATCTCTTGGACGTTCACTTGGAGTTTCTCTGCAGATTGGTGAGTCTAGAAAGCAGCAAATGGACACGGCAAGGCTCCTTATCCGGTCTACTTTTGGCGATGGAGTTAGGTTGGAGGATCCAGACAAAGTTTTGGTGGGTATTCGTTCAATCCCGGGCCAGGGTAGCCTGTTTGTATACTTCCTTGAATCAAAGTCCGAGGCGTGGCTATTGACGGCGAGGCTTTAGAGCCATCGAGAATTACCGATACAGATCGCCGAAAACCACATCCACGCACTGCGTGTCCAATCTCTGGACAACAGCCCTTCCGAAGCAGTTCGGAGAAGCTGCCCCTTGAGGACATCCAACTGGATTTGATCGAGGGGGTCTTTGAGTGAGGACAATGGGTGCGGAGGATAATGGGGGCGCTTTTTTACATTTCCACTCACACGACGCACTCCACACCACCCAAATGTAAACTATTTAGACGCGACCCCATTGCTTCCCAACGAACTCGAACTCGGGATCTGAATCCGCATCGTTCCCCAGCGCCGGAGGCGCGAAAGATGATAGACCCGGGCGTCAGCCCGGGTTTCCCCCGGCACAAGGGCCGGAGCCCCAGCGGGGCGCCAGAATCCCTGAAGCTCCCTGCCGCCCGTTCTCCCTTTGCGGCTTCGCGGCTTCGCGGCTTTTCCAGTCCCGTCCTTCCGTGAAGCGAGAAAGCCGAATAAGCCGCCAAGCCTCAAAGCCGCAAAGGGGAAGACAATGGGGTCGCAGGGCTTCTCCTCACACGGCGCCCGGTCCACCGAGCGCTTCCAGCTGCTTCCTGAGGAAAGCACGCTCGCCGGGCAATGTCGCCAGTTCCATCGCCCGGGCCAGGTGTCGACGTGACTCCTCGGTGCGGCCGGCCTCCGCCGCGAGGACACCCCGGACGGCATGATGATAAAAGGATTCATGCTCAG